>NZ_CP049865.1:305991-611983 GCF_011393335.1 Propioniciclava coleopterorum | reverse complement strand
GGAGCGGCTCGTACTGCTGTCCGAGGTGCCGGACAAGATCGCGTTCCTGCTGGCGGCCGACGACGCGATCGTGGTCGCCGACGACGCCCGGGCGAGCCTGCCCGAGAACGCCGCCGAGATCCTGGACGCCGCGGCCGCGGCGCTGGAGGACCTCGGGGAATGGGAGCACGCGGGCATCCAGGCCGCCCTGCGCGCCGCGCTCGTCGACGGCCTGGGCGTCAAGCCCAAGTTCGCGTTCGGGCCGCTGCGCGTGGCCGTGACCGGCGCGCGCGTGTCGCCCCCGCTGTTCGAGTCCATGGAGATCCTGGGCCGCGACGCCACGCTCACGCGGCTGCGCGCCCTGCGGGGGAGCCTATGAGCCGAGGCGTCGTGGTGGTCTTCGGGGGCCGGTCCGAGATCGGCCTGGAGATCGCGACGCGCCTGGCGCCCGAGGCGTCCACGGTCGTGCTGGCCGTGCGGCCCGGCTCGGACGCCCGCGAGGCCGTCACGGCGGTGGCCGCCGCCGGCGGGACCGTCGAGGTCGTGGACTTCGAGGCCGACGAGACGGCGGCCCACCCCGCGCTGGTCGCCGACATCGAGCGACGCTTCGGCGAGATCGGCGTCGCGGTGCTCGCCTTCGGCGTCCTGGGGGACCAGGAGCGCGCCGAGGGCGACGCCGCCGAGGTGGTGCGGATCCTCACCACCGACTTCGTCGCCCAGGCCTCACTGCTGACGGTGCTGGCCGCCCGGATGCGCCCGCGCGGGCGCGGCGCGATCGTGGCCTTCTCCTCGGTGGCGGGGGTGCGCGTGCGCCGCGCCAACTACGTCTACGGCTCGGCCAAGGCCGGGCTCGACGGGTTCGCCTCCGGCCTGGCCGACGCGCTGCACGGCAGCGGCGTCGACCTCGTGATCGCCCGGCCCGGCTTCGTCGTCGGCCGGATGACCCGCGGGATGAAGCCCGCGGTGTTCTCCTCGACGCCCGCCCAGGTGGCGGACGCCGTCACGCGCCGGCTCGCGGACGGGGGAGCCCCCGTCCTGTGGATCCCCTGGCAGCTCCGGGCGATGTTCTTCGTCGCCCCGTTCGTCCCCCGTCCCCTCTGGCGAAGGATGCCCCGATGAACCATCCTGCGAATCCCCCTCTGCCGCCCGACTCCTGCTCGCTGGGCTGGGGCGGCCTGTCCGCCTTCGGCACGGCCCCGCAGGCGTCCTTCTGGGTCGCCCTGGAGCAGCCCGGCCCGTGGGGCCGCGACGCCTTCACCCAGTCGCACCTCGACCCCGATCTCGGCGCCCGCATCGAGGCCGCCGCCGCCGCTCACGGCGGGCGCGCCATCCTGATCCGGCGCCCGGGGCAGCACGCGGACTCCCACGGCGGGCCGCGGCGCGTGTTCGTGGCCGGCGGGCTGGCCGGCGCGGCCTGGCTGCTCAGCGGCGAGGTCGACGATCCCGCCGAGGTGCTGACGTTGCCGTGGGAGCACCTGGCCCAGACGCGTCCGGTCGAGGCGCCCTGGCTCCACCCGGCCGATCCGGTGCTGCTCGTGTGCACCAACGCCAAGCGCGACCGCTGCTGCGCCCTGGTGGGGCGTCCGATCGTCGAGGCGCTCGCCGAGCGCGACCTGCGCGTGTGGGAGTGCTCCCACACCAGCGGCCACCGGTTCGCGCCGACCGGCGTGCTCCTGCCGTACGGGCAGGTGCTGGCCCGCCTGACGCCCACGCTGGGCGTCGAGGTGCTGGAGGCCGCGGCGTCCGGCAAGCTCGCGGTGGGCACGCTCAACGAGCAGCACGACCGCAGCGTCAGCTGGCTGCCACCCCGGGAGGGCGCCGCCGTCTCCTGGGTCCGGGCGCGGGAGGCGTTCACGGACCCGATCGGTCTCGCCGCGGTCGCCGACGGCGACTCCGTGACGGTGACGCGCGTGGACGGGCAGATCTGGGAGCTCACCGTGACCCGGCAGGAGTCCGAGCCGCGCGCCGAGTCCTGCGGCAAGGACGCCAAGCCGGCCGCGGTGTTCCACGTCGAGCTGCTCTCGGCGGTGTACGCCTGAGCCTGGCGACGCGCGAACGCCGGGGACCGCAGGGTCCCCGGCGTTCGTCGTGGCGAGCGGCGGCCTAGAAGTCGCGGCGGAAGGCGTCCAGGATCTCGGCGGACGCCTCCACGGCGCTGAGTTCGCCCGAGGACACCGCCGACTCGAGGTGCTTGGTCATCGCCCGGACGCCCGGGCTGCGGCGCAGCGCCGTGGCCAGGTCGGCTTGGACCAGCGCCCACATCCAGTCACGCTGCTGCGCGGCGCGGCGGGCGTCCAGGCTGCCGTCGGCCGCCAACGTCGCGCGGTGGTCCAGCACCGCCTGCCAGACCTCGTCCAGGCCGTCCCCGGTGTAGGAGCTGGAGGTGAGCACCGGCGTGCGGCGCTCCCCGGCCCCCTTGATCAGCTTCATGGCGATGGTCAGCTCGCGGGCGGCGACCCGGGCCTCGCCCGCGCCGTCGCCGTCGGCCTTGTTGACGCTGATGACGTCGGCCATCTCCAGGATGCCGCGCTTGATGCCCTGCAACTGGTCGCCGGTCCGGGCGATCATCAACAGCAGGAAGGTGTCCACCATGCCGGCGACGGCGACCTCGGACTGCCCGACGCCGACGGTCTCGACCCAGATGGTGTCGAAGCCGGCCGCCTCCATGATGAGCATGCCCTCGCGGGTCGCCCGCGCGACGCCGCCCAGGTGGTTGCCCGAGGGGGACGGGCGGATGAAGGCCGCGTCGGTCTCGGCCAGGTCCGCCATGCGGGTCCGGTCGCCCAGCACCGATCCGCCGGAGCGGGAGGAGGAGGGGTCGACCGCCAGGACGGCGATCCGGTGGCCCCGCTCGATCAGCCGGGTGCCCATGGCGTTGATGAAGGTGGACTTGCCGGCGCCGGGGACGCCGGAGATGCCCACGCGGACCGCGCCCCCGGTGTGGGGACGCAGCAGGGTCAACAGTTCTCGTGCCCGATCGCGGTGGTCGGGACGCGACGACTCGACGAGGGTCAGCGCACGCGCGATATGTGCACGAGACCCGGCGACCACGTGCTCTGCAAGGGTCGCCGGGTCCAGTGTCTGCCTCATGCCGCGGCATCCTCCAAACGCTGGATCAGGATCCCGAGCAACTCGTGCGCGGACTCGGGGATCTTGGTGCCGGGCGGGTAGATCGCGTCGGCGCCGTGCTCGCGCAACTCGGCGAAGTCCTGGCTCGGGATGACGCCGCCCACGACGATCATCAGATCCTCGCGGCCGAGCTTGTCCAGCTCGGCGCGCAGGGCCGGCACCAGGGTCAGGTGGCCGGCCGCCAGCGAGCTGACGCCCACCACGTGCACGTCCGCCTCGATCGCCTGCCGGGCGACCTCCTCCGGCGTCTGGAACAGCGGGCCGACGTCGACGTCGAAGCCGAGGTCGGCGAAGGCCGTGGCGATCACCTTCTGGCCGCGGTCGTGGCCGTCCTGGCCCATCTTGGCGACCAGGATGCGCGGGCGGCGACCCTCGAGCTCCTCGAAGCGCTCGACCAGTTCGGTCGTGGCCGCGGTGGACGCCGTGTCTCCGGATTCCTTGCTGTACACACCACTGATGGTACGGATCTGCGCGGTGTAGCGCCCGAACTCCTTCTCCAGCGCGCTGGAGATCTCGCCCAGCGACGCCATGGCGCGGGCCGCGTCGATCGCCAGCTTGAGCAGGTTGCGCTCCGGGTCGGTCGGATCCGGGTTGGCGGCCGCCCAGGTGAGCTTGTCGAGCGCGGCCTGCGTGGTGGCCTCGTCGCGCTGCTCGCGCAGCGCGGCCAGCTTGGCGATCTGCTCGGCGCGCACCGAGGCGTTGTCGACCTTGAGGACCTCGAACTCCTCGTCGTCCTCCAGGGTGTACTTGTTGACGCCCACCACGGGCTGGCGGCCCGAGTCGATGCGGGCCTGGGTGCGGGCGGCCGCCTCCTCGATGCGCATCTTCGGGATGCCGGCCTCGATGGCCTTGGCCATGCCGCCGGCCTCCTCGACCTCCTCGATCAGCGCCCACGCCTTGGCGGCGAGCTCGGCCGTCAGGCGCTCGACGTACGCCGAGCCGCCCCACGGGTCGATCGGACGCGTCGTGCCGGACTCCTGCTGGATGAACAGCTGGGTGTTGCGGGCGATGCGGGCCGAGAAGTCGGTCGGCAGCGCGATCGCCTCGTCCAGCGCGTTGGTGTGCAGCGACTGGGTGTGGCCCTGCGTCGCGGCCATCGCCTCCAGGCAGGTCCGGGTGACGTTGTTGAAGACGTCCTGGGCGGTGAGCGACCAGCCGGAGGTCTGGCTGTGCGTGCGCAGCGACATCGACTTGGGGTTCTTCGCCCCCGCGTCCTTCACCAGGCGGGCCCACAGCATGCGCGCGGCGCGCATCTTGGCGACCTCGGTGAAGAAGTTCATGCCGATCGCCCAGAAGAAGCTCAGGCGCGGCGCGAACTTGTCGACGTCCAGCCCGACGGCCTGGCCGGCGCGGATGTACTCCACGCCGTCGGCCAGCGTGTAGGCCATCTCGATGTCGGCGGTCGCCCCGGCCTCCTGCATGTGGTAGCCGGAGATGGAGATCGAGTTGAACTTCGGCATGTTCGCGCTGGTGAACGCGAAGATGTCGGAGATGATCCGCATCGAGGGCGCAGGCGGGTAGATGTAGGTGTTGCGGACCATGAACTCCTTCAGAATGTCGTTCTGAATGGTTCCGGCCAACTGCTCGGGCTTGACGCCCTGCTCCTCGGCGGCGACGACGTAGAACGCCAGCACCGGCAGGACGGCGCCGTTCATGGTCATCGAGACCGACATCTGGTCCAGCGGGATGCCCTCGAAGAGCTGGCGCATGTCCAGGATCGAGTCCACCGCCACGCCCGCCATGCCGACGTCGCCCGCGACGCGCGGGTGGTCGGAGTCGTAGCCGCGGTGGGTGGCCAGGTCGAACGCGATCGAGAGGCCCTTCTGGCCGGCGGCCAGGTTGCGGCGGTAGAACGCGTTGGACTCGGCGGCGGTGGAGAAGCCGGCGTACTGCCGGATGGTCCACGGCCGGTTCACGTACATCGTGGAGTAGGGCCCGCGCAGGAAGGGCGGGATCCCCGGACGCGTGTCCAGGAAGTCCAGCCCGGCGGTGTCCGCCTCGGTGTACAGCGGCGCGACGGCGATCTGCTCGGGGGTCTCCCAGCCGGTGCCGTCACCGCCCGCCTCGGCGAGCGCGGCCGCGTAGGCCTGGTCGGCGTCGGGGCTCGGCGTGGCGTCGCCGAGCGGGACGGAGTCGTAACGGGGGATCATCGGGTCACTCCCAGCGTGTCGAAGGTGGTGTCGAGGAAGGCCACGACGTCCATGCCCAGGGCGATGGTGCCGTCGAAGAGCCCCTCGGGGACGTCGCCCGCCTCGGCGAGCCGGCCGGCCAGGTAGACCTTCTCGACGCCGGCGGCCCGCAGGGCCTCGGCGACGGGAACGGCCTGGTCGGCGTAGACCTTGGCGGAGCTGGCCAGCACGGCGACCTTGGCGCCGGCCTCGGCGGCCCGCGCGGCGATCTCGTCGGGGGTGCCGCCGTGGCTCTCGGCGGGGGCGATGCCGCCGACGAGCAGGACGTTGGACGCGAAGCCCTGGCGGGCGCCGAAGTCGCGCTGCGCGCCGAGGCACGCCAGCAGGACCTGCGGGGGCGTCCCCGTGGCGGCCTCGTGGGCCCAGGCGCGCTCGCGCAGGGCCTCGAAGACCTCCGCGTCCCGGATCTGCTTCAGGCCGCCCAGCGCGGGGGCCTCGGGGCGCGGCTTGGCGGCGAACTTCTTCTCGTTCGCCAGGGGGAACATGCTCACGCCGGTGAGCTCGACGCCGCGGGTGGCCAGCGCCGCCGCCCGGGCCTCGTTCGTGGCGGCGATCCGCGCCGCGACGTCGCCGGAGGCCAGCGCCGCGGCCATGCCGCCCGCCGCCTCGATCTCGCCCACGAGCTTCCAGGCGGCCTGGGCGAGCTCGTCGGTGAGGCTCTCGACGTACCAGGAGCCGCCCGCCGGATCCATGACCCGGCCCAGGTGCGACTCCTCGGCGGCGATCACCTGCGTGTTGCGGGCGATGCGCCGCGAGAACGGCGTCGGGAGCCCGGCCGCGTGGTCGAAGGGCAGCACCGTGATCGCGTCCGCGCCGCCGGCCGCCGCGCCGAAGGTGGCGATGGTGGCGCGCAGCATGTTCACGTACGGGTCGACGGTGGAGTACATCCGGGGGCTGGTGACGGCGTGCGTGTGCGCGCCGCGCAGCGGCTCGGGGACGCCCGCGACCTCGGTGACGCGCGCCCACAGGCGGCGCAGCGCGCGCAGCCGGGCGATCGTCATGAACTGGTCGGCGTTCGCCGAGACCCGGAACTCGATCTGCGTCACGGCCAGGTCGGGGTCGATGCCCGCGGACTCCAGGTCGCGGAGGTACTCGATGCCGGTCGCGATCCCGAAGGCGAGCTCCTGCACGTCGTCGGCGCCGGCGCCGGAGTAGGGGAGCGCGTCGACGGTCAGCGCGACGACGCCGGGCAGCGACTCGGTGGCCTCGGCGACGATCTCGCGGTGCGCCGACAGGTCGGGCGCGGTCCCGGTGAGGGCCGCGTGCCGCAGGGCGTCGACGCCCAGGTTGCCCTTGAGGTTGGCGGGGTCGTCGCCGGAGGTCCGGAAGACCTCGATCAGGGCGCGGGCGGCGCCCACGGGGTCGGTGTTGCTGACGACCCGGACCGCGGCCAGGTCGAGCTGGACGTCGGCGAGCACCGTCGCGAGGTCCTCGGCGGCGATGGCGTCGGGGTCGACGCGGAGCCACACCGACGTGGCGCCCCGCTCGAGGTCGTCCAGGATCGCCTGCTTGGTGACGGCCGCGTCGGGGTCCTCGTGCAGCTGCCGGACGCCCCAGGCGACGGCCGAGCCGTCGCGCACGCTCGCGCCGCGGGTGAACGGCATCGAGCCGGGGTAGCCCAGCGCGCCGTCCTCGGGCGAAGAGGTGTACAGCGGGGCGATGTCGAGCCCGTCCAGCGTGGTGGTGGTCAGGCGCTTGAGGCCCTGGGCGGCGGTGAGCTGCTTGTCTTCGGGGCGGCCGCGGTTGAGGACCTTGAGGACCTCCGCCTCCCACTGTTCGTCGTTGGCCGCGGGGAACCCGCCCGCCAAGGTGAGCTGTTCGGGATCAACCGACATGCGAACCTATCCTCTGCGTCGCTGTCCGCCGACCCCGGTCGAGGCCGGACACAGGTCCACATTAGTGCGATCCGGGCCGCGGGGGGTCCCGTTCGGGGAGGTTCCACAACGCCGTCCTACGTGTTGTAGTATTGACGGTTCGGGACGCACGCGGAACCCCTAGAAGCCCAGCGTTCGCAGCCATCCCAGCACGTCGTCCTCGCGGTCCTGGGCCGCCTGCGCCGTCCACGGACCGAGATGGCGCTCGGCCTGGACGCGGCCGTCGCGGAGGTAGACCACGCGGTCGGCGCGCGCGGCGCAGGAGGGATCGTGCGTCACCATCACCAGCGTCGCGCCGTCGCGGCGGACCGCGACCAGGGCGTCCATCACCTCGGCGGTCATGGCGCTGTTGAGGGCGCCGGTCGGCTCGTCGGCGACGGTGATCGCCGGCTGGGTCGCCAGCGCGCGGCAGATCGAGGCGCGCTGCAGTTGGCCCCCGGACACCTCGGTGACCCCGTGGTCGCCCACGTGTCCGATCTCGAAGCGTTCCATGAGCGCGTCCACCCGCGCCGCAGCCGCCGCGGCGTCCCCGGGCGCGGCCTTGAGCGCCGGCAGCAGGATGTTGTCGCGCACCGTGAGGTTCGGCAGGAAGTAGGGCTGCTGGAACACGAAACCCATCCGGGTCAACCGGACGCGGCTCATCTCGTCGTCGTCCAGGCCGGTGAGGTCGCGGCCCTCGAGTTCGACCGTCCCCGACGTGGGGCGGTCCATCCCGCTGATGCAGTAGAGCAGCGTCGACTTGCCCGACCCCGAGGCGCCCATGACGACGACGAACTCGCCGGGCGCGACCGCCAGGTCGACGCCCGTCAGGACGGTGGTGGGCGGCTCGGTGGTGGGGAACGTCCGGCCGAGGCCGCGTGCGCTCAGGATGGCTGGGGCCGTCATGGGGGACTCCGTTCGTGGGTCGGTCGTCGGGCGGGCGCCCTGGTCGCCGGTCAGGCCAGCCAGCGGCTCTTGTCGGCCCGCCGCAGGCCGCGGCCGAGCAGTTGGGCGCCGATCAGCGCCGCCGCCAGCAGCCCGAGGGGGTAGGCGAGGTAGGTGAGGGGGACGTCCGGCAGGAGCGTGAAGCGCGCGACCCCGAGCCCCGCGGCCGAGACCAGCGTCCCGACCAGGGCGTCGCCCGCCGTCGCGGCGAGCACGACGCCCAGCGCGGTGCCGGCGCCGGCCGTGAGCAGCGTCTTGAGCCGGAGTTGGGCCGCGAGTTCGCGCCCGGAGAAGCCCAGCGCGGACAGCACGCCGAGCGAGCGCCGTTCCCGGGCGAGCCGCAGCTTGAGGAACAGCACGGTGATGAGGGTGGCCACGCCCAGCCCGAACCCCACCGCCACGGCGGCGGCCCGGGCGAAGGCGTCGGTGATGTGCGCCAGCGTCTGCCGGGTGTACTCCCGCATCCCGATGACGGACGCCGCCGGCGAGGCCGCGGCCAGGTCCGCGGCGAGGGCCTCCGCGTCGGCTCCGCCGGCGGCGTCGGCGTACACCACGTAGGCGGAGGCGTCGTGCGTCACCTCGCCGGGCAGTTTGGCGGTGTAGCCGCCGCTGGTGACGTCGGAGTAGGTCCCGCTGATGCGCACGCTCGTCTCGGCGTCGCCGCGCCGCAGCGTGAGGGTGTCGCCGGTCGCCAGTCCCAGCTTGGAGGCGTTGAGGTGCGACAGCGCGATCTCGCCGGGCACGGGCGCACGCCCCTCGGCGAACGAGACGGTCGCGCCGGTGTAGTCGCCGACCTCGGCCCGCAGCGCCTCCCAGCCCTCGGCCCCGCGGGCCTGGAACAGCACGGTGGCGTAGGGGCGCACGTCGGTCACCCGGGGATCGGACGCCCAGGCGGCCACGAGCCGGTCGCGGTCGGCGTCGAGCGTGGGGGAGAAGGCCAGGTCGGCGCGCAGGTCGGCGTCCGGGGCGCCGAGGTAGGTGACGAACCGCGGATCGGTGAAGGTCGACAGCAGCGTGGTGGGGAGGATCATGACGATCGCCGCGAGGCCGAACACCGCGGGCAGCAGCGCCCACTGCCGGGCGTCGGCGCGCAGGTCGCGCAGGGCGAGCCGGGCGGCCAGCCCGAGGCGTCCGTGCGCCAGGCCGCCGCGCCGCGCGAGCCGCGCCTGCCGGGCGGCGGTCGCGGCCGTCCTCCGGTCGTCCATCAGGCTGCCGTGGACCAGGGCGTCGACCACCTGGACCCGCCGCACCCCGCGCAGGACGCCGCGGCACATCCCCACGGTGATGAGGTACACCGCGACCAGGGCGGCGAGCGGGATCAGGATCGTCGCCGGCGTGATCGGTGCCGCGGCGTAGGAGCCCGCGGCCGCGGCGGACAGCGCCTGCGCGGCCCCGATCCCCAGTGCGCCCCCGATCAGGCAGGAGCCGGCGGCCATGAGGCGGTACCGCGCCAGGTGCAGCCCCACGATCGTGGCGTTCGGCAGGCCGATGGCCTTCATCACCCCGATCTGGCGGACCTCGTCCTCGAGCGTGCCGCGGATCACGAACCGGAGGTTGAGCAGGGCGATCACCATCAGCACGAGGCTCACGAACATGAGCGCGATGGCGACCAGGCCGTCGCTGAAGGTGTTGATCAGCCGGATCATGTCGTAGGTGATCGCCTGGCCGTTGCGGGGCAGGTCCGGGGTGCGCTCGTAGGCGGCCTGCAGCGCGGCCGCCCCGGCCGGGTCGTCGAGCCGGTACTCCACGATGATCTCCGGGGCGCCGCCGCCGGCCGCGTTCAGGGCGGCGAGGTCCTCGGGCGTCACCAGCAGCCGGGTGGCCGAGGACAGCGAGGACGCCATCTGGGCGTCGCGGACGAACCCGGCGACCGTCAGGTCGCGGGGACCGGCGAGGGTCTGCACGGTCAGGACGTCGCCGGCCCGGACGCCGAAGGTGCGCTGCTGCGCGACGGGGAGGAAGACCTCCCCGGGCGCGGGCCGGGCGGCCCGGCCGTCGGGGCCGAGCAGGAGGTCGAAGCCCTCGTTCTGCGCGACGAAGAGGTTGTCGATGACGCTCGCGGCGAAGCTGCCGCCCTCGCCGGTGCCGGGCCGCGTCCAGGACAGCGCCGCGGAGTCGAAGCCGACCATCTCCTCGACCAGCCAGTCGCGGACCTGCGGGTGGTCCGCGGCGAAGGCGTCCAGGGCGGCCGGGTCGTACGCGCCGACGTGCATCTGCAGGAAGTGGGGCGGGCGGGCCTGGTCGAAGAGCTGGTCGATCGAGCCGGTGAGGCGCTCCATCGCCAGGGCGCCCCCGGTCAGCAGGGCGGCGGTGAGCACGAGCACCACCGACAGCGCGGCCGTGACGCCGGCGTTGCGGCGCAGGTCGTTGAGGCCGTAGCGCAGCGACAGCGCGTCGGGTGGGGTGGGGGAGGGCACGGCGTCCTTCGGGTGGGGGTGGGCGTCGCGGACGCCGGGTGACCCTGACGAGGCTAGTCAGGCCCACCCCGTCATGGCCACCCGCGCGGGTGACCTTCCGGGGATGGCCCCCACGCGATCCAGGGTGACCACCCACCGCGTCGGGTGGCGCGGCCCGGAGTGCCGGGTGGCGATCTCTGATTTGCCCCCACCGGCGCTCGGTGACAGAATAGACGGGTTGCTTTGACGCTGGTTGCGGCAAGGCCGTTCGACGCGAGCGCCGGACGGGTTCCGCAGTAACGCCTCCCCGAAGCAGCCGGGCGGTCTCCGCCGGGCCCTACCACGCCTCATGAGTTCTCGATGAGACAGCGCGGCCCGAAAGGCGCGACACGCCCGACCTCGGGGTCGGAGTGACAAGGGGTTTCTCAACCGGGAGACCCGACGAGGGGCGGCATGATGCTAGTCGGCCCACGACGAAGTAAGGATATCCATGGCGGGACAAAAGATCCGGATCCGACTCCGGGCTTATGACCATGAGGTCATCGACACGTCGGCGAAGAAGATCGTCGACACGGTCACCCGTACCGGCGCTCAGGTCGCGGGCCCCGTGCCCCTGCCGACCGAGAAGAACGTGTACTGCGTGATCCGTTCTCCCCACAAGGACAAGGACAGCCGCGAGCATTTCGAGATGCGCACCCACAAGCGGCTCATCGACATCCTCGATCCGACCCCCAAGACGGTCGATTCGCTCATGCGTCTCGATCTCCCGGCGGGCGTCGACATCGAGATCAAGCTTCCGTGAGGTCCGCTGCCATGACTAACGATCGCACCGTCAAGGGCATCCTGGGCTCCAAGCTCGGCATGACCCAGCTCTGGGACGAGAACAACAAGGTCGTCCCCGTCACCGTCATCCAGGCGGGCCCCTGCGTCGTCACGCAGGTCCGCACGCCGGAGAAGGACGGCTACAACGCCGTCCAGCTGGCCTACGGCGCCGTCAAGCCGAAGAACGTCAACCGTCCCGAGACCGGGCACTTCGAGGCCGCCGGCGTGACGCCGCGCCGCCACCTCGTCGAGCTCCGGACCGCCGACGCGTCGGAGTACACCCTGGGCCAGGAAGTGAACGCGGACGCGTTCGAGGCCGGCCAGGTCGTCGACGTGACCGGCGTGAGCAAGGGCAAGGGCACCGCGGGCGTCATGAAGCGCCACGGCTTCCACGGCCTGCGCGCCAGCCACGGTGTGCACCGCAAGCACCGTTCGCCGGGCTCCATCGGCCAGTCCTCCACGCCGTCCCGTGTGTTCCCCGGGATGCGCATGGCCGGCCGCATGGGCGTCGAGAAGGTGACCGTGCAGAACCTGACCATCCACTCGGTCGATCCCGAGCGCGGCCTCATCCTGGTCAAGGGCTCCGTCCCCGGCCCCAAGGGTGCCCTCGTCGTGCTGCGTACCGCTGCCAAGAAGGGAGCCTGAGCATGAGTGAGACCCGCAAGGTCGCCGTTCTCGGCACCAAGAAGACCGCGGAGCTCCCCGGCGAGCTCTTCGACGTCCAGACCAACGTCCCGCTGATCCACCAGGTCGTCGTGGCCCAGCAGGCCGCCGCTCGCCAGGGCACGCACTCCACCAAGACCCGCGGCGAGGTCCGCGGCGGTGGCGCCAAGCCGTGGCGTCAGAAGGGCACCGGCCGCGCCCGTCAGGGTTCGCGCCGCGCCCCGCAGTGGACCGGTGGCGGCATCGTGCACGGGCCCACCCCGCACGGCTACGCCCAGCGGACCCCCAAGAAGATGGTGGCCGCCGCCCTGCGCGGTGTCCTGTCCGACCGCGCCCGTGACGGCGCCATCCACGTCGTCGACTCGTTCGTGACCGGCGAGAAGCCGTCGACCAAGGCCGCTCTGCAGGCCCTGGAGACGGTCGAGGGTCGCCGCGTGCTGGTCGTGCTGAACCGCGACGAGGACCTCGCCTGGCTGAGCCTGCGCAACGTGGCCTCGATCCACGTGCTCGCCGTCGACCAGCTCAACGCCTACGACGTGGTCGTGGCCGATGACGTGGTCTTCAGCGCCGCGGCGCTCGAGGCGTTCGTGGCCGGCCCCGCCAAGGGCAAGTCGGTCAAGGCCGTCGCCACCGAGTCCGACGCCAAGGAGGCTGACAAGTGAGCAACGAGCTGAAGATCCACGACCACCGCGACATCCTGCTCGCGCCCGTGGTCAGCGAGAAGAGCTACAGCCTGCTCGACGAGAACAAGTACACGTTCCTCGTCGCGCCGGGCGCCAACAAGACCGAGATCAAGATCGCCGTCGAGAAGGTTTTCGGCGTCAAGGTCACCTCGGTCAACACCATCAACCGCGCGGGCAAGAGCCGTCGGCTGCGCTACGGCGCCGGCAAGCGGCCCGACACCAAGCGTGCGATCGTCACGGTCGCCGAAGGCCAGCGGATCGACATCTTCGGCCAGGGCAACTGAGTCGGGGCATCGAAGGACTGATTGATAAATGGCTATTCGTAAGTACAAGCCCACGACTCCGGGCCGTCGCGGCTCGTCGGTCTCGGATTTCGCCGAGCTGACGCGTTCGACCCCCGAGAAGTCGCTGACCGTTCCGATCAAGAAGACCGGCGGCCGCAACAACCAGGGACGGATCACCACCCGTCACATCGGTGGCGGCCACAAGCAGGCGTACCGCCTCATCGACTTCAAGCGCTACGACAAGGACGGCGTGCCGGCCAAGGTCGCTCACATCGAGTACGACCCCAACCGCACCGCCCGCATCGCGTTGCTGCACTACCTCGATGGCGCCAAGCGCTACATCATCGCTCCCGAGGGCCTGGCCCAGGGCGCCATGGTGGAGGCCGGCGAGGGCGCTGACATCAAGCCCGGCAACAACCTGCCGCTGCGCAACATCCCCGTGGGCACCGTGATCCACGCGGTGGAGCTGCGTCCCGGTGGCGGCGCCAAGATGGGCCGTTCGGCCGGCGCCCGCATCCAGCTGGTGGCCCGCGAGGGCAAGCACGCCACGCTGCGTCTGCCCTCGGGCGAGATGCGCATGGTGGACGTCCGCTGCCGCGCGACGGTCGGCGAGGTCGGCAACGCCGAGCAGTCGAACATCAACTGGGGCAAGGCCGGTCGTAACCGCTGGAAGGGCGTCCGCCCGACCGTCCGCGGCGTCGTCATGAACCCGATCGACCACCCGCACGGCGGTGGCGAGGGCCGGACGTCCGGTGGCCGTCACCCGGTGAGCCCCTGGGGCAAGCCCGAGGGCCGGACCCGCAACAAGAACAAGGCGAGCAGCAAGCTCATCATTCGTCGCCGCAAGTCCGGCAAGAAGCGCTGATCGGGGAGTAGGAAGAAATGCCACGCAGCCTGAAGAAGGGCCCCTTCATCGATGATTCGTTGGCCAAGAAGGTCGACGTTCAGAACGAGAAGGGCACCAAGAACGTCATCAAGACCTGGTCGCGCCGTTCGATGATCAGCCCCGACATGATCGGGCACACCATCGCGGTGCACGACGGTCGCAAGCACATCCCGGTCTTCATCTCCGAGGCCATGGTGGGTCACAAGTTGGGCGAGTTCGCCCCGACGCGCACCTACCGCGGTCACGTGAAGGATGACAAGAAGTCGCGCCGGCGCTGACGAAGAAGAGGAATTGGATTTCATGAGCACAGAGAAGACGCGGCCCAGCCGCCGCGCTGCGCTGCTCGGGGACCGTCCCGGCTCGTACGCCATCGCGCGTCACGTCCGGATGTCCCCGACCAAGGTTCGTCGTGTCGTCGACCTCGTCCGCGGCATGGATGTCAACGAGGCCCTCGCGGTTCTGCGGTTCGCGCCGCAGGCCGCTTCGGACCCCGTCTACAAGGTGGTCGCCTCCGCGGCCGCCAACGCTGAGAACGCCGAAAGCCTGCGCGCCGATGACCTGTTCATCAGCCAGGCCTTCGTCGACGAGGGCGTCACGCTGCGCCGCATCCGCCCGCGGGCCAAGGGCTCCGCGAGCCGGATCAACAAGCGCGCCGCGCACATCACCGTCGTCGTCGAGCCCAAGGGCACGAAGGGAGCCTGAGCATGGGACAGAAGATCAACCCGAACGGCTTCCGCCTCGGCATCACCACCGACCACACCAGCCGCTGGTACGCCGACAAGAACTACTCCGAGCTCGTCTCGGAGGACGTCAAGATCCGCGAGTGGCTGACCGAGAACCTCGAGCGGGCCGGTATCAGCTCGATCGAGATCGAGCGTCGCTCCGAGCGCGTCACCATCTTCCTGTACGCCGCGCGTCCGGGCATCGTCATCGGCCGTAACGGCGCCGAGGCGGAGCGCGTCCGCGGCCAGCTGGAGAAGCTGACGGGCAAGCAGGTGCAGCTGAACATCCTCGAGGTCAAGAACCCCGAGATCGATGCGCAGCTCGTCGCCCAGGGCATCGCCGAGCAGCTCAGCGCCCGCGTGGCCTTCCGCCGCGCGATGCGCAAGGCGCAGCAGACCGCCATGCGGTCGGGCGCCCTGGGCATCCGGATCCAGTGCTCCGGCCGTCTGGGCGGCGCCGAGATGAGCCGCTCCGAGTTCTACCGCGAGGGCCGCGTCCCGCTGCACACGCTGCGCGCCGACATCGACTACGGCTTCTACGAGGCCCGTACGACGTTCGGTCGCATCGGCGTGAAGGTGTGGATCTACAAGGGTGACGTCTCGGGCAACCGCGCCGAGCGCGCCGCCCAGCGTGCCGCCCGCGCCAACGCCGGCGGTGGTCAGCGTCGTCAGGGCCGTGGCCCGCGTCGCGACAACCGCGGTGGCGACCGTCCCGAGCGCGGCGGACGCCGTCGCGCCGAAGCCGCAGCCGAGGCCCCCGCGGCCGAGGCTCAGCAGACCGAAGGAGCGTGACCCGATGCTGATTCCCCGTCGCGTCAAGTACCGCAAGCAGCACCACCCCAAGCGTGATGGCATGGCCAAGGGTGGCACCAAGCTGGCGTTCGGCGAGTTCGGCATCCAGGCCCTGGAGTCGTCCTACCTGACCAACCGTCAGATCGAGTCGGCCCGTATCGCCATGACCCGTCACATCAAGCGTGGCGGCAAGGTGTGGATCAACGTCTACCCGGACCGTCCGATGACCAAGCACCCCGCGGAGTCCCGCATGGGTTCCGGTAAGGGTTCGCCCGAGTGGTGGGTCGCCAACATCAAGCCGGGTCGCGTGCTCTTCGAGCTGTCCGGCGTGTCCGAGGAGGTGGCCCGCGAGGCCATGCGCCTCGCCATCCACAAGCTGCCCTTCAAGGCACGCTTCATCAAGCGGGAAGCAGGTGAGATCTGATGGCGCAGTCGTTGGTCGCCGCAGACCTGCGCGGCCGGAGCCGCGAGGAGCTCAACAAGTTGGTGGCCGAGCTGAAGGAGGAGCTGTTCACGCTCCGCTTCGCCGCCGCCACCGGCCAGCTGGAGTCCCACGGGCGCCTGCGCGAGGTCCGCAAGGACATCGCCCGGGTCTACACCGTGCTCCAGGAGCGCAACCTGGGCATCGTCCCCGACCCTGACGTCGAGAAGTAAGAGGACCACAGATGAGTGAGACGGTCGAGCGCAACGCTCGCAAGGTCCGTGAGGGCCTGGTCGTCAGCGACAAGATGGACAAGACCATCACCGTCGCTGTCGAGCAGCGCGTGAAGCACGCCCTGTACGGCAAGGTCATGACCAAGACGCTGAAGCTGAAGGCCCACGACGAGGAGAACGCCGCCGGCATCGGCGACCGCGTCCGCGTCATGGAGACCCGCCCGCTGTCGGCCACCAAGCGCTGGCGCCTGATCGAGATCGTCGAGAAGGCCAAGTAGCACACCCGCCGGCGCCGAAGACGAGCTGACCCCGGATTGGAAACCCGACCAGCGAAGACCTTCGGCGCGCCGCACGCGTGCGGCAGCCGGCATCGTCCGCCAGGCCCCTCGCGGGAACCGGCGAACAAAGGAGATATGAAGAATGATCCAGCAGGAGTCGCGACTGAAGGTCGCCGACAACACGGGTGCCAAGGAGATCCTCTGCATCCGCGTTCTCGGTGGCTCGAAGCGTCGCTACGCGGGCCTGGGCGACAAGATCGTCGCCACGGTCAAGGACGCCATCCCCGGCGGCAACGTCAAGAAGGGTGATGTCGTCAAGGCCGTCATCGTCCGCACCACCAAGGAGACCCGTCGTCCCGACGGCTCCTACATCAAGTTCGACGAGAACGCGGCCGTCATCCTCAAGACCGATGGCGAGCCCCGCGGGACGCGCATCTTCGGCCCGGTGGGCCGCGAGCTGCGCGACAAGAAGTTCATGCGCATCATTTCGCTGGCTCCGGAGGTGATCTGAGATGGCTAAGTCCCTGCATGTGAAGAAGGGCGACACCGTCAAGGTGATCGCGGGTCAGGACAAGGGCCGCACGGGCGAGATCATCAAGGTCTTCCCGGCGGAGCAGCGCGTGATCGTCGAGGGCGTGAACGTCGTCAAGAAGCACACCCCGGCGAACCCGAACGCGGCCGGCAAGAACACCGGCGGCATCATCGAGACCGAGGCGCCGATCCACGTGTCGAACGTGGCGCTCGTCGTCTCCGGGACCGGGCCCAAGGCCAAGACCACCCGCGTCGGCCACAAGCGCGTCGAGGTGACCAAGCGTCGCCCCGACGGCAGCGAGTACACGTCCGAGCGCTCGGTGCGCATCGCCCGTTCCACCGGGAAGGAGATCTGAGATGGCTGAGTCCGTCAAGGAACTGCCCCGCCTGAAGCAGAAGTACCGCGAGGAGATCCGCCCCGCGCTGAACGAAGAGTTCACCTACGACAACGTCATGCAGATCCCCGGTCTGGTGAAGATCGTGGTGAACATGGGTGTCGGCGAGGCGGCGCGTGACTCCAAGGTCATCGACGGCGCGATCCGCGACATCACGGCCATCACCGGCCAGAAGCCGCAGGTCACCAAGGCGCGCAAGTCCATCGCCCAGTTCAAGCTGCGTGAGGGCATGCCGATCGGCTGCCACGTCACGCTGCGCGGCGACCGGATGTGGGAGTTCGCCGACCGTCTGCTGACCCTGGCGCTGCCGCGCATCCGCGACTTCCGCGGTCTGTCGGCCCGCCAGTTCGACGGCCAGGGCAACTACACCTTCGGCCTGAACGAGCAGGTCATGTTCCACGAGATCGATCAGGACAAGATCGACCGCGTGCGCGGCATGGACATCACGTTCGTCACCTCCGCGACCAACGACGACGAGGGCCGGGCGCTGCTGAAGCACCTGGGCTTCCCGTTCAAGGCGCCGGAGAACGATCCGAAGAAGGCCGTCGCCCGCAAGCGCGCCTTCACCGGCTCCAAGAGCCAGATCAAGAAGCAGATGTCGAGGAAGTGAGCTGATCGATGGCTAAGACCGCTTTGAAGGTGAAGCAGGCGCGCAAGCCGAAGTTCGCCGTCCGCGCCTACACCCGCTGCAACAAGTGCGGGCGTCCGCGCTCCGTCTACCGCAAGTTCGGCCTGTGCCGCGTGTGTCTGCGCGACCTGGCCCACCGCGGTGAGCTGCCGGGCGTCACCAAGTCGTCCTGGTGATTCACCAGAACTCCCAAGAATCCTGACGCTGAAGGTCCCCGGGGCACGAACGCCCCGGGGAAACCACGGCGAGAAAGAGGCCGCAAAACGCCATGACAATGACCGATCCGATCGCAGACATGCTGACGCGTCTGCGTAACGCCAACCAGGCGTACCACGACTCGACCTCCATGCCGCACAGCAAGATCAAGGTGGGTATCGCCGAGATCCTGAAGCAGCAGGGCTACATCACGTCCTACGAGGTCATCGACCCCGCCGAAGGCGAGGTCGGCAAGACCCTGAACATCACCCTGAAGTACGGCCAGAACCGCGAGCGTTCCATCGCGGGCCTGCGCCGGATCAGCAAGCCCGGCCTGCGCGTCTACGCCAAGAGCAACGCGCTGCCCAAGGTGCTCGGCGGCCTCGGCGTCGCGATCATCTCGACCTCGCAGGGCCTGCTGACCGACAAGGAAGCATCACGTAAGAGCGTCGGCGGCGAAGTGCTCGCCTACGTTTGGTGAGAGAGGAGCTGAAAAAACATGTCGCGTATTGGAAAGCTCCCCATCACGGTCCCGGCCGGTGTCGAGATCAAGCTCGAGGGGCAGGACGTCGAGATCAAGGGCCCCAAGGGGACCCTCAACCTCACCGTCGCCGAGCCCATCAAGGTCGGTAAGAACGACGCGGGGGAGATCGAGGTGACGCGCCCGGACGACGAGCGCGAGTCCCGGTCCCTCCACGGCCTGACGCGCACGCTGGTGAACAACATGGTCATCGGCGTCACCCAGGGCTACGAGAAGAAGCTGGAGATCGTCGGTGTCGGTTACCGCGTCATCAGCAAGGGCCCTCAGCAGCTGGAGTTCAACCTCGGATTCAGCCACCCGGTGATCATCGACGCCCCCGAGGGTGTCACCTTCACCGTGGAGAAGCCGACCGCGTTCTCGGTGCAGGGCATCGATAAGCAGGTTGTTGGCGAGGTTGCTGCCAACATCCGCAAGCTGCGCAAGCCGGAGCCCTACAAGGGCAAGGGCGTGCGATACGCCGGCGAGCACGTTCGCCGCAAGGTCGGAAAGGCTGGTAAGTGACCATGGCTATCTCCCTGTCGAACAACAAGGGCATGGCTGCTCGCACCAAGGCGCGTCTGCGCCGTCAGGTGCGGGGACGCAAGTCGATCTTCGGGACGACCGAGCGTCCGCGCCTGGTGGTCACCCGCAGCTCGCGACACATCGTGGCGCAGATCGTCGACGACACCGTCGGTCGCACCCTCGCCTCGGCGTCCAGCATGGAGGCCGACGTGCGTGCGGCGTCCGGCGACAAGAGCGAGAAGGCCAAGCAGGTCGGCTCGCTCGTGGCCGAGCGGGCCAAGAAGGCGGGCGTGGAGAACGTCGTGTTCGACCGCGCCGGCAACCAGTACCACGGACGGATCGCTGCGCTGGCTGACGGCGCACGCGAGTCCGGCCTCGGATTCTGATCAGAGCGGAAAGGACAACAATGGCGAACGAAAACGCGAACGCCCGTGGCCAGCGCGGCCAGGGTGGTGGCGAGCGTCGCGGCCGCGATGATCGACGTGGCCGTGACAACCGCGAGGAGAAGAACCAGTACCTCGAGCGCGTCGTGACGATCAACCGCGTCGCGAAGGTCGTCCAGGGCGGCCGCCGCTTCAGCTTCACCGCGCTCGTCGTGGTGGGCGACGGTGACGGCACCGTGGGCGTCGGGTACGGCAAGGCCAAGGAGGTGCCCGCGGCGATCGCCAAGGGTGTCGAGGAGGCGAAGAAGCACTTCTTCCGCGTCCCGCGCATCCAGGGCACCATCCCGCACCCCGTCCAGGGCGAGAAGGCCGCCGGCGTCGTGCTGCTGCGTCCCGCGTCGCCGGGTACCGGTGTGATCGCCGGCGGTTCGGCCCGCGCCGTGCTGGAGTGCGCAGGCATCTCCGACGTGCTGGCCAAGTCGCTGGGTAGCGCCAACGCCATCAACGTGGTGCACGCCACGGTCGAGGCGCTGCAGCAGCTCGAGGAGCCGGAAGCGGTGGCTCGCCGCCGCGGCCTGCCCGTCGAGGACGTCGCTCCGGCGGCGCTGCTGAAGGCGCGGAAGGAGGGGGCCGCCTGATGGGCAAGCTCCGCATCACCCAGGTCAAGAGCGCGAACCGCGCGAAGAAGAACCAGTCCGAGACGCTCCGCAGCCTCGGGCTGAAGAAGATCGGTGACGTGGTCGAGCGTGAGGACACGCCGCAGTTCCGCGGCTATGCCAACACCGTCATCCACCTCGTCTCCGTCGAGGAGGTTGAGTGACATGGCGCTGAAGGCACATCACCTGCGCCCGGCGCCCGGCGCCAAGACGGCCAAGACCCGCGTGGGTCGCGGCGAGGGCGGCAAGGGCGGCAAGACCGCCGGCCGCGGCACCAAGGGCACCGGCGCGCGCAAGAACGTCCCCGCGGCGTTCGAGGGCGGCCAGATGCCGCTGCACATGCGGCTGCCGAAGCTGCGTGGGTTCCAGAACCCGTTCCGGGTCGAGTACCAGGTCGTGAACGTCGGCAAGCTGGCCGAGCTGTTCCCCGAGGGGGGCAAGGTCACGGTCGCGGATCTCGTCGAGAAGGGCGCCGTCCGTGACGGCCGCCTGGTCAAGGTCCTGGGCAGCGGCGACGTCTCCGTGAAGCTGGAGGTGGAGGTCAACGCCTACACCACCTCGGCGAAGGAGAAGATCGAGGCCGCGGGCGGCACCGCCACGCAGGTCTGAGACGCATCACCGTGAACGGCGGGTCCCCTCGGGGCCCGCCGTTCTCGCGTCCCCGGCGGTTAGGCTGACGCCATGTGTGGACGGTTCGCAGCGTCGGAGAGCACCGAGGAGATCGTCGAGACCTTCCTGATCGAGGAGGTCGTCGACGAGCCCGTTCCGAGCTTCAACGTGGCGCCGACCGACCCCGTGGCCGCGGTGGTCGAGCGCGTCGACAAGGGCACGGGCGAGGCCGTCCGGAAGCTGGTGACGCCGCGGTGGGGGCTCGTGCCGTCCTGGTCGAAGTCGGCCGGGGGCGGTGCGCGGATGATCAACGCCCGCTCCGAGACCGTCGCGACGAAGCCGGCGTTCGCGGCCGCCTTCGCCAAGCGGCGCTGCCTCATCCCCGCCGACGGCTACTACGAGTGGACGCCGGGGGAGCGCGACGGCAAGCCCTACAAGCAGCCCTGGTACCTGCACCCCGGCGACGGACGCGCCGGCGGGTTCGTCATGGCCGGGCTGTACGAGTTCTGGCGCGACCCGACCGACGACAGCTGGCTCACCACCTGCACCATCATCACCACCGAGGCGACGGACGCCCTGGGCCACATCCACGACCGGATGCCCATGGTGATCCGACCGGCGGACTGGGGGAGCTGGCTGGACCCGCAGCGGACCGACCCTGCGGACGCGCTGCCGCTGCTGCGCACCCCGGAGGGCCTGCAGACGTTCCAGGTCTCCACGGCCGTGAACAGCGTCCGCAACAACGGTCCGGAGCTCGTCGCCCCATGGTCACGATGATGTTGCCGATGGCAAGCCCGATGCAGGCTTGGCGGGGGAGACTTGGTACAGTCAGACAGGTTGGGCCCACGGCCCGCCCGCAGCTCCAGACATCACCGTAAGGAACCGGATGCTCTCCGCCTTTGTCCACGCGTTCAGGACACCTGACCTGCGCAGGAAGATCCTGTTCACTTTGGCGATCCTCGCCGTGTTCCGCATCGGTTCGGTGATCCCCGCGCCGAACGTGAACCTGCAGAACATCAACCAGTGCCGCATCGAGGCGACCACCGGTGATGCGGCGGGCATCTACTCGATGATCAACCTGTTCTCGGGCGGTGCGCTGCTGCAGCTGGCGATCTTCGCGCTGGGCATCATGCCCTACATCACGTCGTCGATCATCCTGCAGTTGCTGACCGTGGTGATCCCGCGGCTGGAGGCGCTGAAGAAGGAGGGCGGCGCCGGCCAGCAGAAGATCACCCAGTACACCCGCTACCTCACGATCGTCCTGGCGGTCATGCAGTCCACGGCGTTCGTGACCATGGCCATCACGGGGCAGCTGTTCCGCGGCTGCGACCTGCCCCTGGTCTACGACACCAGCCTGTTCCCGATCATCACGATGGTGCTCACCATGACCGCCGGCACCGGCATCGTCATGTGGCTGGGCGAGCTCGTGACCGAGCGCGGCGTCGGCAACGGCATGTCGGTCATGATCTTCACCCAGATCGCCGCGGCGTTCCCCGCCCAGGTCTGGGGCATCGCGATGAGCCGCGGCACCATCGAGTGGAACGGACTGACCCTCCCGAACGCGAACGGCTGGCTGACGTTCGCCGCGGTGATCGCGGTGGGCGCGCTCGTCATGCTGGGCGTCATCTTCGTCGAGCAGGCCCAGCGCCGGATCCCCGTGCAGTACGCCAAGCGGATGGTGGGGCGCCGCCTGGTCGGCGGCAGCACGACCTACATCCCCATGAAGGTGAACCAGGCCGGCGTCATCCCCGTCATCTTCGCCAGCTCGATCCTGTACCTGCCGGTGATGATCGCGCAGTTCGCCCCCGACAACCCGGTGGCGGCGTGGATCAACGTCAACATGGCCGGCTCCTCGGTCTGGCACAACCTGCTCATGTTCCTGCTCATCGTGGCCTTCGCGTACTTCTACGTGGCGATCACGTTCAACCCCGAGGAGGTTGCCGACAACATGAAGAAGTACGGCGGCTTCATCCCGGGCATCCGGGCCGGCAAGCCCACCGAGAAGTACCTGGCCTACGTGCTGTCGCGGCTGACCGCCCCCGGCTCGCTGTACCTCGGCCTCATCGCGCTGCTCCCCGCGTTCGCGTTCCTGTTCATGGGGACCTCGCAGCAGTTCCCGTTCGGCGGCACCTCCATCCTCATCGTGGTGGGCGTCGGCCTCGACACGGTCAAGCAGATCCAGAGCCAGCTGCAGCAGCGTAACTACGAAGGATTCCTGCGGTGAACCTCCTCATCATGGGTCCGCCCGGAGCGGGCAAGGGGACCCAGGCCGGCGGGATCGCCGACCACTACAACATCCCCACGATCTCCACGGGCCAGCTGTTCCGCGACAACATCGCGCTCGGCACGGCCCTGGGCAAAAAGATCGAGGCGCTCATCGCGGGCGGCAACCTGGTCTCCGACGAGGTCACCAACGAGATGGTCTTCGACCGGCTGTCCAAGCCGGACGTCCGCAAGAGCCGCGGCTTCCTCCTGGACGGCTACCCCCGCACCCTGGAGCAGGCGGCGGCGTTCGACAAGCACCTGCGGGCCGCGCGCATGCGCCTCGACGGCGTGGTCGCGCTGACGGCCGACCCGAACTCGCTGACGCACCGGATGCTCAAGCGCGCCGAGATCGAGGGTCGCGCCGACGACAACGAGGAGACCATCCGCAAGCGCATCGAGGTCTACGGCATCGAGACCGCACCGCTGCTCGACCTCTACGGCAAGCGCGGCCTCCTCATCGAGGTGGACGCCGACGGCAGCGTCGAGGACGTCGCCGACCGCATCCGGTGGGCGCTCGATGCGAGGCTCGGCCGCAAGTGAGGAACAAGGGCGTCGAGCTGAAGACCACCGAGCAGCTCGTCGCGATGCGGCGCGCCGGCAAGGTCGTCGCGGCGACGCACATCGCGCTGCGGGAGGCCGCGGCCCCGGCGTCACGACCGGTGAGTTGGACGCCGTGGCGCGCGAGGTCCTGGCCGCCCATGGGGCGTCCAGCTCGTTCCTGCACTACGGGGCGTCCTTCGGCTACCCGCCCTACCCGGCGGTGACGTGCATCTCGGTCAACGAGGAGGTCGTCCACGGCATCCCGGGCGCGCGCGTCCTGGTGGCCGGCGATCTGGTGTCGGTGGACTTCGGCGCGATCGTCGACGGCTGGCACGGCGACGGGGCCATCACCTTCGGCGTGGGCGAGCTGTCGCAGGCCGACCAGCGGCTCAGCGACGTGACCCGCGAGGCGCTGTGGGCGGGCATCGCGGCGGCGCACCTGGGCGGCCGCGTCACCGACATCAGCCACGCGATCGAGCGGTCGATCCGCGGCCACGGCGAGCGCTACGGCATCCTGCGCGACTACACCGGCCACGGCATCGGCACGCAGATGCACCAGCCGCCGGACGTCCCCAACTACGGACGCCCCGGGCGCGGCCCGCGGATCACCGAGGGCCTCGCGCTGGCGATCGAGCCGATGGTGACCCTCGGCTCCGACCAGGGCGTCACGCTGGACGACGAGTGGACCGTCGTCACGTCCGACGGCTCCCGCTCGGCGCACTGGGAGCACACCATCACCGTCACCCCCGATGGGCTGTGGGTGCTCACGGCCCCCGACGGGGGCGAGGGCGAACTGGCCGCCCGCGGCCTCCCGTTCGGGCCCCTGGCCGACTGAGCCGCCGGGTCTCCATCACGGCGTCATCGCAGGATCTTGCGCCGGACGCCGTTCCGCCGCCGGCTTCGCCGCGTGCACCGGCGTCCGCGCGCGAAGATCGCGCGGGGCCTGCACGTGTCGGCGCGACGGTGTAGGAATGGGGACGTGCCCTCAGACCTGGAGATCGCCCAGGCCGCGACGCTGCGGCCGCTGCCCGAGATCGGTGCCCTGCTCGGACTGACCCCCGACGACCTCGAGCCCTTCGGCCGTCACGCGTCCAAGGTGGAACTCGACGCCGTGGGCCGGCGCCGCCCCACCGGGCGCTACGTCGTCGTCACCGCGGTGTCCCCGACCCCGCTGGGCGAGGGCAAGACCACCACGACCGTGGGCCTGGTCGAGGGACTCGGGCGCGCGGGGCTCAACGCGACCGCCGTGCTGCGTCAGCCCTCGCTGGGGCCCGTCTTCGGCATCAAGGGCGGCGCCGCCGGTGCCGGCCTGGCGCAGGTGATCCCCATGGAGGCGATGAACCTGCACCTGACCGGCGACTTCCACGCGGTCACCGCCGCCCACAACCTGCTGGCCGCCATGGTCGACAACCACCTGCAGCACGGCAACGCGCTGGACATCGAGCCGCACTCCATCACGTGGGGCCGCGTCCTGGACATGAACGACCGCGCGCTGCGCAACGTGGTGCTGGGGTTGGGCGGGCGGCTCGACGGGGTGCCGCGGCAGAGCCGGTTCGACATCACGGCGGCGTCCGAGGTCATGACCATCCTGGCGCTGGCCACCTCGCTGGAGGACCTGCGCGCCCGGCTGGGCCGCATCGTCGTGGGGTTCAGCCGCGACGGCGCCCCCGTCATCGCCGAGCAGTTGCAGGCCGCCGGCGCCATGGCGGTGCTGCTCAGGGACGCCGTCCGTCCCAACCTGCTGCAGACCCTGGAGGGGCAGGCGGCTCTGGTTCACTGCGGGCCGTTCGGCAACATCGCCACCGGCAACAGTTCCATCGTGGCCGACCACGTGGGGCTGTCGCGCTCCGACATCGTCGTCACCGAGGCCGGGTTCGGCGCGGACCTGGGCTTCGAGCGGTTCGTCAACGTCAAGTGCCGCACCTCCGGCTTCGTCCCCGACGCCGCCGTCGTCGTCGTCACGGTGCGCGCCCTGAAGGTGCACTCGGGCCGGTACAAGGTGGTCGCGGGCAAGCCCCTGCCCCCGAGATGCTCGTCGAGAGCCCCAGCGACGTCGCCGCGGGGCTGGCGAACCTGGGTCACCACCTCGACATCGTGGCGGGGGCGGGCGTCCCGGCCGTCGTCGCGATCAACGCGTTCCCCGACGACCACGACAGCGAGCACGAGGTGATCCGGAGGTTCGCGGCGCAGCGCGGCGTCCGCGTCGCGATCACGCGGCACGTGGCCCAGGGCGGAGCGGGCGCCGACGACCTGGTCGCTCAGGTGCTGGCCGCCACGCAGGACGTGACGCACCTGCGCTACACCTACGAACTGACCGACCCCCTCACCGAGAAGCTGCGCAAGCTCGCCACCAAGGTGTACGGCGCCGACGGCGTGGAGCTGGCCCCGGCCGCCGCCGCGGACCTGCGCCGCTACACCGATCTCGGGTACGGCGAGCTGCCGGTGCTGGTCGCCAAGACGCACCTGTCGACGACGGCCACCCCGACCGATCGGGGCGCGCCGACCGGCTGGACGCTGCCCATCCGCGAGGTGCGGCTCGCGGCGGGCGCCGGCTACGTGTACGCGTTGTCGGGGCAGATGCAAACGATGCCCGGCCTGGGCAGCCACCCGGCGGCCGAGCGGATGGACCTGGGCCCCGACGGCCGCATCGTCGGCCTGTTCTGAGGGCATGGTCCGGGGGAGCCCGGTGCCGGGGGAGGGTGCCGCGGCTAGGCTGGGGCCATGCCTGAGCTGCCGCGATCCTCGAAATACCGCGCCACGCCCGACGCGCCCCTCTCGGATGGGGAACGCGAGCGCATCGTCGCGCGCCTGAACGCGGCGTACGAGGGCGGCCAGGTCGACGCCGACGCCTACCCCCGCCTGCTGGACACCGCCTTCGCCGCTCGGACGCTGGGGGAGATCGCCCCGGTCGTCGAGGTGGTGCCGGGCGAGGTCACCTACGACGTGCCGGCGGTCGTGCAGGCCGGCACGCAGCCCCCCGGGGAACTGGCGCAGGCCAAGAGCCCGTCGACGGGCCTGGTCCTGGGTGTCGCGGGGGCGGTGGTGGGCGCCGTCCTCCTGCTGGTGCTGGTGATCGGCGTCCTGGGTTTCCTCCCCTTCTGAGCCGCGCTCGGGGCCGCGCGTCGGCCGTCCGCTCCGATTTGGGGGTGGGCCTGAGCCGGAGTAGTATAGGCAGTCGGTCACCTGTGTCCACAGGAGACGCATGTCTGCAACCAAGGAGATCATGGCTAAGAAGGAAGGCGCCCTCGAGATGGAGGGCACCGTCGTCGAGGCTCTGCCCAACGCGATGTTCCGTGTGGAGCTCACGAACGGGCACAAGGTGCTGGCGACCATCAGTGGCAAGATGCGGCAGCACTACATCCGCATCCTCCCGTCTGACCGAGTGGTCGTCGAACTGTCCCCTTACGATCTCACCCGCGGCCGCATCGTTTTCCGGCACCGGTAGTCCGAGTTCTCAACGAAATCCACCCAGTCGTGTGCGGGGACACCCGTGTGCGGCGCCAAGCAGAAAGTAGCTCGATGAAGGTTCAGCCGAGCGTCAAGAAGATCTGCGACAAGTGCAAGGTCATCCGCCGGCACGGTCGCGTGATGGTGATCTGCGAGAACCCTCGCCACAAGCAGCGCCAGGGCTGATCAGCCCGCTGCGTGGCCGGAGGGACGCAATCACCGTTGGAGCCCCTCCAACACAACACAACAACGTGACGGCATACCCGCCGGGGAGTGAGCCCAGTGCTCACGTGCCTCCCCGTCGGAACCACCTCCGGACGAAGGCCGGGGCCCGCGCTCAGGCGCACGGGACGCCGCACGCCACACACCTTCGCGGCCCACGGGCCGACACGAGAAAGGGAACCGCCTGATGGCACGTCTCATCGGAGTCGACCTCCCGCGCGAGAAGCGTCTGGAGATCGGCCTCACCTACATCTTCGGCATCGGTCGCACCCGTGCCAAGGAGATCCTGGCCGCCACCGGCATCAGCGGCGACGTCCGCGTGAAGGACCTGACCGACGAGCAGCTCGTCGCGATGCGTGACTTCATCGAATCCAGCTACGAGACCGAGGGTGATCTTCGTCGTAGCGTCGCCGCCGACATCCGTCGCAAGATCGAGATCGGCAGCTACCAGGGCCGTCGTCACCGCATGGGCCTCCCGGTCCATGGCCAGCGGACGCGGACCAATGCGCGCACGCGCAAGGGCAAGAAGAAGGCTGTCGCCGGCAAGAAGAAGGCCCGCTGACGCGGGGCCACTCGGCTAACGAAACCAGGAGAATCTGACACATATGGCTACTGCAGGCCGTACCAAGGCTCAGGCTGCCGCGGCGAAGGGCAAGGTCCGCCGCAAGGAGAAGAAGAACATCGTCTCCGGGCAGGCTCACATCAAGAGCACGTTCAACAACACCATCATCTCGATCACCGACCCCACCGGTTCTGTGATCTCCTGGGCGTCCGCCGGCACCGTCGGCTTCAAGGGCTCCCGCAAGTCGACCCCGTTCGCCGCCCAGATGGCCGCCGAGGCCGCCGGTCGTCGCGCCATGGACCATGGCATGAAGCGGGTCGACGTCTTCGTCAAGGGCCCCGGCTCCGGCCGTGAGACCGCCATCCGTTCGCTCGGCGCGCTGGGCCTGGAGATCGGTCCGATCTCCGACGTCACCCCCGTGCCGCACAACGGCTGCCGTCCGCCGAAGCGCCGCCGCGTCTGAGCCCGAGTCGATAGATAAGAAGGACTGATCAACCATGGCCCGTTACACCGGCCCCATCACCAAGAAGTCCCGCCGGCTCGGCACCGACCTGGTGGGCAACGACAAGGCGTTCGAGCGTCGCGCGTACCCCCGGGTGTGCACGGCCGCGGCCGCACCAAGGAGTCGGAGTACCTGCTCCAGCTCCGTGAGAAGCAGAAGGCCCGCTTCGCCTACGGCGTGCTGGAGAAGCAGTTCCGTCGTTACTACGAGGAGGCGCAGCGCAAGTCCGGCAAGACCGGTGAGATCCTGCTGCAGATCCTCGAGTCCCGCCTGGACAACGTCGTGTACCGCGCCGGCTTCGCCTCGACCCGTCGTCAGGCCCGCCAGCTCGTCGTGCACGGCCACTTCCTGGTCAACGGCAAGAAGGTCAACATCCCGAGCTTCCGCGTGACGCCGTACGACATCATCGACGTCGCGCCGAAGTCGGCGAACCTCGACCCGTTCGTCATCGCCCGCGAGACGCACCACGAGCGCGTCGTCCCGGCGTGGCTGACGGTGCGCCCGAACCGCATGCGGATCCTGGTGCACCAGCTCCCGACGCGCGATCAGATCGTGATCGACGTGTCGGAGCAGCTGATCGTCGAGCTCTACTCCAAGTGATCCCGGCGGCGTCCGGGCCAGGACTTCGGTCCCGGCCCGGACGCCGACGGTTCACCCCCGCGGGCACGTCCCGCACCACGAGTTTCGGGCCCGGCACCGTGCCGGTCCCACACTGGACACCGTCAAATAGCGGGCGGTGGAAAGGAACGCATCCATGCTTATTGCACAGCGCCCGACGCTGACCGAAGAGGTCGTCGACGACTACCGCTCGCGGTTCGTCATCGAGCCCCTGGAGCCGGGCTTCGGCTACACCCTGGGCAACTCGCTGCGTCGTACCCTGCTGTCGTCGATCCCCGGCGCGGCCGTGACCTCGATCAAGATCGAGGGCAACCAGCACGAGTTCTCCACGCTCCCGGGCGTGGTCGAGGACGTCACCGAGATCATCCTCAACATCAAGCAGCTCGTGCTGTCGTCCGAGGAGGACGAGCCGGTCGTCATGTACCTGCGCAAGAACGGCGCCGGCGCCGTCACCGCGGCGGACATCGCGCCGCCGGCCGGTGTGGAGATCCACAACCCGGAGCTGCACATCGCCACGCTGAACGCGTCCGGCAAGATCGACATGGAGCTCGTCGTCGAGCGCGGCCGCGGCTACGTGTCGGCCAGCCAGAACAAGAGCCCCGACTCCGAGATCGGCCGCATCCCGGTCGACTCGATCTACAGCCCCGTGCTGAAGGTCACCTACAAGGTCGAGGCCACCCGCGTCGAGCAGCGCACCGACTTCGACCGGCTCATCGTCGATGTCGAGACCAAGCCGGCCATCTCGCCGCGCGACGCCGTGGCGTCCGCCGGCAAGACGCTGGTGGAGCTGTTCGGCCTGGCGCGCGAGCTCAACGCCGACGCCGAGGGCATCGAGATCGGCCCGTCCACGATCGACGAGCAGTACGCCGCCGACATGGCCCTGCCGGTGGAGGAGCTCAAGCTCACGATGCGCAGCTACAACTGCCTCAAGCGCGAGGGCATCCACACGGTGTCGGAGCTCGTGTCCCGCTCGGAGCAGGACCTGCTCGACATCCGCAACTTCGGCAGCAAGTCGATCGACGAGGTCAAGCAGCGTCTCGCCGAGATGGGGCTGGCGCTGAAGGACAGCGCGCCCGGGTTCGACCCGCTGGCGGCGCTGAGCAGCTACCCCGAAGGCGATGACTTCGCCGACGATCCCGATCAGTTCTGATATCGCCTAGGAGATACACACCATGCCCAAGCCCACCAAGGGTCCCCGTCTCGGCGGCAGCCCGGCCCACGAGCGCATCATCCTGGCGAACCTCGCCAGCCAGCTCTTCGAGCACGGCCGGATCACCACCACCGAGACCAAGGCGAAGCGGGTCCGCCCGCTGGCCGAGAAGCTGATCACCAAGGCCAAGCGCGGCGACCTGCACAACCGCCGCATCGTGCTGAAGACGATCACCGACAAGGACGTCGTCCACGTCCTGTTCGCGGAGATCGCCCCGCAGATGGCCGGCCGCGACGGTGGCTACACCCGCATCACGAAGATCGGCAACCGTCAGGGCGACAACGCCCCGATGGCGATCATCGAGATCGTGACCGAGTCGGTCGAGGACGGCCGCAAGGCCAAGGCCAAGGCCGCCCCGAAGGCCGCCGCCCCCAAGGCGGAGAAGGCCAAGAAGGAGGCCCCGAAGGCCGCCGCCGCCAAGGCGATCGAGACCCCCGCCGAGGACGCCGAGGCGTCCAAGTTCGGTGAGGGCTCCTACCTGGGCACCGAGCCGCCCGCCGGCTTCGACATCAAGGGGAACGAGGACTCGATGAAGTTCCACACCCCCGAGTCCCGCTGGTACGACCAGACGATCGCGGAGGTCTGGTTCAACAGCGCCGACGCGGCCAAGGCGGCCGGCTTCGTCGACGCCATGGAGGGCCACGAGCCCGCCGCGGACGCCGAGTGATCCTCGCCTGAGGCGTAAGACAGCGCCCGGTCCCCGTCAGGGGGCCGGGCGCTGTCGCGTGTGCGTCTGTGGCGCGCCGTGATGCTCAGGTCCGGACATGCGACGAGCCCCGCCCGGATGTCCGGGCGGGGCTCGTGGCGGCGATCAGGCTGCGTGGCGGCAGCCCCAAGGCTGCAGGCCGCGCTTGTCGTAGAGCCGGTTCGCGACGGTGATCTGCTGCTCGCGGGAGGCCTGGTGCGGGTAGGCGGCGAAGTCGGTGCCGCCGACCGAGCGCCAGGTCGGCAGGTCGAACTGCAGGCCGCCGTAGTAGCCGTTGCCGGTGTTGATGTTCCAGCGGTTGGTCGACTCGCACTTGGCGATCCGGTCCCACATGTCGGCGCGGCGCAGGTCGAGCGCGCCGCCGGAGGCCGGCGGCTGGGACGTCTCGGGCTTGGGCGTCGTCGGCTTCGGTGCGGCCGGCTTGGGGGTCGTGGACGCCTTCGGCTTGGTCGTGGTCTTGGCCGGCGCCGGCACCGGCGTCCGCTCGGACGAGCGCGAGGTGACCTCGGCCTTCTTGGTGCCGACCGCGGTCACCTGGTTGACGGGCTCGCGCACGACGGTCTGGGAGACGAGTTCGGTCCCCTCGACCTGGCCGTCCACCGTGGTCGTCGCGACGACGTCCTCGCGGAGGCCGGCGACGCCCTTGGTCTTCACCTTGGTCTCGCCCTTGGCCAGCGTGGCGTCCTGGACCTGGGTGCTGGCGAACTCGAGGGTGACCTGCTGGGTCTCCTGCGACACCGAGACGCGGGACACCTTGATCGAGTCGCCCACCGTGAGCTGGCTGCCCAGAGCGGGGGAGACCCGGTCGTGCTCGCCGAGGGTGAGCTCGGCGGCGGCCAGGGCGGAGGCCACCGTGGCGTCGGTGATGGAGACGCGCTTGGCGCCGCCGTCGGCCCAGACGAGGACCTCGATGGCCTGCGGGGTCTCGATGAGGGCCGCGGGAACCGCCGTCACCTGGGGGGCCGGCTGGGTGCTGGCCGCGACCGCGGTGGCGCCACCGGCGATCAGGACGGCCGCGCTCGTGGCGACGGCGATGAGCTTGGGTGAGAGAGGCACGAAAGGGCTCCTGGGTGACAGAAGGGATTCAAACCCCTTCAGCTTCCCCCGATCCTGAGAGATTCTCAACTTATTCTGTGCTTTTGCCCAAGATTGCCGTGCGTTCCTGAGGGCCGAACGCGGAACGGGGCGGCGTCTGGCGACGCCGTCCCGTCCTCGTCAACCCCTCACGCGGGGGCCCGAGGAGTCCGGATCAGTAAAGCTCCCCGACCGTGCGGGCCTTGGCGAGCCGGTCGGCGACGTCGTCCCAGTTCACGACGTTCCACCAGGCGTCGACGTAGTCGGCCTTCACGTTCTTGTACTGCAGGTAGAAGGCGTGCTCCCACATGTCGAGCTGCAGGATGGGGAGCTGGCCGGCCGGCAGGTTGCCCTGCTGGTCGAACAGCTGCTGGATGTTGAGGCGCTGCCCCATGGTGTCCCACACCAGCATCGACCAGCCGGAGCCCTGCAGGCCCTTGGCGGTCTCGTTGAAGTGCTTCTGGAAGCCCTCGAAGCCGCCGAAGTACTCGTCGATCGCGGCTGCGACGTCGCCCTCGGGGCGACCGCCGCCCTCGGGGGACATGTTCTTCCAGAACACCGAGTGGTTGATGTGGCCGCCCAGGTTGAAGGCGAGGTCCTTCTCCAGCTTGTTGACGTTGGCCAGGTCGCCGGACTCGCGTGCGGCGGCGAGCTTGTCCAGCGCCGTGTTCGCGCCGTCCACGTAGGCCTGGTGGTGCTTGGTGTAGTGAAGCTGCATGATCTCGCCGGAGATGTGCGGCTCCAGCGCCCCGAAGTCGTAGCCGAGTTCAGGAAGGGTGTAGGTCGCCATCGAAGAACTTCCTCTCATGTCTGCGTCAGCCGCGGGTGTGCGGCCCGCGTTCGTGTCCCACCCTATTACCGGGGAGCGTGGACACAACCCCGCGTCAACGGGCGAAACCGCCACGGCGCGCGGCGCGGCGCAGGACGTGCAGCAGCCCCGGGCCCAGCAGAGCGATCAGGGCGACGCTGGTGAGGGCGCGGCCCAGGTTCCACCCCATGGAGGTGACGAGGTTGTAGAGGACGAAGACGTGGAGGTTCCGCAGCGGTCCCGCGGTCGGGTCGAACGAGAACTGGGTCGAGGTCCCCAACCCGAAGGGCCAGAACGCGAAGTCCATCAGCCAGCCGTAGGCGAACGACGCCGCGAAGCCCCAGGCGGCGAGCAGCGCGAGTTCGACCCAGCCGCGGGCGCGGGGAGCAGCCCGGCCCCCAGCCCGACGAACCCCGCGGCGATCATCTGGTAGGGCAGCCACGGCCCGACCCCGGCCGTCAGGAGCGACGAGGCGAACAGGGTGAGCGCGCCCTGGGCGAAGCCGAAGCCGGGGCCGAACACCCGGCCCCGAGGATCAGCAGGAAGAAGATCGGCTCCATTCCGGCGGTGCCGGTGCCCAACGGCCGCAGGATCGCCCCCACCGCAGCGAGCACCCCCAGCATGGCCAGCGCCTTGACGTCCATGCCGTCCCCGGTCAGGTCGGCGACGACGACGGCCAGGATCAGCGGCAGCACCAGCGCGAACACCAGCGGGGCCTGCAGCGGGCTGACCACCGACCCCGGCGCGAGGAACAGGGGCCAGGCGAACGCGACCAGGCCGGCCAGCGCGGTCAGGGCGAGCATCGCCCCGCGCCGCCACGGCCGGGGGGCCGGGGGCGCGGTCGGTGCGGGGGCGGTGACGGTCGGCGTCCGCTGCAGGATGCTCATCGCCGCGCCCCCTCCAGCTCCGCCGGCACCAGGACGGGGACCGGGGCGAACACCTTCGCGGTCTGCGGGGCGAAGGTGGGGGAACTGGTCAGCACCTCGCGGGTCGGCCCGTCGGCGATGATGTCCCCCCCGGCGAGCACGAGGGTGCGGCGGCTCACCGCGGCCGCGAACTCCACGTCGTGGGTGCTGACCGCGACCGCCTGGCCGTCGGCGGCCAGCCGACCCAGGATCAGCGCCAGCCGGTCCTTCATGGCGTAGTCGAGGCCCCGGGTCGGCTCGTCCAGCAGCAGGACGCCCGGCTCGGCGGCCAGCTGGATCGCCAGGACGAGGCTGAGGCGCTGCCCCTCGGACAGGTCGCGCGGGTCGGCGTCCGGGGGGAGGGCCGAGCCCAGGCCGGTGAGCAGCCGGGCGGCCGTGCCGGGGGCGCTGCCGGTCTCCCGGTCGGCCTGGGCGAGCTCGGCCGCCACGCTGGGCAGGTAGAGCAGATCGGCGGCGGTCTGGGGGACCAGGCTGACCAGCCGCCGCGCCTGCGGCGCCGGGAGGTCGCGCGGATCGGACCCGTCGATCTCGAGCGCGCCGGTGCTGCGCACGCCGCCCTGCAGCGCCCACAGCAGCGACGACTTGCCGGCCCCGTTGCGGCCCATCAGCGCGGTGACCTCGCCGCCCCGGAGTTCCAGGTCGAGGTGGTTGACCGCCACCGTGGCGCCGTAGGCGACGCTCAGGTCGCGCGCGCGGACGCGCGTCGGGCCCTCGCTGAGCGGAACGACGCCGGGAGGCGTGACGACGATGCGTTCGCGCTGGGCGCGGCGGCGGGCGTCCCGCACCGAGCCCGGCACTTCGTCCCAGTCCAGCGCGCGGGCCAGTTGGGCCAGCGGCGGCCGGACGTCGCAGCGCAGCAGGACGTCGGCGGGCGGACCGACCTCGACGCCCCGGGCGCCCTGCGGCAGCCAGATCAGGGTGTCGGCCTGGTGCAGGACGCGCTCGAGGCGGTGCTCGGCCAGCACCACCGTGAGGCCGACCTCGTGGACCAGCGTGGTGAGCGCGCCGAGGACGTCCTGGGCCGAGGTGGGGTCGAGCGCCGAGGTGGGCTCGTCGAGCACGAGGACGCGGGGCTGCGCGGCCAGGACCGCCGCGATGGCGACGCGCTGCTGCTGCCCCCCGGACAGGTCAGCGAGCGGGCGGCCGCGCAGGGCGGCGATGCCCATCAGGTCGAGCGTCTCCTCGACGCGCTTGCGCATCGCCGCCGGGGGGAGCCCCAACTGCTCCATGCCGTAGGCGATCTCCTCCTCCACCGTGTCGGTGACGAAGCCGGCGCGGGGGTCCTGGCCCACCCAGCCGACCACGTCGGCCAGGTCGCGGGGCCGGTGGGCGCGGGTCGAGCGCCCCGCGACGGTCACGTCCCCGGCCAGGACGCCGCCGGTGAAGTGCGGGACGAGACCGTTGATCGCGCCCAGCAGGGTGGACTTCCCGGTGCCGGTGCGCCCCACCACGACCGCCAGGTCGCCCTCGGGCACGGTGAAGCTCACCCGCTCCAGGGTGGGGGCAACGGCCTCGGGGTAGGTGATGGTCACGTCGTCGAAGGTGATCACGCGGGCGCTCCCAACTCGGCCGGACGCGGGGCGGCGGTGAGCAGCAACGGCGCAGCGGCGGCCGCCGCGAGCACCAGCATGAGCGGGTGGAGGGTCGGCCAGCTCAGCGGCGAGGTCGAGGGGTGGAACGCGGCGTGCACGGCGGGCCAGGCGCCCGAGTCCGCCGCGGCGGCCAGGGCGAAGGCCACGAGCCCCGAGCCGGCCAGCGCGGTGTCGCGCGGTGTCCAGGGGTCGGGACGGTAGCGGCTGACGGCCAGCCGGCGTCCGCTGCGGCGCAGCCCCAGCACCGTGCCGGCCACGCCGAGAGCCAGCAGCGCCAGGCCCCAGCCGACCGCCCCGGGGGCGCCCAGGACCAGGAAGGCGCCCAGCGTCGCCGCGAACATCGCCGCGAGCAGCGCCGCACCCAGCGGCCGGGACGGTCCCGAGCCGGCGCGGGTCCGCCCGAAGCCGCGCGCCTCCATGCCCGCGGCCAGGGCGAGCGAGCGATCGATGGCGTCGGCCAGCACCGGGATGACCACGGCGCGGACGGCCTGCCAGCCGCGACCCGCGCCGCCGCGCAGCCGGCGGGCGCGCCGGACCCGCTGGACCGACTCGATCAGCTGGGGTGCCACCGACAGCGCGATCACGATCGCGACGGACGCCTCATACAGGGCCGCGGGGACGTTGCGCAGGGCGCGCTTGGGGTTGGCCAGCGCGTTGGCGGCGCCGAGGCACAGCAGCATGGCGCCCAGCCGCAGCGCGTCGTAGACGGCGTAGGTGACGCCCTCGGCGGTCACGGCCCCACCCAGCCGGATCCCGGCCGCCCAGGCGGGCAGGTGGATCTCGGGCAGGGAGAACAGCACGGTGCCGCCCCCGTGGGCGCCCATCAGCACGTGGAAGAACAGCCGGAAGGCCACGATGAAGCCGGCCAGCACGAAGTAGACCCCGATCGAGCGCGCCCACGGGGCGTCGGTGCGGCGCAGCAGCACGACGGCGGTCGCCGCGAGGACGACCAGCGCGATCAGGAGCGGGTTGGTGGTGAGGGAGAGAGCGGCCGCGAGACCGAGCGCCCACGCCCACCAGGCCCAGGGGTGGACCTGGCTCATGGACGCCGGCGCCGGGCCAGCACCGTGGCGACGGCGGCGCCGCCCACCAGCAGCACCGCCCCGGTCACGACGACCCCGGTGAGGTCGTCGCGCCCGGCGTTCGCGGGACCCCCCTCCGGGGACGGCCCTGATCCGCGGGGACCTCGTCGGTCGCCGGGAGGGGGCGGGAGGCGTCCGACCGTCGCCGAACACCCAGCCCTCCGCGGCGCCGGCCGCGGGGTGGGAGTTCGTGTAGCCGAGCTGGGAGTAGGTCCAGGCGTCCCAGCCGCCCTCGGCGTTGCGCGGCGCCTGCCAGTAGGACCAGTAGCCGCTGGGCGCGACGGTGCAGGTGTCGGGGCGTCCGCCGATGCGGCACAGCATCCCGGGCGAGGAGTCCTCCACGGTGAAGCCGGCCGACGTCAGGGCCTGCTGGCCGGTGGCGTGCTCGGACGCGCAGGCCGAGCGCTGCCCCTCCACCACGACCCAGACCCCCGTGCAGGGCGCGACGTCGGGCGCGGCGTGCGCCGGCGTCGCGGCGGCCGGCACGAGGAGGGCTGCGGCGGCGACGGCCGCGCCGAGGCGCCGAAGGCCGGTCATGACGCCCTGCTCCGGAAGCCCACGACCGCCGCACCGGCCAGCACGAGCACCGCCGCGGCGGGCCCGAACCAGCCGGACGGGTCGACGCCGCCGGGGGCGGTGGCCGTCGGGGCGCCGGTCGGCGCGGGGGTCGCGCCGGCGGTCGCGCCGGGCGAAGCGGCCGGACCGGTCGTCCCGGCCGGGGTGGCGGTCGGCGAAGGCGAGGGAGCCTCGGACCAGGCGGCGTCCAGATAGGAGACGCCCGCCAGGCCGAGCGTGGCCTGCGCCGTGGCCAACAGGTCGTCGGCGCCGGCGTTCTGGAAGGCGCCGCCCGGCTGCTGCTGGCCGACGAGGTAGGCCACGGAGTCGGCGACGTTCTGACCCGTGGGGGCCAGCGCGGCCGCCATGACGGCGGTGGAGTTAACGGGGTTGAAGCCGGCGAAGGAGCCGTCGGCCTGGACGTTGGCCTGGGCCCACGCGATCGCCTTGTCGAGGTTGTCCTGGTCGCCCAGGGCGCTCAGCGCCTGCATGGCCAGCGCGGTGGAGTCGGCGTCGGAGGGCTGCCCGGCCTCGTAGGTGAAGCCGCCGTCGGCGTTCTGGAAGGTGAGGAGCTTGCTGCCCAGCGCGTCCGGGACGGCCTCGTCGGCGCGGGTCAGAGCCACCGCGGCAAGGCCCGTGGCGAACGGGCCGGGGTAGGAGCCGAAGCTGCCGTCCGCGGCGATGCCGCCCTTGACGGCCGCGATGAGGTCGGCGCCGGCCGCGGTGCGCGGGTCCTGGCCGACCGACTCCAGCGCCACGGCCACCTTGGCGGCGGCCTCCGGCGAGCCGGCGGCGTAGTCCTTGCCCTTCCCGGTGAGGACCGCGGTGAGCTTCTCGACCGCGGGGGCGGTCGCCGGGTCGTTGGCGGCGGCCAGGGCGACGAGCGCGTCGGTGGCCTTGGCCGGGTCGTCGATGCTCTGCTGTGCGACCCACCCGGCCGCCTTGGTGGCGGCCGCGGGGTCGGAGGCGTGCGCGGGGAGCACTCCGGTCAGGCAGAGGGCGAGCACCGTGGCGATCCCGGCCACGATGGCGTTGCGTCGGACGTTCATCCGGATCGAGTTCCTCACTGAGTCGCGCGGGCCGATCAACGGTGGACGTGTCGTGGTCGCCGCCCCGCACTCCTCGACGGGTCAATGGTTGGCTGGGTCCGGGCGGGTGCTCCGACTGCGGCGCGGGTTGGCGCCTCACGGTTGCGGGTCAGCCCCGGATTCTCACCGGGTTCCCCCACACGGGTCCACAGATCAGGGTAGCGCAGCGGAGCGGGGTGGGGGCCTGCGCCCGCCACCCCGCTCCGGGTAGTCGTGTTGCTGAGAGAAGCGTCAGTCAGTGCCGCTTGTCGTGGGTGGCGTCCTTGACGTCATCGACGACATCCTTCGCTGCATCCTTGACGTGTTCCCCGGCCTGCTTGGCCTTGGCGGCGGCTTCCTTCGCCGCGCCCTTGGCCTCGAGCTCCTCGTTGTCGGTGAGGTCACCGACCCCGCGCTCGATCTTGCCGCCGAGTTCCTCAGCCTTGTTCGAGATCTTGTCGCCAATACCCATTCGCAACTCCTCTCCGGCGGCAACCGTCGTCCGCCTCCAATGTGGGGCCCACCCTAGACGCGTCCGCCGCCCTTGCCAAGGGGGCGTTCAGGAAGCGGGGCGGACCTCCAGGACGCGGAACCCCTTGGCCGAGGCGGTGCGGTCGCAGCGGTGGCCCTGCTGGATCAGCCAGCGCTGCAGCGAGTCGGCTCCCAGGTTGCGGCCCACGACCAGGCGCGCGACGCCGCCGGGGGCCAGCCGCGGCAGCCACTGGAGCAACAGGTCGTGCAGCGCCTGCTTCCCGATCCGGATCGGGGGGTTGGACCAGATCTCGTCGTAGCGGGCGTCGGGAGCCACGGCGTCGGGCAGCAGCGCGTGCACCCGTTCCCCGACGCCGTGGGCCCGGGCGTTGTCGGCCGTGAGGGCGAGCGCGCGCTCGTTCACGTCGACGGCGTCCACCTCGGCGTCCGGGGAGGCGCTGGCGAGCGCCACGGCCAGGACGCCGTAGCCGCACCCCAGGTCCAGCAGGCGGCGGGCGCCCGGGGCGGGGGTGTGGGTGCGCAGCAGCACGCCGGTCCCCAGGTCGAGTCCGTCGGAGGAGAACACGCCCGCCGCGGTGGTGAACTCCCAGTCGGTGTCCCAGAACCGGGCCGACACCGTGCGGCGGTGCTCCTCGCCCGTCGGCGTCTCGAAGTAGTGGGTCACGGCTGTTCCTCGCTGTCTCGTCGGGCGCGGGCCTGAAGCTGGCGGGCCGCCAGGTCGGCGTCGGCGGGGTAGCCGACCTCCTCCAGCACCAGACCGTACGGCGGCATCACGGTGACATCCCCCGCACGCTCCGGCCGGGCGAGCAGGTCGTCGATCCAGGCCGGATCGTGCCGGCCCTGCCCGACGGCGACCAGCGCGCCGACGACCGAACGCACCATCGAGTGACAGAAGGCGTCGGCGCGCAGCGTCACCGCGACGGTGCCCTCCTCGTCCCGTTCGGCGTGCGCCTCCAGGATCTCCCGGATCGTCGTGGCGCCCTCGCGGCGCTTGCAGAACGCGGCGAAGTCGTGCAGCCCGACCAGCCGTCGGGCGGCCGCGTCGAGCGCCGCCACGTCCAGCGGCCCACGCACCCGGACCCGCGTCGCGCGCGTGAGCGGGTCGCCCGCGGCGTCCGAGAGTCGGAAGACGTAGCGGCGCCACACCGCGGCGAACCGGGCGTCGAAGCCGTCGGGCGCCTCCGCGACGCGGCGCACCACCACGTCGGGCGGCAGGACGCGGTCCAGTCGGCGCTGGAGTTCCTCGGCGACGCCGGGGGCGAGGTCCACGTGCGCGACCTGGCCGCGGGCGTGCACCCCGGCGTCGGTGCGGCCCGCGACGGTCAACTCGGCGGGGGCGTCCAGGCGCAGCACCCGCGTGATCCACTCCTGCAGCGTGCCCTGCACCGTGCGCAGCCCGTCCTGGACGGCCCAGCCGTGGAAGTCGGTGCCGTCGTAGGCCAGGTCGATCCGGTAGCGCGTCACAACGGGTCCTGGCCCAAGGGGTGGGCCAGCGGCGTCCGGTGCACCAGGTCGCCGACGGGCTCCCCGGCACCGGCACCGACGTCGTCGGCGTCCGCGGCCGGCGCGTCCACCGGGTCGTCGGTGCGGACGTAGTCAAGATCGTGGATCGTCCGCCCCGCCCCGGCGCCGCGGGCCTCGTACTTGGTGACGGGCCGGTCGGCGTACCGCGGGGCCCAGCCGTCCGCGTCGGCGCCCGGCGCGGGGGTGAGCCCGGGGGCGGCGTCCAGCACCTCCCGCATCGCCAGGGCGTAGTCCTCCCAGTCGGTGGCCAGGCGCCAGTGGCCGCCCGGCGCCAGCCGGGACGCCGCCAGGGCCGCGAACCCCGGGTCCACCAGCCGGCGCTTGTGATGCCGAGCCTTGTGCCACGGGTCGGGGAAGAAGGTCCACAGCTGGGCCAGTTCGGCGGGCCGCACCAGCCGGCGCAGGCCCTGGGCGCCGTCGGCCAGCACGATGCGGACGTTGCCGATGTCCCGGCGGGTGAGCAGCGACAGCGTCGAGGCGACCGCGGGCTGGAACACCTCGAACGCGACGACGTTGGCCTCCGGGTGCGCCGCGGCCAGCGCGGCGAGCGCCTCGCCGCGCCCCGAGCCGATCTCGATCATCAGCGGGGCCTCGCGCCCGAAGGTCGCCGACCAGTCCACGCCGGCGTCCGGCCGGATCGAGGTCGAGCGATCGCCGCGGGGCACCTCGACGACCAGGCGCGGCGCGTGGGCCGCCCAAGCCTTCTCCTGCGACGGGTTCATCCGGGCCGAGCGCCGGACGTAGGAGACGACCTGGCGGTGGACGCGGCGCCGGTCGTCGGGTCGGGAAGTCACCGGTCGAGGATACCGGCGCCGCGGTCTGTCCCGGACGCGGCGGGCGGCGGCGGGCGGAAGCGTCCCAGGGCCGCCGCGCGGACGGGCCGACGCGGGACCCTCGCGGGTGAGGCGTCGGCTCCCGGCCGTGGATCGGGGGGAACCCGGGTGCCGCGGCTCCCCGCCCCGGTGCGCCTCCGGGGGATCACCGCTGTGGCGCGCCCGCCGCGTCGCTAGGCTGGGACGCGACACAAGGAGGCACCACGTGCGCACGATTCTCAACCTGATCTGGCTGCTCTTCGGCGGCATCTGGCTGGCCTTGGGCTACTTCCTGGTCGGCATCGTCGCCTGCCTGCTGATCATCACCATCCCCGTGGGCGTCGCTTCGTTCAGGATGGGCTCCTACGCCCTGTGGCCCTTCGGCAAGACCGTGGTGAACAAGCCCAGGGCGGGCCTCGGATCGGCGCTGATGAACGTGATCTGGTTCGTGATCGGCGGCATCCCGCTGGCGATCGGCCACCTCACCACCGCCGCGGCGCAGGCCGTCACCATCATCGGCATCCCGCTCGCGATCGCCAACGTCAAGATGATCCCGGTGACCTGTTTCCCGTTCGGCAAGCAGATCGTCGACAACGGCGCGATCCCCGCCGGCACCACTCCGGTCTTCACTCTCTGACCGGTTCGGGGCCGCATCCTCGCCCCGGGGCAGTAGCGTTGGCCCGTGTTCGACCCTCAGCTGTTCTTCTCGACGCTGTTGACGCTCTTCGTCATCCTGGATCCTCCCGGCCTGCTCCCGGTGTTCCTGGGGCTCTCCCGGGGCATGTCCGCCGAGGCCCGTCGGGCGTCCGCGCGCAACGCGGCGGTCGTCGCCTTCGGCATCATCAGCGTCTTCGCGGTGTTCGGCCGCTTCATCCTGGACTACCTCCACATCACCATCGAGGCGCTCCAGGTGTCCGGCGGCCTGCTGCTGCTCCTGGTGGCGATGCAGCTCCTCACCGGGGCGGGGGAGAACGAGACCCTGGAGTCCAACACCAACATCGCGATCGTCCCGCTGGGCATCCCGCTGCTGGCCGGCCCCGGCTCGATCGTCGCGATGATGCTGGCCGTGGAGTCGGCGAACGGGAACGTGTGGGGCTACGTGACCGTCGGGCTGGCGCTCGTCGCGGCCATGCTGCTCGTGTGGGTGTTCCTCCGGTACGCCGGGGCGATCAGGCAGGTGCTGCGCGACTCGGGCACCGTGCTGCTGACCCGGATCGCGGGCATGCTGCTGGCGGCGATCGCCGTGCAGATGCTCGCTGACGGCATCATCGCGTTCCTGAGGCAGATATGAGCGTGGAGGCGGGCGCCGAACCGGCGCCGGAAGGGACGATCGTGGGTGCACCCCAGCACGAACCCGGCGACGGGCCCGCGGCCCGGTGGTTCGCGGGCTTCACCTGGCGCCTGCGTGAGGCGCTGCCGGACTGGCTCAAGCGACTGGTCCCCGTCACGTTCATCGGGTACGCGATCATCAACGGCAGCGCGTTCCTGCTGGACATGGGCATCCTGCGGCTGGTCGACGTCGTCGTGCCCGACCACGGCATCCCCTACGGCGTCATCTTCTCGATCGGCTACGGCATCGCCTCGGTCTACGCCTTCGCGCTCAACCGCTGGCTGAACTTCCGCGAGCACGGGGATCTGGGCAAGCAGTCCGGCAAGTACACCTTCGTGATCATCAGCAACTACGTGATCTGGATCCTGGGGTTCGGCTCGCTGCTCGGCGCCCTGAACGTCCCCCTGATGGTCGCGCGCGTCACGGCGGCGTGCATCGAGGGCATCTACATCTACCTGATGCTGCGCCTGTGGGTCTTCCCGCGCGCCAAGCGCCCCGTCGACGACGAGCCCCGGGACGCCGAACCGGGGCCCGTCGCGCCGTAGCGGACGAGCCCCGGGACGAGGTGAGCCGGGGGGACTAGCCGATGAGCTCGTCGGCCAGCGCCGGGGGCAGCAGTTCGTAGCCGTGCGCGGCCCGCGTGAACGACCCCGTGCCGTGCGTCAGGCCGCGCAGGTCGATCGCGTAGCGCGCCAACTCCGACTGCGGCACCAGGGCCTCGATCGTCACCAGCCGGCCCTCGGTGTCGGAGCCCAGCATCTGCCCGCGGCGTCCGGGCAGGTCGGTCATCACCGCGCCCATGTAGTCGTCGCGCACGGTGATGGTCACCTTGTCGATCGGCTCCAGCAGCGCCACGTTGCCCTGGGAGGCCTCCTTGAGCGCGGCCGCGCCGGCCATCTGGAAGGCCATGTCGGAGGAGTCGACCGAGTGGGCCTTCCCGTCGGTGAGGGTCACCTGGACGTCCACCATGGGGTGGCCGGTGGCGACCCCCTTCTCGAGCTGGTGCCGGATGCCCTTCTCGACCGACGGGATGAACTGCCGGGGCACGGCCCCGCCCACCACCTTGTCGACGAACTGGAAGCCCTCGCCGCGCGGCAGGGGGGCGACCTCGATGTTCACCACCGCGTACTGCCCGTGGCCGCCGGACTGCTTCACGTGGCGCCCGATCGCGCTCGCCGGCGCGACGAGCGTCTCGCGGTAGCCGATCCGCACCTCCTCGGGCTCGACGTTGACGCCGTAGGCGTCCTTGAGGCGGTTGAGCAGCAGGTCGGCGTGCGCCTGGCCGGTGGTCCACAGCACCAACTGGTCCCGGACGCCGCGGCTCACGCGCACCGCGGTGTCCTCGAGCGCGAGCCGCTGCAGGGCGACGGCGAGCTTGCCCTCGTCGTTGCGGGTGGCGGCCCGGATCGCGACCGGGTGCAGCGCGGGGGGCGTGCGCCAATTGGGCACCACCACGACGTCGTCGCGGGAGGTGAGCGTGTCACCGGTCTCGGCGGTCGTCAGCTTGGGGATCATCACGATCTCGCCCGCGATCGCCACGCCCTTGGGTTTCAGGTCGGTGCCCACCGCGTGCTGGATCTGGCCGATGCGCTCCTCGTCGTCGTGGTCGGGGCGGACGGCGTCGTCCTCGCCCACGAAGAACGAGCGGTGCCCGCTCACGTGCACCGTGTCGTCGGTCCGGATCGTGCCGGCGAAGATCCGCACCATGGACAGCCGGCCCGCGAACGGGTCGGTCGTGGTGCGGATGACCTGGGCGACGAGCGGACCCTCGGGATCGGTCACGGGGGGCGCTTCGGGGTCGCCGTTGAGCCGGACGGTCTCGGGGTTGGGGTGCAGGCTGGCGGTCGGGAAGCCCTGCTTCATCAGCGACAGCAGTTCCTCCGCGCCCAGGCCGATGCCCTGGACGACCGGGACGACCGGGTACAGGTTCGCGCCCGCCGTCGCCTTCATGAGGTCCTTGAGCAGGTAGTCGCGCCCGGGATCGGTGCCCTCGAGGTAGGAGTCCATCAGGTCGTCGTCCTCGGCCTCCTGGATGAGGCCCTCCATCAGCGGGCCGCGGTGCGGCTCGGCGAGCGCCTCATGGTCGGCGTCCGCCTCGTGCAGCACGGGCGCGCCGCCGCTGTAGTCCCGGAACCGCCGCGAGAGGACGCCGACGGTGCCGTTGATCCCGGTGCCCCGGCCCACGGGCACGTGCGTGGGCAGGACGCCCTCGCCGAACTTGTCCTTGAGTTCCTCCACGACCACGTCGAAGTCGTCGTGGGCGGCGTCCAGCTTGGTCAGCGCGATCACGCGCGGGATGCCGGCGCGCGCACACTCGTCCCACAACGCCTGCGCCGCGGCGTCGACGCCGTCGGCCGCGCTGACGACGAAGATGGCGGCGTCGGCGGCGCGCAGTCCTGCGCGCAACTCGCCGACGAAGTCGGGGTGCCCGGGGGCGTCGAGCAGGTTGACGACCACGTCACCGTTCTCCAGGGACGCCAGGTACAGCTGCGAGAGGCGCTCGGGGGTGTCCTTCTCGCCGCGGTACCCGGGGATGCGCGCGCGCAGCAGCTGCTCGAACAGCGAGGTCTTGCCCGACCCCGCGTTGCCGACGAGCACGACGTTGCGCACGTCATCGGGATGGCTCACGTGAAAGGGTGCGTTGTTCGCCTTTGAACTCATGCACCAACACTGCCACTCCCGCGCCGTTTCGGAGCCGGTTCCCGGCAGATCCTCCCGCGGGCATCGCCCGCCGCGGGTGTCCGCGCTCCTGAGCGCTGATTTGGTGCCTCGGACGCGCGGCGGTAGGATGAGTCGCTGTTGCGCTGGAGTGTGCCCCCGGGTGCCCCGCGCCACCCGCAAGAATGTCTGCTCATCGATGGAAGATTGGTCGTCCGTGTCTACGTACAGCCCTAAGCCTGGCGAGGTCACCAGGAACTGGCATGTGATTGATGCCTCCGACGTCGTGCTGGGTCGTCTCGCGACGACCGTCGCGACGCTGCTCCGCGGCAAGCACAAGGCCACCTTTGCGCCTCACGTCGACACCGGCGACTTCGTCGTGGTCGTCAACGCCGACAAGATCGCCCTCTCGGGCAACAAGGCCACCACCAAGATGGCCTACCGGCACTCGGGCCGCCCGGGTGGCCTGAAGGCCGTGCCGTACGGCGAACTGCTGGAGAAGGATCCCCGGCAGGCCGTCGAGCGCGCCGTCTGGGGCATGCTCCCCAAGAACAAGCTGAGCCGTCAGCAGCTCAAGAAGCTCAAGGTCTACGGCGGCCCTGAGCACCCGCACGCCGCGCAGCAGCCGCAGGCGTACGAGATCACGAAGATCGCTCAGTGACCCAAGGAAACAACGTGACCGACAACGCCACCGAAGAAGTCATCGACGAGACCGCGACGTTCACCGACGGTGAGAATCGCGAGATCATGTACCGCGCCGAGGGCACGCCCTCCTCGGCGGCGCCGGGCGTCCGCCCCGCCGTCGTCGCGCCGGGTGCCGCGACCGGCCGCCGCAAGGAGGCCATCGCCCGCGTCCGGCTCGTGCCGGGCACCGGTGAGTTCAAGATCAACGGCCGTTCGCTGGAGGAGTACTTCCCGAACAAGCTGCACCAGCAGACCGTGAACGAGCCCTTCGTGACCGCGGCCGTCGAGGGCTCCTACGACGTGATCGCCAAGATCATCGGCGGCGGCGTCACCGGCCAGGCCGGCGCGCTGCGCCTGGGCATCGCCCGTGCGCTGAACGCGATCGACGCCGAGGCGAGCCGCCCCGCGCTGAAGAAGGCCGGCTTCCTCACCCGCGACGCCCGCGTCAAGGAGCGCAAGAAGGCTGGTCTGAAGAAGGCCCGCAAGGCTCCGCAGTACAGCAAGCGCTGACGCCCGTGCCACGGCTCTTCGGTACCGATGGGGTCCGGGGCAGGGCGAACGTCGACCTCACCGCAGAGCTCGCTCTCGAGCTCTCGGTGGCGGCGGCGCACGTGCTCGGTGAAACCGGGCAGTTCGAGGGTCACCGTCCGGTGGCCCTCGTTGCGCGTGATCCCCGGGCCTCCGGCGAGTTCCTCGAGGCGGCCGTCGTGGCCGGCCTCGCGTCGGCGGGCGTCGACGTCGTCAAGGTGGGCGTCGTGCCCACCCCGGCTGCGGCCTTCCTGGTCAACCACCTGAACGCCGACCTGGGCGTGATGCTGTCGGCGAGCCACAACCCGATGCCCGACAACGGCATCAAGTTCTTCGCGCGCGGCGGGGTCAAGCTCGACGACTACCTCGAGGACATGATCGAGGCCCGCCTGGACGCCGAATGGACGCGCCCCACCGGCGCGCAGGTCGGCCGCGTGGTCGATCAGCCGGACGCCGTGGACCACTACGTCGCCCACCTCGTCGCCTCGCTGGGCGAGCCGGGGCGCCTGGCGGGCCTGAAGGTGGTCCTCGACTGCGCCAACGGCGCGGCCTTCCACACCGGCCCGGACGCGTTCGCGCGCTCCGGCGCCGAGGTGACGACGATCCACGCCGGGCCCGACGGCCTCAACATCAACGAGAACTGCGGCTCGACCCACATGGACGACCTGCGGCGCGCCGTGGTGGAGAACGGGGCCGACGTCGGCTTCGCCTTCGACGGGGACGCCGACCGCTGCCTGGCCGTGGACGCCGCGGGAGAACTGATCGACGGCGACCAGATCCTCGCGATCCTGGCGCTGGCGCTCAAGCAGACCGGCGCGCTGCACGTGAACACCGTGGTGGCCACCGTGATGAGCAACCTCGGCTTCTTCCAGGCGATGAAGGCGCACGGCATCGCGGTCGACCAGACCAAGGTCGGCGACCGCTACGTCCTGGAGTCGATGAACAACAACGGGTTCGCTCTCGGCGGTGAGCAGTCCGGGCACGTCATCATGAGTGAGTTCGCCACCACCGGCGACGGCGTCCTCACGGCGCTGCACGTGGCCGCCCAGATGGTCGCGACGGGCCGTTCGCTGGCCGAGCTCGGGGCCGTGATGACCCGGCTGCCGCAGGTGATGATCAACGTTTCGGGCGTCAACAAGGCCCGCGCCGGCATCGACCCCGAGGTCAACTCGGCGGTCACGGCCGCCGGGCGCGAGCTCGGCGAGGCCGGACGGGTGCTGCTGCGTCCCTCGGGCACCGAGCCCCTCGTGCGGGTCATGGTCGAGGCCGACACCGGCGAACGCGCCCAGCAGATCGCCGAGCGGCTCGCCGCCGTGGTCAAGGAACGTCTCTCGCTGTGAGCCGGCCGCGGCCCAGCGCCGCGACCCTCGCGGCGGGCCTGACCGGCGCCGTCGCGTGCTGCTTCATCCTCACCAGCGCGCTGGTGGCCATCCTGCCGCAGTTCCGGTTCGAGTCGCAGGTGCCCGCCGTCCTGCCGCTGTTCGCCTGGGCCGGGGCCCTCGGCGTGGACGGCGTCGCCGCCCACCTGGGCCGGATCAAGCGGCCGTGGCGGGAGTCCTACGGCGTGTTCTCCGTGCTCCCGTTCCTCGGCCTGCACCTGGTCGCGCTGGCCGTCCCGGACCTGCCGATCCCCGCGTGGGTCGCGGTCCTGGTGGCCGCCTGCGTGGCCGTCCCCTTCGTGCTGGTCGCGCGGCGGGACGACGCGGGCCTGGTCCCGCCCGCGCCCGAGGCGTCCGACGCGCGGAGCCGTCGCGGCACGGCGCTGGTGGGCGTGGCCCTGGCGCTGCTGGCCTACGCCGCCAGCGGCCCGCTGATCACCGCCGCCACGGCCGGGGTGCTGACCGCGGTCGCGCTCGGCGTCGCCGCGCTGCGCACCGGCGGCCTGGCCCGGGCCGGACGCGCCTGGGATGCGCGGCAGTGGGCCGCCGCCGCGTGGGGCAGCCTGGTGGTCTGGGTCTGCGTGATCCTGCACGGCACCACCCCGTGGCTGATCTCGCTGTGGGCCGACCTGCTCGCCATGCTGCTCGCGGCCGTCCCCCTGATCTTGGCCTCGGGCGTGCGCCCGCCCGCCGCGCTGCGGGCGCGGCTGCGCCGCCCGGACCGCTCCGCGTCCTGACCCGACGCGGCCGTCGACGGACCGCTTCGACGGCCGGTTACAGCCCCAACGCCTGCCGCAGTTCGCGCGCCTTCCGCAGGGCGGCCGTCTGCCCGGGGCGATCGGCCAGCGTACCCAGGCCCGGCCAGGCGGCGTCCTCGGCGGGGATCAGGCCGCGCCGGGACGCCTCGGCCAGCGTGTCGGCGTGCCGCAGGGCGGCGTCCAGGATCCGGTTCAGCCAGTGCGGGGGCTTGTCGTGGGTCGCGGCGTGCCGGACGGACTGGGTCAGCACCGGCCAGAAGGCCGGAAGCAGCGCGGGGTCGGCGTCCAGGGCGGCGACGATCTTGGCGGGGCTGACGTCGGGGGAGTCGGCCAGCAGCGCCGCCATGGCCAGCCGCACCGAGCCGGTGCCCAGACCCGTGGCCACCTCGCGGGCGGTATACACGTCCTGCTCCTGGCACAGGCCCACGAGCGTGACCGCCGCCATCGCCACCGTGAGCGGCGGGACCGGCCCGGCGAGCCGCAGCGGGTTGTCGTTCCCCTCGGTCCGGTTGCGGTGCGGGGACGCCGCGAGGACGGCGGCGTCGGCGTCCCACCACAGCCACCGCGTGGCGCCGGTGGCGGCGTCGTCGGCCTGGCACTGGCCCTCCACCTCCAGATCGTAGAACCAGCGCTTGGCGACCCGGAAGGAACCGACCGGGGCGGCGATCTGCACCACCAGCATCCGGCGGGGGCCGGGGCCCCAGCGGGCGCTCACGCGCGCCCCGTCGGGGACGGTGGGGGCTGACCCCACGCCCTCCGGCCACGCCTGCTCGAAGGGGATGGCCGGCTCGGGCTCCGGCTCGGGCGGCGGGGAGACGGCCGCCGGGAGATCCGCCACCATCGCGCGGGCCGCCGTCACCGCGCGCGACGAGCCCGACCGCTCGGCCAGCCGGCGCAGCCCGGGCAGGTCCCACACCGCCGCGTCCGCGTGCCCGGCGGACACCGCCGCCCGCACCTCGGGCGCCAGGGCGGCCAGGGCGTCGACCACCTCGGCCGTGCCGGGCTGCAGCCGCTGCGCCAGAACCGATCCGAGCGCGAGCGCGTCCAGGGCGCCCCAGACCACCGAGGCCAGGCCGAGCTGGGCGGTGTCCTGCCAGGCCAGCGCCAGGGATGCCAGCGCCGTCGGCGGTTCGGCGAGGAGGGCGGCGTCCGCGGCCCCGGGGAGCAGCAGCCCGCGCTCGAACGCTTCCAGCGCCGCCTGGGCGGCGCCGTCGGGGTCCGCGTCGAGCAGGTCGCGCTGCGCGGTGAGCAGGTCGGCGGCGTGCATGTCGGACAGCGGCGCCGCGCGCCGGGCGAGTTGGCGCAGCGCCGTGCCCGTCGGGATGCCGTCGTCGCCCGACGAGAAGGCCCGAGCCCAGGCCGGGTGGACGCCCTGCTCCACGCCCGACCAGCCGCCCCCCAGCCGCGGCGGAAAGGCCGCGAGGCTGGCCGGCTTGACCACCTGGCCGTGGCCGTCGGCGCTTCCCGTGGGGCTGGGTGCGGGCTCCAGCACCGGATCGAGTGTGTAGGCCGCCAGCGTCGGGCCGGCGGACGCGGCGATCGGGCCCCGCGAGCCGAGGACGGGCACGTCGAGGTCGCGCCAGGCGGCCCGGTGCGCGTCGGTGACGGCGGGCAGGTCGAGCCGGGTGGCGGCCAGCACCAGGTCGGCCTCGGCGACCGCCACGCCGGCGACGGCGTACCGGGCGAGGCGTTCGGTGAGGGCGTCGGGCAGGACGCTGAGGTCGTCCCGGCTCGGCGTGGACAGCAGCACCGGGAGCTCGCCCAGCCGCTCGGCGAGCTGGGCGTCGCGGGCTCGGATCAGGCCGAGGTGGACGTCGGTCGTCTGCCACTCGGACTCGCCGGCCAGCCGGTCGGCGAACGCGCAGGGCTCGCCGCGCACCCAGCTGGCGGCCGCGCCCAGGGCGATCCGCCACTCCTGCTTCACCCCGCGCAGGGCTGCGCGGGCCGCCTCGGCGTCGGCGTGGGCGACCGCGACCGCCAGGGCCCAGAACCGCTCCACCTCGACGTCGGGCACGGCGGTGGACGCCCGCCCGGTCAGGGTCGCGGCCGCGTCGGTGAGCGCGCCGGGGGTGGCCTCGGGCACCCGGAACGCGGGGACCGTCCACAGCGGCGGCGTCGGCCGCCACGCCCCGGTGACCGGCGCCGGTCCGGGGGCCACCGGTGCGGCGTCCAGCCCCCAGGACGCGGCGAGCGCGGCGGCGGCGCGGGCGACGCCCCGGTCGGTGTCCGCGGCCTGGCCGGCCACGACGTCGGCCACCAGTTCGGCGCCCGCCGGACGGGGACGGGACGCCGCCGCCTCCAGCACGGCGCGGCGGGTCTTCTTGGTCTTGGCCGCCAGCGCGACGAGCACCACGTCCACGGCGGTCGCGTCGTCCCCGGCCAGCAGGATCGGGGTCAGCCGCTCGATGAGCGCGGCGTCGCCGAAGCCGAGCAGCGGGACGAGGGCGTCCGCGCGCTCCAGCAGGTCGGCGTCGGTGACGCCCAGGCCGGCCAGGGTGTCCAGCCAGGTGATCCGGTCGCTGGGCCGCGCGGAGGCGTCCAGGCCGCCGAAGCTCAGCTCGACGGCCTCGTCGCGCTCCAGCAGGCCCAACTCGACGCCGCGGCCCAGCACGAGCGCGATCGGCCCGGCCTCGGGGGAGCCGGCCGCCGGCACCCCGGCGGCGATGGCGGCCCGGACGTGGTCGGCGAACCGCCAGCGGGCTAGATCCTTGCCGCCGGCGTTGTGGATCAACGCCCTCTCGGCGAGCCGGGTCCACGCGCGCAGGTAGGCCCGGCCGGTGGGCGGTTCCTCGTCGCCGGGTACCAGCAGGCGCAGCGCGGCCTGCACCGTCCAGGGCTGGCCGCCGTCGCCGGGGAACAGGGCGCGGGCGACCGCGCCCGGGTTGCCGGCCTCGAAGACCGCGGCGAGGGCCTGGTCGAGGCCCGTCGTGCGGACGTCGCGCAGCAGTTGGGCGGCACGCCGGGCGGAGACGCCCTGGCGCAGCGCGAACACGAGGAACAGTTTGCCGTCGACCCCGATCGCCGACACCCAGGCGTACCGGTTCGGGCCGACCTCGCCGAACGCGCCCCAGACGCCCTTGGCCACGCCCTTCCTGGCGACGGCGCGCTGCTCGGGGGTGCCCAGCGGCAGCTCGAGCGCCCGGCTCAGGTCGGCGTCGGCCCAGCCCAGCTCGCGGAACACGGCGACGGCGTCGGCGAGGGCGGTCATCGGGCCTCCTGGTCGAAGATCTGGGCGGCCAGCACGTGCTTGCACGGGCCGCGGGTGCCGCGGTGCGACAGGTACCAGGTGCAGGCGCAGCGGTCGCCGTCGGCCTCCCGGCGGACCAGGTAGTCGCCCTCGGACGCCCCCGCGACCTGCCAGGTGCCGGGCTCGGCGCCGGTCCGCACCCCGCCGGCGGCCACGAGGCGGCGGGCGGCGACCAGCCGCGGATTGTCGCGGGTGACCCGGTCGGGGGCGTCGGGCAGTTCGCGGTGGAACCAGGCCTCCTCGTGTCCGTCCCAGCCGACCCGGCCCGAGGACGCCAGCACCGCCAGGGCGTCGCGGACGGCGTCCGGGGTGAGGTCGGCGTCCCGGGCGAGCCGGGCGACGTCGATCCGGGGCTCGAAGGACAGCAGCGCTGAGACCAGGGCGGCGTCCTCGAGCGCCGTCGGGGACGCGAGGGCGTCCAGCAGGGCGCCCTCCCCGGAGAAGCCGCGGGTGGCGCCGGCGGTGAGCACCAGCGTGAGCCGGGCCGCGGGCAGGTGCACCTCGACCGCGGAGGCGCCCTCGCCGCCGCCGGCGGGGCCGTACAGGGTGAGGCCCTGCACGTGCGGCAGCATCCGCTTCAGCCCCGACAGCCGGTGCGTCCCGGCCAGGAAGACGGCCGGGCCCGACGGCCGCGCCGCGACCCGCAGCCCGGTGCGCGTCCGGGTCACCCAGCCGCCGCGGGTCGCGGCGGTGGCGGCGGGCAGCGCGGCGATGAAGGCGCGCGCCGCGGCGGCGTCCACCGTGAGCACGGGCACCAGGCCGTGCAGGATCTCGGCGGTGTTGCCCAGCGAACGCACCCAGCGATCGGGCATGTCGACCGGCCGCTCGACCGCGGTGCGCTCCGGGCTGGACACGGCCAGCCCCTCGCTCCCGACGTCGACGTGCAGCAGGTCGGAGCGACCCACCCGGGACAGGGCCGTCCGGGTGTGCAGGCCGATGTCGACGTTGGTGGTGCCGTGCCCGATCTCGCCGCCGTCGAAGCCGGCCCCGAGCAGGTCCAGCCGGGCGTGCACCCCCGCGCAGGCGGAGAACACCTCGGCGCGCAGCCGATCGCCGTGCGCGGTGAGCACGGGGTCGCGCATCGAGCTGGTGCCCAGCGGGAAGTAGCGGGCGGCGGTGATGTCGGCCAGCGTGACCAGGCCGCGCGCCAGCACGAGGGGGTGGGTCGCGAACCCGTGGAAGAACGACGGGGATGCGACCGGCCCGTTGGGGGTGAGTGCCGGGGCGAGGGCCAGGCTGAGGCCCGCCTCGTCCAGCACGGACGCCTGGTGATAACCGCGTTCCGTCATGGCGGGAGCCTAGCGGCCGCCCCCGACGCCCCGGCGGGGTCTCGGCGCCGGATCAGATCTTGCGGATGCGGATCCACTCGATGTCGTGCTGGGCGTTCTTGCGCAGGATCGCGGTGGCGCGGCCGCGGGTGGGCAGGATGTTCTCGCGCAGGTTGGGGGCGTTGATGGTGTCCCACACCTCGGTGCCGTAGGCCAGGGCGTCGGCGTCCGACAGGGCGGCCACCTTCGCGAAGTAGGAGCGCGGGTCCCGGAAGGCGGTCTCGCGCAGCTTGAGGAACCGCTCGAGGTACCAGGCGCGCAGGTCGTCCTCGGAGGCGTCCACGTAGACCGAGAAGTCGAAGAAGTCGCTGACCGCCAGCGAGGTGTCGGAGTCCGAGCGCAGCCGGGCGGGCTGCAGCACGTTGAGGCCCTCGATGATCAGGATGTCGGGGTGGCTCACCACGATCTTCTCGCCGGGCACGATGTCGTAGACGAGGTGGCTGTACACCGGCGCCTCCACCACGGGCGCGCCCGACTTCACGTCCATCACGAACTTCAGCAGCGCCTGCCGGTCGTAGCTCTCGGGGAAGCCCTTGCGGTTCATGATGCCGCGCCGCTCCAGCTCCGCATTGGGGTGCAGGAAGCCGTCGGTGGTCACCAGGTCCACCCGCGGGTGCCCCGGCAGCTGGGACAGCAACTCGACCAGCAGCCGGCTGGTGGTGGACTTGCCCACCGCGACCGAGCCGGCGACGCCGATCACGAACGGGGTGCGGCGCTCCGAGACCTCCAGGAAGTCGTGCGTGCTGCTGTAGAGGTGGCCGGTGTACTCCACGTAGAGGTGGATGAGCTCGGTCAGCGGCAGGTACACCTCGCGTACCTGCGCCAGGTCGATGGTGTCCAGCCGGGACCGGACGCGCTCGAGCGTCTCCTCGGTGAGCGCCACCGGCATCTGCGTCGCGAGATCGGCCCACACGGCCCGCTCGGCGAGCACGTAGGGGCCGTATTCATCCACGACGCCCTCGCCTCGCTCGGCGTGGGGGGCGGCCGGTACGCTGAATCCCATGTGCGGAATTATCGGGTATGTCGGGCCGAGGAACGCGCAGAACGTCCTGGTGGACGCGCTGCGCCGCATGGAATACCGCGGTTACGACTCCGCAGGGATCGCGGTCGAGGCGGATGACGGGCTGGTCTGGCGCAAGAAGGCGGGCAAGCTGACGAACCTCGAGGCCGAGCTGGCGGAGCACCCCGTCCCCGAGTCCCACCTCGGCATCGGGCACACCCGGTGGGCCACGCACGGCGCGCCCACCGACGCCAACGCCCACCCGCACGTCTCCGCGGACGGCCGGGTGGCGCTCATCCACAACGGCATCATCGAGAACTTCGCGCCGCTGCGCGCCGAACTCGAGGCCCAGGGCGTCGCGTTCCTGTCCCAGACGGACTCCGAGGTCGCGGCCCAGCTGGTCGCCCGCGAGATCGCCGGCGGCGCGGGCCTGGCCGACGCGATGCGCGCGGTCAGCCGCCGCCTGGAGGGCGCCTTCACGCTGGTCGCCATCGACGCCCACGACCCCGACCTGCTGGTGGCCTCGCGCCGCAACAGCCCGCTGGTGATGGGCGTGGGGGAGGGCGAGATGTTCGTCGCCTCCGACGTGGCGGCCTTCATCGAGTTCACCCGCGAGGCCGTCGAGATGGGCCAGGACGTCGTCGTCGAGGTCCGCCGCGACGGCTGGCGCGGCACCGACTTCGAGGGCAACGAGGTCGAGGGCAAGCCCTACCACGTCGACTGGGACCTGTCGGCGGCCGAGAAGGGCGGCTACGACTGGTTCATGCGCAAGGAGATCTACGAGCAGCCGCAGGCCGTGTCCGACACGCTGCTGGGCCGCTTCGACGCCGACCGCCAGCTCACCCTGGACGAGATCCGGATCGCGCCCGCCGAACTGCGCAGCATCGACAAGATCGTCATCGTCGCCTGCGGCACCGCCTACTACGCCGGCCTGGTCGCCAAGTACGCCATCGAGCACTGGACGCGCGTCCCCTGCGAGGTCGAGATCGCCTCGGAGTTCCGCTACCGCGACCCGATCATCACCCCGCGCACGCTGGTCGTGACGATCTCGCAGTCGGGCGAGACCGCCGACACGCTGATGGCCGTGCGGCACGCCCGCGAGCAGGGCGCCAAGGTGATCGCGATCTGCAACACCAACGGGTCCACCATCCCGCGCGAGTCCGACGCCGTCATCTACACGCACGCCGGCCCCGAGATCGGGGTGGCGTCCACCAAGGGCTTCCTGACCCAGGTGACCGCCTGCTACCTGCTGGGGCTCTACCTGGCGCAGGTGCGCGGCACCAAGTTCGGCGACGAGATCGCCACGATCATGGCCGAGCTCGAGACGATGCCGGCCAAGATCCAGCAGGTGCTGGACGGCACCGAGGACCTGCACGCGCTGGCCCGCGAACTGCACCAGGTGCCGTCGGTGCTCTTCCTGGGGCGGCACGTCGGCTACCCGGTCGCGCTCGAGGGGGCCCTCAAGCTCAAGGAGATCGCCTACCTGCACGCCGAGGGCTTCCCCGCCGGCGAGCTCAAGCACGGCCCGATCGCGCTGGTCGAGGAGGGCATCCCGGTCTTCGTCGTCGTGCCGCCGCAGGGCCGCGACCAGCTGCACGACAAGGTGATCTCCAACATCCAGGAGGTGCGGGCCCGCGGGGCGCGCACCATCGTGCTGGTGGAGGAGGGCGACGCCGAGGTGGAGCCCTACGCCGACAAGCTGATCCGGCTGCCGAAGGCGTCCACGCTGCTGCAGCCGCTGCTGGCGACCGTCCCGCTGCAGATCTTCGCCTGCGAGGTGGCGACCCTGCTGGGCCACGACGTGGACCAGCCGCGCAACCTCGCCAAGTCGGTCACCGTCGAGTGATCCTCGGGATCGGGGTCGACGTGTGCTCGGTCGACCGGATCAGCCAGGCGCGCGCCCGCCCCGGCTTCACCGACCGCGTCTTCACCCTGGCCGAGCAGGACGGCAGCGACCAGACCATGGCCGGCCGGTTCGCCGCCAAGGAGGCCCTGGCCAAGGCGCTGGGCGCCCCGGCGGGCCTGCGCTGGAGCGACTGCGAGGTGCTGGCCGACGAGACCGGGCGGCCGTCCCTGGTGGTCACCGGGACGGTGGCCGACCGGGTGGAGGAACTCGGGGTCTCCCGGCTCCACGTCTCCATCAGCCACGACGCCGGGGTGGCCGTCGCGATGGTGGTCGTCGAGGGCTGACCCCGCTGGGTCCTCTCCCGAGGCGGGAGTAGACTGGCGGGCGCGCTTTCCGCGCTCCCCCTTTTCTGGAACAGGTGCCCATGTCCCACGCCGTCCGCGAACTCGCCGCCGCCCTGCTGCCCGACGGACGCGAGCTCACCGTGCGGCTCGCGGACGCCTCGGACGCGGCCACCCTGCTGGCCGTCTCGCACGCGGCCTTCGCCGCGCGTCCGGTGCACGGCGCGCCGGCCGCGGCGCTGTCGGACGACGAGGCGGCCGTCGGGGCGCGGCTGGCCGCCGGCACGGGCTACGTCGCCGAGGTCGACGGCGAGGCCGTCGGCGGTGCCGTGGTCGTGCCCCTGGAGGGCGAGCCGTGCCTGACCCGCGTCGGCGTGGTGCCCGCGCTCCGCGGGCAGGGTGTCGCGACCTTCCTGGTCGAGGTGATCGGGGAGCACCGCGCCGACCTGGGCGAACCCGAGCTCACCTTGCTGGCCCGCGCCGACCACCCCGACGTGGTGGAGCGCTGGCGCCGCGTCGGCTTCGCCACCGACGGGGAGCGGGCCGGGCACCTCCTGCTGCGCCGCCCCCTGCCGCTCGTCGCCCGCGCCGCCGACGCCGACGCCATGCGGACGCTCGGCCGCCGCCTGGCGGGGCTGCTGCGCGCCGGCGACCTGATCATCGCCTCGGGCGAACTCGGCGCCGGGAAGACCACCTTCACCCAGGGGCTCGGCGCCGGCCTCGACGTCGACGGGCCGATCATCTCGCCCACCTTCGTGCTCGCCCGGATCCACCCGCCGCGAACCGGGGGGCCGACGCTCGTGCACGTGGACGCCTACCGGCTCGGCGACGCCGCCGAACTCGAGGACCTCGACCTGGAGGAGTCCCTGGCCGACTCGGTCACCCTCGTGGAGTGGGGGACCGGCGTGGCCGAGGGACTGGCGTCCGACCGGCTGGACGTGGACATCCGCCGCGGCACCGACCCCGACGACGAGACCCGCTGGGTCTTCGTGACCCCGCACGGCGACCGCTGGGACCGCGCCCGGCTCGCCGCCGCCCTGGAGGAGGACGCATGACCCTGATCCTGACGCTCGACACCTCGACGGTGGTCGAGGCGGCGCTGGTCGCCGACGGCGTGATCCTCGCCGCCGGGCGCGTCGACGACGCCCGCGCGCACGCCGAGGAACTCGCGCCGCTCGTGCAGCGCGTCCTGGGCGAGGCCGGGCACGCGCTGTCCGACCTGACCGGCATCGTCGTTGGCGTCGGGCCCGGCCCGTTCACCGGGTTGCGGGTCGGCGTCGCGACTGGGACGACGCTCGCCGAGGTGCTCGGCATCCCGGTCACCGGCGCCTGCTCGCTGGACGCCGTCGCCGCAGCCTGGGCCGCCCGGGGCGCCCCCGAGGACTTCGTCGTCGTCTCCGACGCCCGCCGCAAGGAGGTGTACTGGGCGCGCTACGACGCATTCGGACGCCGCGGCGACGGCCCGCACGTCACGGCGCCCGCGGACGTCCCGGCGCTGCCGCTGGCCGGCCCCGGCGCCCACCTGGTCGGCGAACCGTCCGGCCCGACCACCCTGGACGCCGCCTGGCTCGCCGTGACCCCGCTGCCGGACGCCGGGCTGGAGCCGCTGTACCTGCGCCGCCCGGACGCCGAGGTCTCCACGGCCCGCAAGTCCGCGCTGCCGCGGGCCCGGGTCAGCCTGAGCAGGACGCGATGAGCCCGCTCGCCGCGCGCCCGGAGGACGCCGCCGCGATCGCCGCGCTCGAGGACGCCTTCCCGACCGGCCGCTGGAGCGAGCACGCGTGGTCCGAGGAGATCGGCTCGCCGCGCGCGTGCGTCCTGATCGAACCGGGCGCGACCGGGCCCGCCGGCGTCATCGCGTTCAGCGTGGCCGGCGACACCGCCGACCTCAACCGTGTGATCGTCGCGCCCGACGCCCGCCGCGCCGGGGTCGCCCGGCGCCTGGTGCTGGCGGGGCTGACCTGGGCCGCCGAGGCGGGCGCGTCCCAGGTGATGCTCGAGGTCGAGGCCGACAACGCGGCCGCCCGCGCGCTGTACGACCACGTGGGCTTCGTCGCGCTGGCGACGCGCGCCAACTACTACGGGCCCGGGCGCGACGCCCTGGTCATGGCACTACCGCTGGGAGGTGCGGCATGAGCGAGCCGCTGGTGATCGGGATCGAGTCGAGCTGCGACGAGACGGGCGTGGCGATCGTCCGGGGGACCGAACTGCTGGCCAACGAGGTGGCCAGCTCGGTGGAGCAGCACGTGCGCTTCGGCGGCGTGGTGCCCGAGGTGGCCTCCCGCGCCCACCTGCAGGCCATCGTCCCGGCGCTGCGGCGCGCCACCGAGGCGGCTGGGGTCGACCTGGCCGACGTGGACGGCATCTGCGTCACCGCCGGTCCGGGGCTCATGGGCGCGCTCGTGGTGGGCCTGTCGGCCGCCAAGGCGTTGGCGATCGCGCTGGACAAGCCGTTGTACGGGCTCAACCACCTCGTCGGCCACGTCGCGGTGGACCTGCTCGACCACGGGCCGCTGCCCGAGCGCTTCGGCGCGCTGCTCGTCTCCGGCGGCCACACCTCCCTGCTGGTCGTCGACGACATCACCGGCGCGATCACCGAGGTGGGCTCGACGATCGACGACGCCGCGGGCGAGGCCTACGACAAGGTGGCCCGCCTGCTGGGCATGGGCTACCCCGGCGGTCCGCTGATCGACCGGGCGGCCGCCGACGGCGACCCCACCGCGATCGCCTTCCCGCGCGGCCTCACCAGCCGCAAGGACCTGGCCCGGCACCGCTTCGACTTCTCGTTCTCCGGCCTCAAGACCGCCGTGTCGCGTTGGGTCGAGACCCGGGAGCTCGCCGGCGAGGAGATCCCGGTGGCCGACGTGTGCGCGTCCTTCCAGGAGGCCGTCTGCGACGTGCTGACGGCCAAGGCCATGGACATGTGCGACCACTACGGGCTCGACACGATCCTGCTGGGCGGCGGCGTCGCGGCCAACTCCCGCCTCCGTGGCCTGCTGCAGGAGCGCGCGGACGCCGCGGGCGTCACCGTGCGGCGTCCCCGGCCCGGGCTGTGCACCGACAACGGCGCCATGATGGCGGCCCTGGGCGCGGAGGTGATCCGGCGCGGCCGGCCCGCCAGCAGCCTGGGGATCGGCGCGAACTCCGGGCTGCCCGTCTCGACCGTCGTCGTCTGAGGCGTCCGCGTGAGCGCGCGAACCCGCTCGCACCTGCTCCTGCTGGCGTGCGCGGCGATCTGGGGGCTGGCGTTCGTCGCGCAGCGGCTGGGCGCCGAAGCCGTGGGGGCGTCCACGTTCATCGCCGCCCGCAACTACCTGGGCGCCGCGGCGCTGCTGCCGCTGCTGTGGTTCCTGGACCGGCGCGAGGGCCGCGACGCCGCCGCCCGGCGCGAGGCGTGGCGCGCCGTGGTCGTCCCCGGCCTGGTGATCGGCGCGCTGCTGTTCGCGGGCTCGGAGCTGCAGCAGGTGGGTATCGAGCACACGACGGCCGGCAACGCCGCGTTCGTGACCGGGCTCTACATGGTGATGGTGCCGCTCGCCGGGCGGCTGTTCGGCCACCGGACGCCGCCGGTCACCTGGCTGGGCATCGCGCTGGCCGTCCCCGGCCTGTTCCTGCTGACCTGGACGGGGTCGGGCATCGGGCTGGGCGACCTGCTGTGCCTGATCGGCGCGGGCGTGTGGACCTTCCACATCCTCGCGGTGGGGCGGGCGGCGTCCGCGCTGGACCCCATCCGGCTGTCGGTGGCGCAGTTCGTCGTGGCGGCGGTGCTCGCCACCGGCGCGGCGCCGCTGTTCGAGGAACGGCCGTTCGTGGGCATGGAGCACGCGCTGGGCGCCATCGCGTTCGCGGGCCTGGTCTCCACCGGCGTCGGCTACACGCTGCAGGTGGTCGGCATGCGGCACGCGCGGGCGTCCGTGGCCGCCATGATCATGGCGCTGGAGGCCGTGTTCGGAGCCCTGGGCGGCGCGCTGTTCCTGGGGGAGCGGCTGAGCGCCCGCGGCCTGCTGGGCGCCGCCCTGATGATGGCGGGCATCCTGGTGGCGCAGGTGCCCTCCCGCGCCGAGCGCGCCCGGGAGCGGGCCGCCGAGCTCGCGGGCCAGGTCCCCCCGCCCGTCCCCGAGCCCCCGTCCACCGCCCTGCGCGAGGGCTGAGCCCGTGGGATGATCGGGCGACACCGGGGCGAGCATCGACGCCCGGCAGACGCACCGCGGCGCCCGCCGCCCGATTTCCGAGGAGCGCCAGTGCGCATCGCCGACCTGAGGATCGACGGGACGCCCACCCGCGCGCACGTCGACGCCGCGGCCCTCGAGCAGCCAGGCGCCTACCCGCCCAGCTACCGCGCCTTCGTCGCCCACGCGGGCTGGGGTCGGCTGTTCGGGCTGTGGCTCGTCCTCCCGCCCGTGCTCCCGGGCCACGCCGACGGGCTGCCCGCCACCGGCGATGCCCTGACAGCCTTCGTCCGCGCCGACTACGCCGACTCCCGGGCCGACGACTTCGACTGGGTGATCGAGCCCGACGGCTCGTGGGACCTGGTGGAGCACCTCGTCGTTTTCGGGATCAGCGAGAACGGCCACCATCTGCTGTGGGACACCTCCCGGCGCGACGCGGCGGGGGAGTTCGCCGTCTGGGTGTCCGACCGCGGGCAGAGCCTGCGCCGGCTCGGGGACGACCTGGAGGCGGCGCTGCCCCTGCTGTCCGAACTCGCCGGGCCCCTCGCGCCGGCCGGGCACGACGTCTCGCCGCTGCCGGCGACGCGCGCCGCGTCCGGGAGTGCGGCGGGAGCCGGTCACGGGGAGGGCTGAGCGGTGGCGTTCCGCCCGGTCCTCGGCGTGCTGGCGTTCGTGACGCGCGGCGACGCGGTGCTGCTGGTGCACCGCACGGCCGACCCCGCCGACGAGCAGTACGGCCTGTTCAACGGGCTGGGCGGCAAGATCGAGCCGGACGAGGACGCGGTCGCCGCCCTGCGGCGCGAGCTCCGGGAGGAGGCCGGCATCGAGGCGACCGCGTTGACGCTGCGCGGGACGCTGAGCTGGCCGGCACCGCGCGGGGCCGGCGAGGACTGGTTCGGCTTCGTCTTCCGGGTCGACGCCTTCGCGGGCGAACCGCCGGCCCGCAACGCGGAGGGGACGCTGCACTGGGTGCCCCGCGCCGAACTGACGGGGCTGCGCCTGTCCCCGGGCGACGCGGAGTGGCTGCCCCACGTGTTCGACGAGGACGTCGCCTCCTTCCACGGCGTCGTCCACGTCGCGCCGGGCGTCCGGCCGCGGCTGTCGGTCTCGCTGCTTCGACGGCGTCCAGAAGGCTGACCCGGACGCTGGAAACCGCGGATCACCCCTTGTCGGGACGCTGATACGGTTCAAACCGAGGGCATGACCCGTTTCGGGTGTACGGGGTCGTACGGGACCGTCCGGGACGGGTTTTCGGGCCCGTCGGCGCGACTACCTTTCCAGCCGTGACGCGTATCACCAGTGACGACGCGGGGCCCCTCGCCCCGCCGGCCCCGCGCTCCTCGGCGCCTCGGCGGCTGCACGCCGCCGACCTCCTGCGGCTCCCGGCGCGCTGGCGCCGCGTCCTCCTCGTGGCGTGGGACTGCCTGGCCTGGCTGGTGGCGCTGGTGGCGTTCTCCGCGGTCCGCTACGACCTGGTTCTCACGCCCGCGCAGTGGCGGTGGACCGTGCTCTACACCGGCCTCGCGATCGCGCTGCAGGTGACGGTCGGGTTGGCCACCCAGGTGTACCGCGGCCGCAGCCGCACCGGCAGCTTCAGCGAGGCCGGTTGGCTGGGCGCCGTCGTCCTGCTGCCCGCGCTGCCCCTGGGGGCCGCGCTGTCCCTGACCACCGACCTGCCGCGCGGGCTGGCGCTCACGGTGCCCCCGATGGCTCTGGTCGTGATGGCGGCGGGGCGCTGGGCACTGCGCCTGCTCCTGGCCGGGTCGGGAGCGCACCGCGACGCCGCCGCGACCGCGACGCCCGCGCTGGTGTACGGCGCGGGGGAGGCGGGCCATCAGGTGGCGCGCCTGGTCGACCTCGCCGCCGACGCCCCCTACGCCATCGTCGGCTACCTGGACGACGACCCCGCGAAGCGTTTCCTCCGCGTCGAGGGCCACCGCGTCCTGGGGACGGGGGCCGACCTCGCGCGGCGGGCCGCCGAGCGCCGGGCCGAGACGGTGATCCTCGCGGTGTCGAGGCCGTCCCCGCACCTGCTCCAGGCCGTCTCGGCCGTCTGCGAGCAGCACCGGCTGCGGCTCGTCGTCATCCCGCCCGTGCGGGAGATGCTCGGCGGCCGGATGTCGCTGGAGGGCCTGCGGGCCTTCAACGTCGCCGACCTGCTGGGGCGCCGGCCGGTGAGCACCGACCTGAGCGCGGTGGCCGGCTACGTCGCCGACCGCGTCGTGCTGGTGACGGGCGCGGGCGGCTCCATCGGCTCGGAACTGGCTCGCCAGCTCCACAGGCTCGGGCCGCGGCGATTGGTGCTGCTCGACCGGGACGAGTCCGCGCTGCACGCCACCCAGCTGTCGATCGACGGCGCCGGCCTGCTGGACACCGACGACACGGTGCTGTGCGAGATCCGCGACGCGGACGCGCTGCTGGCCGTCTTCGACCGGCACCGGCCCGACGCCGTCTTCCACGCGGCGGCGCTGAAGCACCTCCCGATGCTCGAGCGGTTCCCGCACGAGGGCTGGCGCACCAACGTCCTCGGCACGCTCAACGTGCTGCGCTGCGCCCACGCGGTGGGCGTCGGCCGGGTCGTCAACGTCTCCACCGACAAGGCCGCGGACCCGTCGAGCACCCTGGGCAGGACCAAGCGCGTCGGGGAGCGGCTCACCGCCTGGTACGCCCACGAGCGGGGCCTGGGGGCGCTGTCGGTGCGGTTCGGCAACGTGCTCGGGTCGCGCGGCTCGGTGCTCTACACCTTCCGCGCCCAGATCGCGCGCGGCGGTCCCCTGACGGTGACGCACCCCGACGTGACGCGGTACTTCATGACGATCCCCGAGGCGTGCGAGCTGGTGCTGCAGGCGGGTGCGCTGGGCAGCCCCGGCGGCGTCCTGGTGCTGGACATGGGCGAGCCGGTCCGGATCCTGGACGTGGCGCGGCGCATGATGGCCGAGGCCGACGTGGAGGTGCCCATCCGGTACACGGGGCTGCGTCCCGGCGAGAAGCTGCACGAGGTGCTGTTCAGCGCCGCCGAGCGCGGCGCGCGCAGCGTGCACCCGCTGATCGACCAGGTCGGCGTCCCGACGCTGGACCCGGCGCTGCTCCCGCAGATGGCCGTGGGCGACCCCGACCCGACGCTGTCGCTCGCCGAGGACGCCGCCGGCGGCGGGCGGGCGCCCGCGGCGTCCGGGGCCGCGGCGAGCGCCCGGGGGACGCGATGACCGACGTCGCCTGGGGGCCGCTGCTGCTCGGCGCCTGCGTCGCGCTCGCGGCGCCCGCCGCCGTCCGCCCGCTGCTGCTGCGGGCGGGGGCCGTCGACGTGCCGAGCGCCCGGTCGTCGCACGCGCACCCCACCCTGCGGGGCGGCGGGCTGGCGAGCCTGCTGGGCATGACCGTGGCGGGGCTCGGGGGCGTGCTGATGCTGCCGCCCGACGCGCCGGCGCTCCTGGGGGTGGTGCTGGGCAGCGCCGCGGTGATGGGCCTGGTCGGGCTCGCCGAGGACGTCCGGGGGCTGTCGGTGCGGACGCGGTTCTCGCTGCAGCTCGCCGTCGGCGGCGCCGTGGGCGCCGCCCTCGCGCTGCTGCTCGGGCTGGACTGGGGCTGGGTGCCGGCCGTGGCGCTGCTGTTCGCGGCGCACGTCAACGTCACCAACTTCATGGACGGGGTCAACGGGATCTCCAGCCTGCACGGGCTGGCCGCCGGCGGGAGCTTCGCCCTGCTGGGCGCGGCCCTGGGGATCGGCTGGCTCGTGATGGCCGGGCTGACCATCGCCGTGGCGTTCGTGGTGTTCCTGCCCTGGAACCTGATCCCGCCCGGGCTGTTCCTCGGCGACGCCGGGAGCTACCTGTTGGGCGCCGCGCTCGCCGCCACGTCGCTCACCTGCCTGGCGTGGGGCGTCCACCCGCTGGCGGCGGTGGCCCCGCTGCTCATCTACTGGTCCGACGCCGGCGTGACGCTCGCGCGGCGCGCGCTGCAGGACGCCCCGCTGCTCACCGCGCACCGCACGCACACCTACCAGCGCCTCGCGTCGGCGGGCTGGTCGCACCTGGCCGTGGGCGGGCTCGTCGCCGCCCTCACCGCCGCCGCGGGGGCGGTGGGGCTGCTGGGCGCCACGGGCGCGTGGCCCACGCCCCTGTGCGCCCTCGTCCTCGCCGTCGTGTGCTCGGCCTACCTGGCGCTGCCCCGTCTGATCGGAAGGACACCCCGATGACCCCTCGTCCCGCGCGGAACGCCCGCTCGGTGGTCTACGCGACCACCATCGGGTTCAGCGCCTTCACCCTGCTGCGCGGCCAGCTCGCCTGGCTGCGCGAGCAGGGCTGGGACGTGACGCTCGTCGCCAGCCCGGACGACCTCGCCCAGGCCGCCGCCCGGCGGGAGGGCGTCGCCTTCCATCCCCTGGCCATGCGGCGCGACCCGGCCCCGGTGGCCGACCTGGCGGCGCTGGCCGCCTGGGTCCGGTTCCTGGCGGCGGCGCGCCCCGCCGTCGTGAACGTGGGCACCCCCAAGGCGGGGCTGCTGGGGATCCTGGCGGCGTGGCTCACCGGGGTCCCGCGCCGGGTGTACCTGGTGCGCGGCCTGCGGCTCGAGGGCGCCTCCGGGCCGCTGGCCGCCGCGCTCGCCTGCGCCGAGCGGCTCTGCGGCCTGCTGGCCACCGACGTGGTGGCGGTGAGCCCGTCCCTGGGCCGCGAACTGCTGCGTCGCCGGCTCGTGTCGCCCGGGAAGCTGTGGACGATCGGCGACGGCAGCAGCAACGGGATCGACGTGGCGGCCGTCCAGGCGCGGATCGCCGGGGTCGACCGGGACGCCCTGCGGCGCGAACTGGGGCTGCGCCCCGACGACTTCGTGGTCGGCTTCGTGGGGCGGGTGACCCGCGACAAGGGCATCCACACCCTGCTGGACGCCTTCGCGTCCGCCGAGCTGACGCCCCGGGCCCGCCTGCTGGTGGTCGGCCCGACGGAGGAGGAAGGCTTCGAGACCGGGTTCGCCGCGCTGGGCGACCGGCTCGCCCGCGTGCCGTGGACCGACGACGTCTGGGGGCACCTGCCCGCCCTGGACGTCCTGAGCCTGCCGACGCTGCGGGAGGGCTTCGGGACCGTCGTGCTGGAGGCCGCCGCGGCCGGGATCCCGGCCATCGTCACGACCGCGACCGGCGCGGTGGACACGGTGGTGGACCAGGAGACGGGCCTGCTGATGGGCGTGGGCGACGCGGCCGCGCTCGTGCGCCACATCAACGCGCTGGCCGACGACCCGGAGGGCGCCGGCCGGCTCGGGCGCGCGGCCCGGGAGCGCGCGCGGGAGCGGTTCGCCCAGGAGCGGATCTGGACCGGGATGCAGGACGTCATGACCGGCGCGGGGGCGTCCCGGGTCGGGGCCCCCGAGGCGGCCCGCGCGGCGGTCGGGGGTGCGGCATGAGCGCCCCGGACGCCGGCGTGGCCGCCCCGGCCCGCGCGGTGTCGGACGCCACGATCGCGGTGATCGGACTGGGGTACGTCGGGCTCCCGCTGGCCGTCGAGTTCGCCAAGCGACAGCCGGTCATCGGGTTCGACATCAACCCGCGCCGGGTCGCGGAACCGCGGGCGGGCGAGGACCTGACGCTCGAGGTGCCCCCCGACGAACTGGCCGCGGCGGTCCACCTCCGCTGCACCGCCGACGAGGCGGATTTGGACGCCGCCGACGTCTACATCGTGACCACCCCCACGCCGATCGACGCGCACAAGCGGCCCGATCTCGGCCCCGTGCTGGCGGCCTGCCGCTCCGTGGGGCGCCACCTGGCGCCGGGGGACGTCGTCGTCTTCGAGTCGACGGTCTACCCCGGCGCCACCGAGGAGGACTGCGTGCCGCTGCTGGAGCAGGTCAGCGGGCTGCGTTTCAACGTCGACTTCCACGTCGGGTACAGCCCCGAACGGATCAACCCGGGCGACCGGGAGCACCGGCTCCCGTCGATCATGAAGGTCACCTCGGGCTCGACGCCGGCGACCGCCGACTTCGTCGACGCGCTCTACCGCTCGATCGTCACCGCCGGGACGCACCGGGCGCCCTCGATCCGGGTCGCGGAGGCGGCCAAGGTGATCGAGAACACCCAGCGCGACGTGAACATCGCGCTCATGAACGAGCTCGCGATCCTGTTCAACCGGCTCGGCATCGACACCGAAGACGTCCTGCGCGCCGCCGGGACGAAGTGGAACTTCCTGCCGTTCCGCCCGGGGCTGGTCGGCGGCCACTGCATCGGCGTCGACCCCTACTACCTGACGCACAAGGCCCAGGCGGTCGGCTACCACCCGGAGATCATCCTGGCGGGCCGCCGCCTGAACGACTCGATGGGCGCCTACGTGGCGGCCCAGTTCGTGAAGGGGCTGGCCAAGCAGGGACTGCCGGTGCGGGGCGCGCACGTCCTCGTGCTGGGCCTGACGTTCAAGGAGAACACCCCCGACCTGCGGAACTCGCGGGTGATCGACGTGATCCGCGAGCTCGAGGACTACGACATCGCGGTCGACGTGTTCGACCCGTGGGTCGACCCGGCGCACGCGCTGGCCGAGTACGGGGTGCGGCCCATCGCGCAGCCGGAGGCGGGCGCCTACGACGGCATCATCATCGCGGTCGCGCACCGGGAGTTCCGGGCGATGGGCGTCGACGGCGTCCGCAGCTTCGGCGTCCCGGGCCGGCACACCCTGTACGACCTCAAGCACGTCATCGGCGCGCACGAGTCCGATCTGAGGCTGTGATGCGCGGGGGAGGTGCGCGGTGAGGGTCGTCTTCGCCCACGACCACATCTTCGTCGAGCACGCGGGCCGCCACGCCACGTCGGGCAGCTTCCCCGACGAGGTGCTGGCCCGCTACACCACAGCCCTGGGGCCGGTGGTGTTCGTCGGGCGGGTGCGGCACGAGGACGCGCCGCCCGCCGGCCTGAGCCTCCTCAGCGACCCCGACGTGCGCATCGTGCCGGCGGGGCCGCTGCCGCGCGCCCGCCGCGTGCTGGACGCCGAGGTGGCGCGCGCCGAGGCGGTGGTCGTCCGGCTGCCCAGCCGGATCGGCGCCCTGGCCTGGCTCAGCGCCCGTCGGCTCGGCAGGCCGACGCTCGTGGAGGTCGTCGGCTGCGCCTGGGACGCCTACCGCCACCACGGCGTCCTCGGCCGGATCGCGGCCCCGGCCTTCTTCCTGCTGACCCGCGCCCTCGTGCGGCGCTCCACCCACGTGCTCTACGTCACGTCCCGCTTCCTGCAGCGCCGCTACCCGACCGCGGGCGTCGCGGTGGCGTGCTCCGACGTGGTGTTCCCCGACCCGGACGCCGCCGTGCTGGAGCGCCGGCTGGCGCGGATCGGGGCCGGGCGGGGCCGGGCGCCGCTCGTGCTGTGCACCGTGGGCGCGGTGCACGTGACCTACAAGGGCCACGACACGGTGCTGCGGGCGATGCGGCGGCTGAAGGACCGGGGCATCGCCACCCACTACCGGATCGTGGGCGGCGGCGACCCCCGCCGGCTCGCGGGTCTGGCCGACGACCTCGGGCTGGGCGCCGACGTCAGCTTCCTGGGCGCGCTGCCGCACCAGGAGGTGCTCTCGGCGCTGCAGGAGTGCGACCTCTACGTGCAGCCCTCCCGGGTGGAGGGCCTGCCGCGCGCCCTGCTGGAGGCCATGAGCGTGGGATGCCCGGCGCTGGGCGCCCGGGTCGGCGGCATCCCCGAGCTCCTGGTCGGGCGAGACCTGTTCGCCGCCGGGGACGCCGGGGAACTGGCCGACCGGATCGCCGGGCTGGACGCCGACGCGCTGCGGCGCATGGCCCTGGCGAACGTCGCGGTCGCCGCAGGGCCGTACTGTCCGGCGAAGCTCGCGGCGCGCCGCGACGCCTTCCTGCGCCGGTTCCGCGCCGACGCCGAGGCCGCACGGGGGGCGTCCCGGTGAGTGCCCCGGCCCGCACCCGGTCGCGCAGCGCCCTCGTGGCGGGGGCGCCGGCCCGGCGCGCGCGCGTCGCCGTCCGCCTCGACGGGGTGCTGCTCGCGCGCCAGGTCTCGGCGATCCTCGTCGTGGCGGCCGTGGTCGGGTCGGCCGTCCTGATCGTGGCGCGCGTCCGCGACCCGCGCTTCCTCGACCTGTGGCTCCTGCCGGTGGCCTTCGGCGTCTGCTACCTGGCGCACCTGCACCGCTCGTGGTCGCGCCGACCGACCCCGCTGCGGGTCGTCTTCGTCGCGGGCTGCCTCCTGCGCTACGTCGCCTCCCCGGCCCTGATCGCGGTGACACAGCAGTACGGGACCTGGGCGGTCACCACCGTGGCGCGGCGGCACGTCGACACCGCCATCGCCATGATGGTGCTGGAACTGCTCGCCTGCACGGCCGCGCTCCTCGTCGTGGACGCGCGCCGTCCGGTCGCGGGCCCCGCCGGGGGCCCGGAGCGCGGGGGCCGCGAGCGGGTCAGGGACGCCGCTACGTCCCGGGCGTCATGCTCGGGCTGGCGGCACTGGCCGTCTCCGGGGCGGCGCGGGCGTACTTCACCGTGCCGGTGCTGCCCGGCGGCTCGTTCGGCGTCGACCTCAAGGCGACCTCGGCGCTGGACGAGGCGGCGATCATGGTCGCGGTCACCGGCAAGCACCTGGCCTTCCTGGCCGCGCTGATCTGGGCGTGGCGCCGCTTCGAGGCCTCCGGCGCGCGCCGCTACGTCTGGGCGGCCGTGGCGGCCACGGTGGCCAACGGCGTGCTGCTGTACGGCACCAACCGCCTGGCGGCCCTCTTCGTGGCCGCCAGTTCGATCCTGGCCTACCTGGCGCTGTTCCCCCGCCACCGCGCGCGGCTCACCGCCCCGGCGGTGGCGGGGCTGGTCGTGGTGTACGCGTTCATGACGCGGGCGCGCAACTACTGGGACCCCTACGCCGCCTACTCCGGGCCCGAGCACGCGCTGCGGAACGCCGAGAGCCTCATCAACCACTACCTCGGCGGCATCCACAACGTCGCGATCTCGGTCCGGATGGCGGAGACGTACGGGGCGCACGCGGGTCTGACCACGCTGCTGTACGACCTCGTGCGGCCCGTCCCGGTCCTGAACCTGCTGGCGCGCGGGGACGGGGCGGCGCGGACGTCGAACCAGTACTTCAACCTGGAGTTCTACCAGTCGACCAAGATGGACGTGATCCTGCCGGCGGTGGGCCAGGGCGGCTTCTACGTCGGCCCCTGGCTCGCCTGGACGGTCCCGGTGGCGCTGCTGCTGGTGGGGGTCGCGGTCGAGCGCTGGATGCTGGCGACGCGCCGCGTCGAGCACCTGTACCTGGGATCGCTCGTCCTGATGCGGCTGGGGACGCTGATGGGGTCGAACGCGACGATCCAGGCCAACGAGATGGCGATCCAGTTCCTGCTGCCGATCGCCATGGTGTGGCTGCTGGGGGAGGTGCGGGTCCGGGGCGACCCGTCCGGCTCGGCGGGACCGAAGCGTGGCTAGGCGGTCGGTGCTGCTGAACGTCGCCGCGAGCCTGGGCTCCCAACTCGCGGGGATCGTGATCTCGCTGCTGATGCCGCGTCTCCTCATCGTCCACTACGGCTCGGAGGTGAACGGGTTCGTCTCGTCGGTGGCGCGGATCGCGGCGTATTTCGCCGTGCTGCAGGGCGGCGTCGTCGCGGCGGCTGGGGCGCATTTGTTCCGCGCCTTTTCCCGGGGTGATTCCGACGCCGTGCGCGCCATATTCGTGGCGGCGCACCGATTCTTCGTCCGTTCCGGGCTCGTGCTCGCCCTGATCGCGATTGTCTTTTGTTTCGTGTTTCCGCTGGAGTTCCTCGGATCGGACTTCTACGGGCCGGCCGTCGGGGTGGCCGCACTGAGTCTCCTGACCGTGGTGACGGGTCATCTGTATTTCTTCAAATACCACCTCATCGTGGACTCCGATCAGCGCTCGTACGTGATCGTCAACTCGGTCATCGTCACGAACCTGCTCGTCACGGCGGCCCAGGTCGGCCTCATCCTGGGCGGCGCCTCGATCGTCGCGGTGGTGGCCGTCGTCCCCGCGGCGGGGCTCGCCCGGCTGCTGCTCACCCGCGCCTGGGTGCGGCGGGCCTACCCGTACCTGCGGCTCGAGGGGCCCGCCGACACCGCCGCCCTGGACCAGAAGTGGGACTCGCTGGCCATCGCCACCTCGCGGCTGATCAAGTTCGTCCTGCCCTCGGTCGTGGCCTCGGTGCTGCTCGGGTTCGAGTTCGCCAGCGTGTTCCTGGTCTACGCGGCCGTCTTCAGCGTGGGCAGCTCGGTGGTGGAGATGGTGAGCGTGACGGGGGCGGCGACGCTGGGGCGCGTCGTGGCGTCGGGGGACGCCGACCTGATCCGGCGCTGCTACGAGGCGGCGTCCCTCGCGGGCGCCGCGGTCGCCGTCGGCCTGTCGGTCTGCTTCGCCGCGCTGTTCCCCGGCTTCCTGGAGCTCTACCTCGGCTCGGTCGCCGACGTGTCCTACTGGGCGCCCGTCCTGATGGGGACCTTCGTCGTCAACGAGTTCGCCGCGAACCTCCGCCTGGCGCCCACGCTGATGGTGCGTGCCCAGGGGCACCTGCGGCAGACCCGCGGCAGCGCCCTGATCGAGCTGGCGCTGGCCGGCGTCCTCACCCCGCTCGGGGTGTGGTGGCTGGGCCTGGACGGCCTGATGCTCGGCTCGGTGGCGTCCTCGATCTACCGCACCGCCGTCCTCGAGTGGTACTGCCGCGGACGCCTCGGGCTCGGCGGCGGCGCGCCGGCGGCCCGCCGGCTGGCGGTCCTCGTGGGCGCCGGGGTGATCGCGGCCGCCCTGGCGGCGCTGGTCCCCTCCGGCGCGGGCGTCGCGGGCTGGGTGCTGCGCGCCGCCGCCGTGACGACGCTGACCGCCGCCCTGCTGGGGGCGGCGGTCGCGGTGTTCGACCGCCCGACGGGGCGGATCCTGCTGGGCCTGCTAGGCCCGCCGCGCCGGTAGGTCAGCCGCCGCCGCCGCGCCCGCCGCGCACCGGCTGCGCCGGGTCCCGCGGGGCGGTGATCGCGGCCGTAGTAGGCCTCCTGCCCCTTCTCGGGGCTGGTCACATCGTTGAGGACGACGCCCAGGGTCGCGACGTCGCCGGCCTTGAGCAGGTCCACCGCGCCCTCGAACTGCGGGCGCCGCACGACGCCGGAGCGGGCGACGAGGATCGCGCCGCCGGTCTGGGAGGCCAGCACCACCGCGTCGGTCACCGGCAGCAGCGGGGGCGCGTCGAACAGCACGTAGTCGTACGACCGCTCGGCGGCCGTGATGAGGTGCGCCATGGCGTCCGAGCCGAGCAGCTCGGACGGGTTCGGGGGGACGGCCCCCGCCGGCAGCACGGCCAGGCCGGCGGGCTCGGTCCGGATCGCCAGGCCGTCGAGCGTCCCGCGGCCCGTCAGGATGTGCGAGAGCCCCAGCGCACCGTCCAGCCCCATGCGCTGCGCCACCTGGGGCGCCCGCAGGTCGGCGTCGACGAGCAGGACCGACTCGCCGGCGCTGGCCAGCACGCGCGCCAGGTTGACGGCGGTCTGGGTCTTGCCCTCGCCCTGGACCGACGAGGTGATCACCATCGAGCGGCGGCGCTCGCCGCCGAGCGCGACGAAGCCCACGTTGGTCCGCAGCCGCCGGTACGCCTCCGCGGTGGCCCAGTGGGCGCCCTCGCCGCCTTGGGCGGGATCGGGGTGACGGCGGCCGATCGAGGCCAGCAGCGGGAGGGTGGTCGTCTGCTGCAGGTCGCGGGCCGTCCGGATCCGGGTGTCCAGGGCGTGACGCGCCAGCGCCTGCCCGACGCCGACGGCGGCCCCCACCAGCGCGCCGAGGGCGAGATTGGTCAGGGGCGCGGCGAGGCGGGGCTGGTCGGCGGGAGTGCCTCGTCGATGACGGTGGCGCTCACCAGGCGCCGGTCGCCCGCGCCGACGGGGGACAGCCGATCGACGGTGGCCAGCAGCGAGCGCGTGACCGCGTTGGACAGCGCCGCGGCGCGGGCGGGGTCGGGGTCGAGGGCGGTCACGGTGATGATCTGCGTCGAGGCCGGCGACATCACCGTCAGGTGGGCCGCGAGTTCCCGCGCGGTCACGCCGAGCCCCAGCTCGGCGATCACGGGCTCGAGCACCGTGGCCGTCGTGGCCACCTGGATGTAGGAGGTGACGGTCCTCTCGGCGTACGTGGCGCCCTGAGATAATTCACCAGCGGTGCTCCCACTGTCGACCGTCAGGAAGAGCGACGACTCCGCCGCGTAGGTCGGACGCTGCAACGCGGTGACCCCGAAGGCCAGGGCCACGACGATGAGGAACGCCGCGATGATGCTGCGCCAGTAGCGCAGCGCGACGCGGAGGTACTGCTGGAGTTCCATGATGATCTCTTTCGGGCCGCTGATTCTTCGCCCGCGTCGAATCGAGATGTGCGTGGAGGTGGGCGGGGCGCGGGCCGCCGCGTTCGGGATTAGAATAGACGCACCGAAGGGGGTGATCCAATGCGTCTTGGGAGGACGAGGAAACACGGATGAAAACAATGTTCCCCACGCCGGGTGGGCCGGCGGGGCGCCGGCACGAGCGGCCCTACCGGGTGCTGTTCGTCTGCACCGCCAACATCTGCCGGTCGGCCTACGCGGACGTGGTGACGCGGGCGGCGGGGATCCCGGGGATCGCAGTGGGTTCCGCCGGGACGCGCGGGTGGGCCGGTCATCCGATGGATCCGCCCATGGCCCGCCAGGTGGCCGCCCCGGCGGACGCCGGCGCCCACGTGGCCCGGGCGCTGACGCGTGACCTGGCCGCCGCCGCCGACCTCATCCTGGCGATGGGGGCCGAGCACCGCGCCCACATCCTGGAGGAGTGGATCGATCTCGGCCCCCGCACCTTCCTGATCGGGCAGGCGGCGCGCAACCTGGAGCTGCTGCCGCCCGGCACGCCGCTGGCGGGCGTCGCCCCGCACCTGTGGGGGCACCGCGACGTCGCGCCCGACGACGAGGTGCCCGACCCCTACAGGCGGGGCGAGGCGGCCGCGGCGGCGGCCGCGGCGCTCATCGACCGGCACCTGGCCCGCGTGCTGGACGGCCTCCGCGCGGCGGCGCGGGCCGGCGCCACGCCGCCCCCGCGTCCGCCGGGAGACCCCCGTGGCGGGGGAGCGGCGGGGCGCCGCTAGTGTTGCGCCCATGGCAGAGCGGCCCTATGACGTCCTTCCCGGCGACCACGGCAACCGGATCCGGGTCAACACCCACGGGAGCTACATCCTGCGCATCCCGCGCCTCAACCGCGGCACCGCGTTCACCCACGCCGAGCGTGTGGAACTCGGGCTGGAGGGGCTGCTGCCCGAGCGGGTCACCCCGCTCGAGGGCCAGCTGCACCGGGCCTACACCCGTTTCCTACGGGCCGGGTCGCCGATCGAGAAGTTCGCGTACCTGCAGGGCCTGCGCGACCGCAACACCGTGCTGTTCTACCGCCTGCTCAGCGAGCACCTCGACGAGCTGATGCCGATCGTCTACACCCCCACCATCGGGGAGGCGATCCAGGAGTTCAGCCTGTGGTACCAGCAGGTCAACGGCGTCTTCCTGTCCATCGACGCCCCCGAGCGCATCGAGGCGTCGCTGCGGGCCACCGGCAAGAGCGCCGACGACGTCGACCTGCTGATCGTCACCGACTCCGAGGGCATCCTCGGCATCGGCGACCAGGGCGTGGGCGGCATCCTCATCTGCATCGGCAAGAAGTCGGTCTATACCGCGGCGGCGGGGCTCGACCCCGACCGCATGGTCCCCGTCGTGCTCGATGTCGGCACCAACAACCTCAGCCTGCTCAACGACGACCTCTACCTGGGCCTGCGCCACGCGCGGGTCCGGGGCGAGCGCTACGACGCGTTCGTCGCCGACTTCGTGGCGGCCGCGCAGAAGGTGTTCCCGCACGCCATGGTGCACTGGGAGGACTTCGGCGCCGACAACGCCCACCGCATCCTCGAGACCTACCGCGACGAGATCTGCACCTTCAACGACGACGTCCAGGGCACGGCCGCGGTCGTCGCCGCCGCGATCATGGCCGGGGTCAGCGCCAACGGCGAGCGGCTGCGGGACCAGCGGTTCGTCATCAGCGGCGCGGGCACCGCGGGCATCGGCGTGGCCGACCTGCTGGTCGACCTGCTGCGCCAGGAGGGGCTGAGCGAGGAGCAGGCCCGCGGCCTCTTCTGGGCGACGACGAGCCGGGGCCTGGTCACCGACGACCCGACCAAGCGGTTCCGGGACTTCCAGCGTCGCTACGAGCGCTCGTCCGTCGAGGTGGCGGCGTGGGACGTCGAGGACCCGGGCCGCATCGGCCTGTCCGACGTCGTGGCGAACGTGCACCCCACCGTCCTCATCGGGACGTCGGGGCAGCCGGGCTCGTTCACCGAGGCGATCGTCACGGACATGGCCGCGCACGTCGAGCACCCGCTCATCTTCCCGCTGTCCAACCCGACGACGCTGGCCGAGGCGACGCCCGCGCACCTGCTCGAGTGGACGCAGGGCCGGGCGCGGATCGCGACGGGTTCGCCCTTCGCGCCGGTCACCCTCGACGGCGTCACCTACGACGTGGCCCAGGCCAACAACGCGCTCGTGTTCCCCGGGCTGGGCCTCGGCGTCGCGGTCAGCCGGGCGACGCGCGTCACCGACGGCATGATCGCGGCCGCGGCGCAGGCCGTCGCGTCCCTGGTGCAGTACCGCAAGGAGGGGCAGTCGCTGCTGCCCAGCGTGCGCGACCTGCGGCGGGTCTCCGCGACCGTCGCGATCGCGGTGGCGCGGCAGGCGGAGGCCGACGGCGTCGCCGAGACGCCGCTCACCGACCCGGTGGAGCAGGTGTTCGACCGGATGTGGCAGCCCGTCTACCCGGAGTTGCTGTACGGCAAGCGCCGCGTGGCCCCCGAGCAGGACTGACCCCCACTCGCGCACGAGCCCGCGCCCGGACGATCCGGGCGCGGGCTCGTCCCGCGTGCGGGATCAGGCGTCGGCGGCCTGGAACCCGTTCGGGTTGGCGGACTGCCAGCGGTAGGTGTCCACGCACGCCTCGTCGACCGTCTTGTCGGCGCGCCAGCCGAGCTCGTCCTCGGCCAGGTGCGCGTCGGCGTAGGACGCCGCCACGTCGCCGGCGCGCCGGGCCGCGACCTCATACGGGATGGTCTGGCCGGACGCCTTCTCGAACGCCCGGACGATCTCCAGCACCGAGATCGGCGTCCCGGTGCCGAGGTTCCAGACGTGGAAGCCGTCGTGGTCGGCGAGGTGGTTCAGCGCGGCCAGGTGCCCCGCCGCCAGGTCGACCACGTGGATGTAGTCGCGCACGCCCGTGCCGTCGACCGTCTCGTAGTCGTCGCCGTAGACCGTCAGGTGGTCGCGGCGTCCGGCGGCGACCTGGGCGACGTAGGGGAGCAGGTTGTTCGGGATGCCGCGCGGGTCCTCGCCGATGCGGCCCGACTCGTGGGCGCCGATCGGGTTGAAGTAGCGCAGGACGCCGACGGACAGCCGCGGGTCGGCCGCGCTCGCGTCGGCCAGGATCTGCTCGATCATGTGCTTGGTGCGGCCGTACGGGTTGGTCGCGCCGGTGGGGGAGTCCTCGGTGAACGGCGGCTCCGACAGGTCGCCGTAGACCGTCGCGGAGCTGCTGAACACGATCGTGGAGCAGCCGTGCTTGGCCATCGCCTCCAGCAGCGTGATCGTGGAGCCGAGGTTCTCCCGGTAGTAGGTGAGCGGGATCTCGGTCGACTCGCCGACGGCCTTCCAGCCCGCGAAGTGGATGACGGCGTCCGGCCGGAAGGACGCGAACGCCCCGTCGACAGCGGCCTCGTCGCGGACGTTGGCCAGCACGAACTCGGGCGCGCGGCCGGCGAGCTCGGCGACGCGCCGCAGCGATTCGGGCGAGCTGTTGGACAGGTCGTCCACGACCATCACGTCATGTCCCGCTTCCAGCAGCGCCAGGGTGGTGTGGGAACCGATGTAGCCGGCGCCTCCGGTGACGAGTACGCGCATGGGGATCCTCTCGTGGTCGACATGGAGTCGTCCCGAGTCTAACCGCCGCCCTCCCCGGCGGGGGCGCCGCGGCGGCAGGCGCTGCGGGATCGCTTCCCTCACCCGCGCCCGCCGCGGCTCCGCAGGGGGGCGGCGCGATCCGGACGCCCGGAGCGACCCGCCGCGGGGGATCGCCGCCCCGGGGCTGTGACGTGGGGGCTCCGGGTCACTAGTGTCGCCCCCATGAAGATCGTGAAGATCGTCCTGTCGATCGTCGGCGTCGCCGCGCTCGTCGCGGGCGGCGTCTACCTGTCCCTGGTGTTCCTGGACAACGCCCGGCTGCTCGCGGCGGCGAACGCCAACAAGTCGGGCAACCTGTTCAACGACCCGATGCAGAACATCTTCCTGGTCGCCGGGCTGGCGCTGCTCGGCGGCCTGGCGCTGGGGATCGGGCTGGCGATGCCGACCATGACGAGGGGCGCGATCCGCCGCGACGCCCTGGACGAGGTCAACAGCCAGCGCCGTAGCGCGATCGCCAAGGGTGCGGCCGAGCACGCCTCGCTCCCGACCAACGGGGGCGCCGAACTGCCCCCCGCCGGTGACGACCCGCAGCTCCCGCCGGCCCCCGGGGACCGTCCGTGAGGCTCGGGGACGCCGATCGGGTGAACGTCACGACGTTCGACGCGGCGGGCGAGGGCACCACCAGCACGAACTTCGTCGTGCACATGGCGCAGGACAAGGTCGGGCTCTGGACGACCGAGAGCGGGCCCTGGACCGAGCGGCTGGCGTTGTCGTCGGTCGTGTCGCTGCACGCGGCCAACGCCTCGGGCCGCGTGCTGCGCGAGGAGCCGGTCCTCGAGGGCCGCGCGTTGCTGGTCACCGAGGGGGAGGACTACGACTCCGTCAAGGCCGCGACCCGGGAGAAGTACGGTGTGTCGATGAAGGTCGCCGAGGTCGCCGACTGGGCGTGGGAGCTGGGCAAGAAGGGCACCCCGGACGGGGTGGTCGTCGTCAGCATCGTCGGCTGAGCGTGGACGTCGCGACCGCGCGCTGGCTCGTCTCGCCCCAGGCCGCCCCCGTCCTGGCGGCGGCGGCCGCCGAACCCGACCCCGACTCGCTGAAGGCCGCCACGCGGCTGCGGGCGCTCACCACGCCCGAGCGGGCGGCCGCCGCGCTCACCCAGGCGGCGCTGCGGCGCCGGGCCACGGCCAAGTTCGGCCGGCGCGCCGAACAGCTGTTCTTCACCCCGACGGGCTCGAGCAGGCCACCCGCGGCGCCGTCGCCGCGCGCAGGGCGGCCCGGTTCGCCGCCGCCGGGGTGACCCGCGTGGTCGACCTGGGCTGCGGCATCGGCGCCGACGCCCTCGCGCTGGCCGACGCCGGCCTGGGGGTCGTCGCCGTCGAGCGCGATCCCGTCACCGCGGTGCTCGCCGCGGCGAACCTCGGCGGGCCCGTCGAGGTGGCCGACGCGGTGGACGCCTGGCCCGCGCTCGCGGCGTCCGACCCGGACGCCGGGGTCTTCGCCGACCCGGCCCGCCGCACGGGCGCGGGCCGCACCTGGCGGCTGGAGGACCTCAGCCCGCCGTGGGACTTCGCGCTCGGCCTGCTCGGCGCCGGCCGGACCGCCGCGCTCAAGCTCGGCCCCGGAGTGCCGCACCGCGTGCTGCCCCCGACGCGGACGCCGAGTGGGTCAGCGACGCCGGCACCGTCGTGGAGTGCGCGCTGTGGGCGGGGCCGACCGCGGTGCCGGGACGCCGCGCCGCCGTCGTCGACGGCGCCGAACTGGTCGCCGCCGGGGCGGCGGCCCCCGACGTGGCGGCGCCGCAGGCCTTCGTCTACGAGCCGGACGGCGCGGTGGTCCGCGCCGGGCTGACCGACGAACTCGCCCGGCTGCTGCGGGCCGACCGGCTGGACGCCCACGCCGCCTACCTGACCGCGCCGCATCATCTGCCCACGCCGTTCGCCGAGGCGTTCGCCGTCTCCGAGGTGCTGCCGTTCGACGAGAAGGCGCTGCGGGCCTGGGTGCGCGAGCGCGGCGTCGGGACGCTGGAGATCAAGAAGCGCGGGCTCGACGTCGACCCCGCGGCGCTGCGGCGCCGCCTCAAGCCGAAGGGGCGCGCGGCGGCGACGCTGATCCTGACGCCCTCACCGTCCGGGGCCCTGGCGCTGGTCTGCTCGCGCGCCTGACCGGGGCGCCGGCGGCGTGCCGATTAGCACTCGGGTTGAACGAGTGCCAGCGCGTGGATAGAGTCATTCCTGGCACTCGAACATCGAGTCTGCCAGCCCACGGCGGCACCCGCGACGACGCCTGGGCGGCGCAATCGAAGAACCGTTACGGGCCCTGGAACCGGGGCCCATTCGCAGAAAGGGCACCATCGTGGCCGTCACGATCAAGCCGCTCGAAGACCGCATCCTGATCCAGCCGCTGGAGGCTGAGACCACCACCGCGTCGGGTCTGTACATCCCCGACACCGCCAAGGAGAAGCCGCAGGAGGGCAAGGTCGTCGCTGTCGGCCCGGGCCGCGTGGACGACTCCGGCAACCGCATCCCGCTCGATGTCGCCGAGGGCGACGTCGTCATCTTCTCCAAGTACGGCGGCACCGAGGTCAAGTACGACGGTGCGGAGTACCTGCTGCTCAACGCCCGCGACATCCTCGCCGTCGTCACCAAGTGACCTCGACGAACCGTTAGGAACATCACATGGGTAAGACTCTGAAGTTCGACGAGGAGGCCCGCCGCTCCCTCGAGCGCGGCGTGGACGCTCTCGCCAACACCGTCAAGGTGACGCTCGGCCCCAAGGGCCGCTACGTGGTGCTCGACAAGAAGTGGGGCGCCCCGACCATCACCAACGACGGCGTGACCGTCGCCAAGGAGGTCGAGCTGGAGGATCCGTTCGAGAACCTCGGCGCGCAGCTGGCCAAGGAGGTCGCCACCAAGACCAACGACGTGGCCGGCGACGGCACCACGACCGCGACGGTCCTGGCGCAGGCGCTCGTGCACGAGGGGCTGCGCTCGGTGGCCGCCGGTGCGAACCCGATCGAGCTCAAGCGCGGCATCGAGAAGGGCGTCAAGGCCATCGACGACGCCCTGGCCAAGGTCGCCAAGCCGATCGACACCACCGCCGACATGGCGTCCGTGGCGACGATCTCCAGCCGTGACGCCGAGATCGGCAAGCTGATCGCCAAGGCGTTCGACAAGGTGGGCAAGGACGGCGTCATCACCGTCGACGAGTCCAACACCTTCGGCACCGAGCTCGAGTTCACCGAGGGCATGCAGTTCGACAAGGGCTACCTGTCCCCGTACTTCGTGACCGACCCGGAGCGGATGGAGGCCGTCCTCGACGAGCCCTACATCCTCGTCAACTCCGGCAAGATCAGCTCGATGAACGACCTGCTCCCGCTGCTGGAGAAGGTCATCGGCGCCAACGGCCAGCTCGTCATCATCGCCGAGGACGTCGACGGCGAGGCGCTGTCGACCCTCGTGGTGAACAAGATCCGCGGCACCTTCAACTCCGTCGCCGTCAAGGCGCCGGCGTTCGGCGACCGCCGCAAGGCCATGCTGGAGGACATCGCGATCCTCACCGGCGCGCAGGTCGTCTCGCCCGAGCTGGGCCTCAAGCTCGACCAGGTCGGCCTCGACGTGCTGGGCCGTGCCCGCCAGGTCGTCGTCACCAAGGACAACACGACCATCGTCGACGGCGCCGGCACCAAGGCCGACGTCAAGGGCCGGGTCGAGCAGCTCCGCGGCGAGATCGAGCGCACCGATTCCGAGTGGGATCGCGAGAAGCTCCAGGAGCGGGTCGCGAAGCTCGCCGGCGGCGTCTGCGTCATCAAGGTGGGCGCTGCGACCGAGGTCGAGATGAAGGAGAAGAAGCACCGCATCGAGGACGCCGTCAGCGCGACGCGCGCGGCCATCGAGGAGGGCATCGTCGCCGGCGGCGGCTCCGCCCTGGTGCACGCCGCCGAGGTCATCAAGACCGGCATCGGCGACACTCCGGACGAGAAGACCGGCTCCCTCATCGTCAAGAAGGCCGTCGTCGAGCCGCTGCGCTGGATCGCGGAGAACGGCGGCGAGCCCGGCTACGTCGTGGTCTCCAAGGTCTCCGAGCTCAAGCCCGGCATGGGGTACAACGGCGCGACCGGCACGTACGAGGACCTCATCAAGGCCGGCGTCATCGACCCGGTCAAGGTGACCCGTTCGGCCCTGTCGAACGCCGCCTCGATCGCGGGTCTGCTGCTCACCACCGAGACCATCGTGGTGGAGAAGCCCGAGGACGAGGACGACAAGTAAGCACGCGTCCGCGTCGATCACCCACGAGGGGCTCCGCTTCGGCGGGGCCCCTCGTGGCGTCCCCGGTGCCGACGGCCGCGCGCCCGGCGATGGCACCCGGCCCCGGCGACCGCCCCGCGGCTCCTTGGGGGCGACCCGCTAGGCTGTGCCGTCGTCACCCTCCCCTGACGAGGGCGTCGGGAGGAGGGCTCGGCTCGTGGACACGCAGCAGCGACGCACCGGCCTGCCCTTCCGGGTCGCCGCGGCGGCCGGGTTCGCCGCCTCGCTGCTCATCGCCTGGGGGTCGGCGCACCCCGAGTTCTCGTTCAACCGGTTCGGCTGGCTCGAACCCACCGTGGACGCCGTCGGCCTGCTGCTGCCGCTCCCGCTGGACCGGATCTTCATCGTCGCGGGGGTGGCGGGGCTCTGCGTCCTGTGGTGGTGGCTGCGCCCGCGGCCCGGCGTCCGGCCGATCGACCGGCCGGGGCTGCTGCTGGCCGTGTGGTCGCTGCCGCTGCTGCTGTGCCCGCCCGTGCTGTCCGGCGACGCCGTGCTGTACGCCGACTCGGGGTGGATCGAGAACAACGGCGGCTCGGTGTACCGGCACGGGCTCGGCTCGGCCTTCGGGCCCTTCGGCGAGTCGGTGCACTCGCTGTGGCGCGGCCACGGCGTCGCCTACCCCGCGCTGAGCCTGATCGTGAACCAGCTCGTGGTGGCGGGCACCGGGAACCACCCCTACTGGTCCATCATCGCCCTGCGGCTCCCCGCGATCCTGGGCGTCGTCCTCATCGCCGCCTGTGCGCCGCGGATCGCCCGCTTCCTCACCCCGCCGACCCGGACGCCGCCGGCCGCGCGCACTGGTGGGGGCTGCTGAACCCGGTGCTCGTCGTCCACTTCATCGGGGGCGCCCACAACGACGCCCTGATGGCGGGGGTGTCCGTGTTCGCCATCTGGGTGACGGTCGTGGGGGTCGAATCGGCCTCGGCGAGCCCGGGGCGCGCCCGCGCGCTGGTCTGGGTCGCCGCCCCGATGCTGGTCGGCGCCGCCATGGCCCTGAAGCAGCAGGGCGGCCTCACCGTCCTGGCCGTCGCGGGGCTGCCGATCCTCGCGACGCTGCGCTCGACCCCGCTGCCGGCCCGGCTGTGGCCCTACGGACTGCGGACCGCGGGCGTCACCGCCGTCGCCGTTGCGACGTTCGTCGCGCTCAGCCTCGTCACCGGCAAGGGCTTCGGCTGGACCGCCTGGCTCACGCTGATGGGCTCGGCGGGCACCCCGGCGCCGTTCGCCCTGCTGTCGGCCTGGGGCGGCGACATCATCGCCTGGCTCGGCGGGGACCCGTCGGGCTACCGCACCGTCGTGGGGCTGGCCTCCAACGTGGTGCTGCTCGGCGTCCTGGCCTGGATCGTGTACCGCTTCAGCGACCGGCCCGTGGCCGCCGTCGGCTGGGGCTCGCTGGCCGTGGCGATCCTGGGGCAGTCGATGCACCCGTGGTACTTCCCCTGGAGCCTCGCGCTGCTCGGCCTGGTGCCGCTCACCCGGCGTCAGGGGGGCTGGGTCGCGGGGTTCGCGACGGCCTTCGTCACCTGGAACGCCATCCAAACCGTCCTGTGGCACGGCGGCTGAGCGGAGCGGTCTACAATCGCCCGCATGCGCGTCGCCGTCACCGAAGGTCCACCCCACCTGGTGGACGGGTTGGCCGACGCGCTGCTGAGCCGGGGCGACGAGGTCGTCCTGCTGGAACGCGTCCCGCGCGCCGCCGCGCCCGCCGGTGTCGAGCGGCGCTCCTGGGAGCCGCTCGCCGGACGCATCGCGGGCGCGGGCCTCACCGACGTCGACGCCGCGGTGAACATGTTCGGCAGCCCCATGACGGGGCGCTGGACGCCGTCGGTCAAGGAGGAACTGCGCGCCAGCCGCGCGACCGGCACCCTCAGCATCGTGAGCGAACTCGAGCCCGACGGCCGCTGCCAGCGGCTGCTGGCTCTGTCCTCGACGCGGTTCTACGCCGACGCGGGCGCCGAGCCCCGCACCGGGGACTCGCCGCGCGGCTCGGGCTTCCTGGCGCAGGCGATCGGGATGTGGGAGGCCGCCGCCCGGCACTCCCCGGTGCCCACGGGCCTGCTGCGCACCCCGGCGATCCTGGCCCGCGACCGGGGCTACCTCGCCCGCCGGCAGGCGGGTCTGCGGGGCCGGGTGGGCACCGGGCGGCAGTACATCCCGTGGATCCACCTCACCGACTGGGTCCGTGCGGTGATGCTGCTGCTCCAGGAGCCGGTCGAGGGGCCGCTGAACCTGGTCGCCCCCGAAGCCGTGACCGAGGCGCAGTTCGTCGCGGAGTGGGCGCGCGCCGAGCGGCGCCGCGTCCCGCTGCCGGTGCCCGACCTCGTCATGCGCGCCCGCTTCGGCGCCGACGCGAGCGAGGAGCTGTGGTGGGCCAGTACCCGGGCCGTCCCGGCGGTGCTGACCGAACTGGGCTTCGAGTGGCGCTACCCGACGCTGGCGTCCGCGCTGGCTGAGGCCGCGGGCCGGGCGTCCGGGGGCCGCTGAGCGGGCCGGCGTCCCCGCCGCGCCGAGTATGCTCGGGGGCGGACGAGCGTCGAGAAGAAGTGGGGTTGGTATGGCTTTGGACGATCTGACGGCAGCAGGGGTTCCGGCCCCGTTCGCGCCGCTCGGGCTGACCTTCGACGACGTCCTGTTGCAGCCCAACGAGAGCGACGTGATCCCCGCGGAGGTCGACACCAGCACGTACGTCAGCCGGCGCATCCAGCTCCGCATCCCCCTGATGAGTTCGGCCATGGACACCGTCACCGAATCGCGCATGGCCATCGCCATGGCGCGCCAGGGCGGCCTGGGCATCCTGCACCGCAACATGACCGCCGACCAGCAGGCCGGCCAGGTCGACCGCGTGAAGCGGTCCGAGGCCGGCATGATCGACCAGCCCATCACCACCACGGTCGACGCCACCATCGGCGAGGTCGACGAGATGTGCGGCACCTACCGCGTCTCCGGCCTGCCCGTCGTGGACGCCGACGGCCGCCTGGTCGGCATCATCACCAACCGCGACATGCGCTTCGAGGACGACCCCCGCCGCCCCGTCGGCGAGGTCATGACCCCGATGCCGCTCGTCACCGGGCATCCCGGCATCGCGCCCGACGAGGCGCTGAAGCTGCTCGGCAAGCACAAGATCGAGAAGCTGCCGCTCGTGGACGCCGACGGCAAGTTGCGCGGCATGATCACGCTCAAGGACTACGTGAAGTCCGACAAGTACCCGCTGGCCACCAAGGACCCGCAGGGACGCCTCCGCGTCGGTGCGGCCATCGGCACGTTCGGCGACGCCTGGGAGCGGGCCATGCTGCTGGTCGAGGCGGGCGTGGACGCGCTGGTCACCGACACCGCGCACGGCCACAGCCGCTCCGAGATGGACCTGATCCGCCGGCTCAAGAACGAGCCGCTGGCCGCGCACGTCGACGTGATCGGCGGCAACGTCGCCACCTACGAGGGCGCCAAGGCCATCGTGGACGCCGGCGGGGACGCCGTGAAGGTCGGCATCGGCCCCGGCTCCATCTGCACCACCCGCGTGGTCGCCGGCGTCGGCGTCCCGCAGGTCACCGCGATCTACGATGCGGCGCGCGCCGCCCGGCCCGCCGGCGTCCCGGTGATCGGCGACGGCGGCCTGCAGTACTCGGGCGACATCGCCAAGGCGATCGTGGCCGGCGGGAACGCCGTCATGCTGGGGTCGCTGCTGGCCGGGTGCGAGGAGAGCCCCGGCGAGCTGGCCTTCATCAACGGCAAGCAGTTCAAGACCTACCGCGGCATGGGCAGCTTGGGCGCGATGAAGGCGCGCGGCAGCCAGGGCAGCTTCGCGTCCGACCGCTACTTCCAGGCCTCCGCCACCACCGACGACAAGTTCATCCCCGAGGGCATCGAGGGGCAGGTCGCCTACCGCGGCCCGCTCGCGGCGGTGGCCTACCAGCTCATCGGCGGCCTGCGGCAGTCGATGTTCTACTCGGGCGCCCGCACCGTGCCCGAACTCCAGGAGCGTGGCCGGTTCGTCCGCATCACCGCGGCGGGCCTGCGCGAGTCCCACCCGCACGACATCCAGATGACCGTCGAAGCCCCCAACTACTCTTCGAAGTGAGCGACATGATCGAGATCGGACGTGCCAAGCGCGCCACCCAGGTGTACGGCTTCGACGACATCGCGATCGTCCCGACGCGGCGCACCCGCACGCCGGAGGACGTGAAGCTGACGTGGACCATCGACGCCCTCACCTTCGACTTCCCGATCGTGGCGGCGCCCATGGACTCGGTGATGTCCCCGGCGACCGCCATCGAGTTCGGACGCCTCGGCGGCCTGGGCGTCCTCAACCTCGAGGGGTTGTGGACGCGGTACGAGGATCCCGAGCCGCTGCTCGCCGAACTCGCCGAGATCAGTGACGCCACCGCCGCGACCCGGCGGATGCAGGAGATGTACGCCGCCCCGGTCCAGCCCGAACTGATCCGCGCCCGCATGCAGGAGATCCGGGACGCCGGAGTGCCGGTCGCCGGCGCACTGTCGCCGCAGCGCGCGCAGGAGTTCGCGTCGGTGGTCGAGTCCTCGGGCGTCGACTTCTTCGTCATCCGCGGCACCACCGTGTCGGCGGAGCACGTCTCCGCGTCGGAGGAGCCGCTCAACCTCAAGGAGTTCATCCGCAAGCTCGACGTGCCGGTCATCGTGGGCGGCTGCGCCACCTACCAGGCGGCGCTGCACCTGATGCGGACCGGCGCCGCCGGCGTCCTCGTGGGCTTCGGGGGCGCGGCCACGGGCCGCACCCGGCACGTGCTCGGCGTCGAGGTGCCGATGGCGTCGGCGATCGCCGACGTGGCCGCGGCCCGCCGCGACTACATGGACGAGTCCGGCGGACGCTACGTGCACGTGATCGCGGACGGCGCGCTGGGCCGCTCGGGCGACCTGGCCAAGGCCATCGCCTGCGGCGCCGACGCCTGCATGGTGGCGACGCCGCTGGCGCGCGCCGCGGAGGCGCCTGGCAAGGGCTGGCACTGGGGCCCCGAGGCCTGGCACCCCCGCCTGCCGCGCGGCGAGCGCGTCCGCGTCGGCCGGGTCGGCACCCTGGCGGAGATCGTGGAGGGCCCCTCGCACGTGCCGGACGGGACCATGAACCTCGTCGGGGCGCTGCGGAAGGCGATGAGCACCACCGGCTACACCGAGGTCAAGGAGTTCCAGCGCGTCGAGATCGTCGTGCACGCGTAGCCATGAAACGCGCGCTGGCCGTGGCCGTCGCCCTCAGCCTCCTGGTGGCGACCGCCGGTGTGGTGTGGTGGTTCGCGTTCCTCCCGGGACAGCGCGCGAAGGAGACGGTGCAGGCCATCGCGGCCGGGCTCGCCTCCGGCACCCTCGACGACGCGCTGTTCGTCACGCCGGCGGCCGGCGCGGAGCTGAGCCGGATCTACTCGGGCATGGGCGCGCTGCGTCCGCAGGTCACCCCCGGCGAGGTGCGCACGCTGCCTGACGGCTCGTTGGGGACCGACCTGACCTGGCGCTGGGAGATCCACGCCGGCAAGGCGCCCTGGGAGTACACGACCCCCATCGCGCTGGTGCGGGCGGACGGGCCGAACTGGAAGGCCACCTTCAGCCCCGCGCTCGTCGCGCCGGGGTTGGAACGCACCGACCGGCTCCGTGCGACGCGACTCTCCGCCGTCCGCGGCGCGATCCTGGGCCAGGACGGGGAGCCGCTCGCCGGCAACACCCAGGCGTTCCGGGTGGGGATCGACAAGACGCTGACGACGCCGGAGTCCGCCGCGGCCAGCGCCCGGCCGGTCGCCGAACTGCTGGGCATCGACCCCGACCGCTACGTGGCCCGCGTCCAGGGCGCGGGGGCGAAGGCGTTCATCGAGGCGCGCATCCTGCGCGCCAACGATCCGACCGAGTCCGCCCTGGCCACGCGGGCCAGCGAGTGGGCCGGCGTCCGGGCCATCAGGACCACGTTCCCGCTCGGCCTCACCTCCTCGTTCGCGCGCCCGCTGCTCGGCGTGGTCGGCGAGGCCACCGCGGAGCAGGTCGAGGCGTCCGCCGGCACCATCCGCGCCGGCGACCTCGCCGGACGCGGCGGGCTGCAGGAGGCGCGCAACCACGTGCTCGCCGGGCTGACCGGCTTCGTCATCGAGCGCGTGGACCCCGACAACAAGGCCGCCGAGCTGTTCCGCGTCGAGCCGCTCAACGGCACCGACGTGCAGACCACCATCGACGTCGGGCTGCAGCGCAGCGCCGAGCAGATCCTCGCCGGGGTCGGGCCGGCCTCCTCGCTCGTCGCGATCCGGCCCTCGGACGGCGCGGTGCTCGCCGCGGCGGTGGGCCCGGGCTCGCAGGGATTCTCGACGGCGACGATGGGCCAGTACGCGCCGGGCTCGACGTTCAAGGTCGTCACGTCGCTGGCCATGGCGCGCCACGGCATCACGCCCGACACGACGGTCGAGTGCAGCGACGGCATCACCGTCGACGGCTACCGCTTCGACAACTGGCAGGGCTACCCGGCCGGGGCGCTGGGCTCGGTGCCGCTGCGCACCGCCTTCGCATTCTCGTGTAACAGCGCCTTCATCAACGCCCGCGGGACGGTGAGCCAGGCCGACCTCGCGGACGCCGCCGGCAGCCTGGGGCTGACCGCCGAGCCGCAACTGGTCCTCCCCGGCTTCCTGGGCGCGGTGCCGACCGAGGCCGCCGGCGTCGACCACGCCGCGTCCATGATCGGCCAGGGCAAGCTGCTGGCCAGCCCGTTGGGCATGGCGACGGTCGCGGCGAGCGTGGCGGCCGGGCACACGGTCGTCCCGGTGCTGGTCCCCGAGCCGGGGCGCACCCCGGAGTCGACGGCGGCCCCGCTGACCGAGGCCGAGGCCGCGCAGCTGCGGACGCTGATGCGGGCGGTGGTCACCGAGGGCGGGCACGCGAGCCTGGCTGCGCTGCCCGGCGAACCCGTGTTGGCCAAGACCGGCACCGCGAGCCATGGGGCGCAGGTGAGGTTCCACGGCTGGATGATCGCCGTCCAGGGCGACCTGGCGGTGGCGGCGTTCACCGAGGACGCCACGAGCGGCACCGCCGACGCCGAACCCCTGGTCGTGTCGCTGCTGCAGGCCGCCGCGCGGCGCTGACCCGGGCCGACCTCAGGCGGAGGTGGTGCCGGGCGGCTCGGCGACGTGCGGCGTCGGGGCTTCGGCGGCGTCGGGCGTCTCGTGCGCCACGGCGGCGATGTCGCGGTCCACGAGGGCGCGGACGCGTTGCTCCTGCTCGGGGGACTCCCACGCGATCTCGTCCAGGCCGGCGCGGGTCTGGTCGACGACGCGGGCCACGGCGTCCGCGGAGATCAGGCCGCGCCGGTGCAGCAGCGCGGCGGCACCCACGTAGGTGTCGAACGCCTCGACGCCCTGGGCCGCCCAGCGCTCGCGCACCTCCGGCGGGGTGTCGACGACGTCGTGGATGACGACGGCGTCCACCGCGTGCGGGAACCGCTCGCGGATCAGCTCGCCGACCGTGACGTCGCCCTGCCCGGAGTCGCCCACGAACACCAGCCGGTACTCGGGGAACAGCTCGTGGTAGTGCGTGATGTTGGCCACCTTGCGGGCCGCCATCAGGTCGTGGCTGGCCAGCGCGGCGAACGTCCCCGTCAGGACGCTGTGCGACGCGATCCCCGCGCGCCGCAGGGTGGCGCGGGTGTGGTTCTCGATCAGCCCGAACACGTCGCCGGGCCGGGCGGTCACGAACGTGAGGTCGCCGAGGGAGAACGCCTCGTCGGTGGGGCCGCGGTCCAGCGCGTCCAGCAGGGCCAGGACGCCCGGGTAGACGGTGCCGCGCGGGTAACGGCGGTCGTGCAGCACCGCGCTGACGGTGTCGTCGATGTCGCACAGCACCTTCGCCTCGCCCGGGTGGACGCCGGTGGCCTCGGCGGCGATGTGCGCCAGGATCGAGGCACGGATGGACTCGTCGGAGACGTCGCCGAACACCAGCGCCTCGAGGTCGTGGTGGTCCGGGCGCTCGTTCACCGCGTTCTTGAGCTCGGTGAGCTGCAACCCCCGGGTGCCGAGGAAGACCCGCTCGATGGTCTCCTGGTCGGCGCCGTCGCTGTGGCCGGCCTGCAGGCCGTACAGCACGTTCGCCAGGGCGGGGACGCTGAGCGACTCCAGGCGTTCCAGGATGAGGTTCCGCAGCGCGGTGCGGTTGTCGGGTCCGAACAGCCGGTCGTCGAGGCTCGCGAAGAGTTCCGCGGCGTCGACGTGGGCCAGCGCGTGGTCCAGGTCTGCGGGGGAGGCCCGGCGCAGCAGCGTCAGGACGGTGGCCTCCTCGTCGCGGTCGGTGCGACCCAGCAGGAGGGCGTTCAGCAGGTCAAGGTCGATCGGCACGGCGACAGTCTAGGAAGTCTCGGGCGTGCGGACGAGCAGGCCGCCGCGCTGCACCCGGACGCGGAGGTCGGCGACGCGCCCGACGATGTCGCCGTCCAGGTGCAGCGGGGCGGGGTCGTCGGGGACGGCCCACAGCGTCTTGGCGCGGGTGTAGCGCAGCGCGGTGGTGTCCACGCGGTGCCGGGTGAGGCCGGCGAACGCGATGCCGCCCCACTGGGCCGTCTTGCGCAGCGGCACCTCGAGGACGTCCAGGACGCCGTCGTCGGGGACCGCGTCGGGGAACACCTCGATGCCGCCGGGGATCCGGCCGGCGTTGGCGACCAGCAGCGTCCAGGTGCGGAGGCGGCGTCCGGGGGCGTTGTCCAGCGAGACCCGCATCGCGAGCGGACGCGACAGCAGGTGGCGCGAGCCGCTGGCCAGATACGACAGCCAGCCCAGGTAGCGCTTCAGCTCGGGGCTGGTGGCGCGGACGGTGGCGGCGTCGTAGCCCAGGCCGGCCATGACGAGGAACGGCCGCTCGGGGGTCGGGGCGCCGACGCGGCCCTCGGCGTCCACGTCGCGCCAGCTCGCCCAGCCGACGTCCACGGCGCGGGCGGGGGAGAACAGCGCCCGGTCGACCGCCAGGCCGGGCTGGCGGGTGCGGAGCCGCAGGTTGTAGGCGAACAGGTTCGCGGTGCCGATGGGGAGGATGCCCAGTTCGACGCCGGTGCCCGCGACCGCCCGGACGGCCTCCCGCACGGTGCCGTCGCCGCCGGCGACCACGACGGTGCGCGCGCCGCCCGCGACGGCCTCGCGGGCCTGGGGGTAGCCGTCGGCGTCCGGGGTGGTCGTGACGATGACCGGTTCCGGCAGGTCTGCGTCGCGGCACGCGCTCTCGAGCATGCGGCGCGTCGCCGCGTAGCCCTTGGCGGCGGGGTTCATGATCGCCCACAGCGTCCCGGAGGCGCGGGTTGCGGCGTCGCTCACGGTTCCCATTGTGCCCGTGGTCGCTCCGGATGCGCCGCAGTCCGCGCCACTAGGGTTGGTCCATGACCGAGATCCCTGCGGAGTTGGCGGCGCTGCGCGCCAGCATCGACAACCTCGACCAGGCGCTGATCTGCCTGCTCGCCGAGCGGTTCAAGATCACGCAGCGGGTCGGTCACCTGAAGGCGACCACGGGGCTGCCGCCCGCGGACCCGGCGCGCGAGAAGGAGCAGATCGCCCGGCTGCGCCGACTGGCCGACGAGGCCGGGCTCGACCCGGAGTTCGCCGAGAAGCTCCTGACGTTCATCGTCACCGAGGTGGTCCGCCACCACGAGCAGATCGCGCGCGAGCAGGAGGGCTGAGGGCTCGTCTCGGCCCGGGGTCAGCGCGCCCACAGCGAAGCGGACTCGCCCCGGCTCAGCCGTAGCGCGGCCGCCAGGGCCGCGGCGCTCGTAGCCCAGAACGCCCAGCACAGGGTGCCGACCATGACGGACGCGAGCGCCGCGACGCCGGCATCGGTCCAGCCCCACAACCAGGCGACCGCGGCGGCCACGGTGGCCGCCCACATCACCACCAGGCTGGCTGGCCAGCCCAGCCGCGCGGCGGCGAAACCGGCCGCGACGACCGCCACTCCCGCGGCCGGGAGCATCGGGAGCGTGTCCATGCCGGCCCAACCGACCGCGGCCAACCCCACGCACCACACGGCGCCAGCCACCACGATGGCCAGCGCCCGACGTCGCGCCGCGCTGTTCACCACGTCGTCGCCTCTCCGCTGCATGTGCCGATTGTGCTCACCGGGGTCGGGTGCGTCCAGACATGCTCTCCTCGGCGGTTGAGGCACATTCCTCGCCAGGTTGAGAGAATGGCCTGCCAGCGCTGCCACGGCGCCCCGGATGGCCTGAGTCATGCGGTGGCTGCGAGGCGGTCCTGATCCTGGCCATGACTCGCGGGCTCCCGTTGTGGCATGCACCGACTCACAATGATCTGCCTGGCAGACCTGCGTCGCAGAGGGGCGTCCAGGGGCGCCTGGCGCCCGCAAGCGGCGGTTGATCCCGCCAACCAGTCCGCGGGGTTCGCTGTCATCGAGGGCTGAGGCCTTCGCCGTCGCTAGCGCCATCTGCCCGGGGGAAGAGTGGCGAACCGTGCACCGTACGCCAGCAAGCTGGCGTTCACGAGGTGGAAAGACTGGAGTCCGTGAGGGGGGGAGGCTGGCGTTCACGACGTGGGCAGGTTGGCGTTCATGGACGTCGTTCTCCCGCGGGCAGTGTGGGCAGACCGGGAAGGTGGTCTGGCCGTGAGCGCCGTCCGCCATGGGAGGCCATCGGCTAGGCCGGTCCGCGCGGCAGTGCGCTGAGCGGCGGCTGCGACGCACCGGATCCCTGCTCGGGGCCGGGTGGGGCTTTGTGGTGGCGGTGGTTGCGGCGGGGGCGTTGCCGTGGGTCCACCCTTGTCGGTGGGATCACGACCGGCACGCCATCGTCGAGTCGGATCTGCCAGCGGGTGTCGGGATGCCGGTGGTCGGGTTCGACCGTGTTGTGATGATGCCGACACAGGAGCACCAGATTCGGAAGCGACGTCACACCGCCGCGTTGCCAGGGAGTGATGTGGTGGGCATCGCACGCGGCCGCGGTCCGATCACACCCGGGGAACACGCAGCCGCGATCCCTAGCGACGAGCGCGGCGCGGATGGCGGGGGTGACCAGCCGGTTCGCCCGGCCCACGTCCAGCACTTCGCCTGCACCGTTCATGACCACGGGCAGGATGCCGGCGTCGCAGGCCAGTACCCGCAGCTGCGTGGGTGTGAGGTCGGCACCCGAGTCGAGCAGTTGCGCCTTCCGGCAGTCGTCGATGAGCCGGTCATGGTCGATCAGGACCATGATGCGGGGCCGGTCGCCACCATGGTTCGGGGCGTCCTGGTGCACCGCGGCGGCGCGGGAGAGCTCGATCAGCGCATCAGCGCGGCGCTGGGCCGGGGTCGCCTTCTCAACAAGGGGGTCGGCGCAGTCAAGGGCACGCCGGTGGTGCAGGTGCGCGATCGCCTCAACCTGCGCCCGCAACAGTTCGGCTTCCACCGTCGGCAGGCTGCCTTTGATCAGGACCGACCCCATCCCATCAGGGGTGAAGGTCAGATGCCGCACCGCGTGGGCGTGCCGCGCCTCGCGCTCCAAGCGTCGCTCCAACGACTCCTCAGCGGTTTCGGGGGCGATGACTTCGAGCAGATGCCGGGCCAGCCGACCCAGCTCGTGGGAATCGAACTGAGCGCAGAACCCCACCATCATGGTTTCCGCCTCACGGATCGTGTGGTCGGGCAGATGCTCCGGCAACTGGGCCAGCACCCGGGTGACCGCGCGCGCCTGCAAGGGTGTCGCCGCCCCGGTGAGGGTCGCCTCCCTCAGCACGGGCCGGCTCGACAGTTCCTGGGCTGAGGCCAACAGCCGGCCCGCTTCGCGTCGGGTCATCCGCTGCGCGTCGTGCAGCCATGACAGCGTGCCCACCCCGACCACCGTCTGTGGGGCCGCGACCCGATCAGCCTCAGCCACCAACACCCCGGCCAGCGCCTGCAGCCGGCCCGCGGCGGCGAGCGCCTGCTCGGCGAGCGTGACGCGTTCGGCGTCGGTGAGCAGCGCCCGATCCAAACCGTCAGGGTCGAGGTCATCCAGACCGGAGAGGACATTCACCAGGAATGCCTCACTTCGCGTCCGGATCAACGTCTCCATGAAAACACGGTACGAGTCGCCTCCGACATTTCTTGGTGCACCTGTCCTGTAAGAGTTGTGGGATCGCGGCGGGTGAAAGGGCGCCGTCCGAACGCGCGAAGAACCTCGGTGCGAGCCCTCCGCGACAAAGAGGTGGGGCCGGCTCGGCGTTGTACCTCCCCAGAGAATGGCTCTGAGTGTCGCCCCCGCGATGAGTGTGTCCGACGGTTCGTCGGGCCGACGACGGGGCCACTCCGAAGCAGAAGAGGCGCTCTCGATCACCGCCCCATGACGCGCCCGGGTCGAGCGCGCGGGCGCGGGGCAGTTCACGCAGGACGGTTGCGGGTGCGGCTGGTCGATCGGCTAGCCAGGGCCAGCCGGATGCCGCCGAGCGACAGCCAGATCAGGTTGAGAATCGTGCGACGTGGGCAGCGCGGTGGGGGTCGAACGCCTCGTCCCGGGGAGGCGGCCCAAGGCATCCTCGGCGCCGCGTTCAGCGGCCCGCGTTCGGGCGTTGGGCGTGATGGCGCGCGCGTCCCCGAACTTCCCTCGAGTGTGTTTCGCGGCGCATCGGTCCGTTCGACCGGTTCGCAAGGTTCGCCCCAGGGGGTGGGCGCCGACCGGCATGGTGGGCGCGGTCTATCGCGGCGGCGGGAGGGGCGAGCGGTGGGGTGCCCCTCAGACGTAGCTGGGAGGCACGCGGTCGAGCCACGGTGGACACAAGGCGTCGTCGAGGCGACGACTGAGGCGATCGCCCGTCACGGCCCGACGCGAGGCGAAGCCGACACACCTCGGGCGAATCAGCATGTCGGGCGCCATGGCGTGGTCGGCCGGTGCGCATCGCTCGCGTGACCCGCGGGGCCAGTGCCGCCCGCCGCCCTAGCCAACCGAACGAAAAGTCAATTCAGCGGGCGGACGTTTCGGAGTATCGCGGTGTGCCGCGGATCTGTCCGGCATTTCCCGGCAAACGATCCCGCATCTAGGGAATGTGGCGACCGTCGGGCTCGGACGTTGTTTGCGGGGCCCCGCTCAGCGCCTGGCCGAGACCCCTGAGGAACTGGACGCAGGGTGACGAACACCCCAGGGACCGGGCTGCTGAGTGAGGGCGCGACGAACGGCGCGCTCGGCGGCCACCGGTGCCGAAGTCAGCTGCGGAACAGCTCGACGAAGTTTCCGATCATCCGCCCGGGAAGGCTGCCGACATCGGCGGCGCGGGCGTCCGCGCAGAGCTGGCCGTACTCGTCGGGGTGGAAGTAGCCGGCGTGGGCGTAGATCGCCATGCGGGCGATCAGGCGCTCGGCGTCCAGTTCGGGATGGAACTGGGTGACGTACGCGCGTTCACCCACCCGGAACGCCTGCACCGGGCACGCCTGGCCGGACGCCAGCAGGACGCCCGCCGCGGGAAGCTCGGAGCAGGCCTCCTTGTGGCCGGTGAAGGCGCGGAAGATCGGGGGCAGCCCCTCGAACAGGGGATCGGCGAGCCCGGCCTCGGTCAGGGTCACCTCCACGGCGCCGGCGCCCTCGCCGTAGGTGCGGTCCACGACGCCGCCCAGGTGCGTGGTCACCACGCCGAGCCCGTAGCAGAGCCCGAGCAGCGGGACGCCGTGGTCGATCGCCACGTCGACGACGTGGCCGAGATCCTCCTCGACGCGCTTCTGCACGTCGGTCTTCAGCTCGTCCGAGGTGTTGAACTGGCCGCCGCCGATGATGAGCCCGGCGTAGTCGTCCGGACGCAGCCGGGGGAGTCGCACCTGCTCGACCCGTGCCTGGACCAGTTCCGACGGCCCCAGGCCGCCCAGCAGCCGCAGGGCGTCGAGCTCGGCCGCCGCGGCGCCGTCGTGGTCGCGGATCGACAGGTGCAGGAAGGGCTTCATCAGGGCTCCACGGAGTTCAGGCGACCGGGTCGGACTGGGTGTTGGCGACCACCCCGGTCACAACCGAGTTCGCAGGGACGTCGTGCACGACCAGCGCGTTCGCGCCGACCTTGCTGCCGGCCCCGACGGTGATGGGGCCGATGACCTTGGCGCCCGCGCCGAGTAGGACGTGGTCGCCGATGGTGGGGTGGCGCTTGAAGCGGCCGCGGCTGCGCCCGCCGAGGGTGACCTGGTGGTACATGAGCACGTCGTCGCCGACCTCGGCGGTCTCCCCGATGACGATGCCCATGCCGTGGTCGATGAAGAACCGGCGTCCGATCACGGCGCCGGGATGGATCTCGACCCCGGTGGCGAACCGGGCGACCTGCGAGATCAGCCGCGCCAGCGGCCGCAGGGTGGGCCGGCGGGTCCACAGCCAATGCGCCAGCCGGTAGGCCCACACCGCGTGGACGCCGGGGTACAGCAGGGCGATCTCCAGCTTGTTGACCGCTGCCGGGTCCTCGCGCAGCGCAGTCTCGAGGTCCTCGTCGACGCGCTGCCACACCGAACGCAGAGGTGAGGTGGTCATGTTGGGTCCCATCGATCGTGGCGCCTTCTCTCCCGGCAACCTACCCGCACGCGTCGAGACGCCGCCGCGCATCTCAGCCGGTCGGGCCGTCGGCTCGGCCGACCGGCGCAGTCGCGGCAGGGGTTCGCCCGGACGCCGTGGGCCGACCCGAGCGGGCGGTGGCATCCCCCCACTGCGCCGAAGGTCGGCGCGGGTCGCCCGCGATGCACCGGCTGGCGGGACTTGCTGTGGATTTCGCACCCCAGCGCGGGCGGCGTCCGTCTGGATGCGTTCGATGGCCCCGGGCGGGGGTGCCCACGCGGCTCCCGACGCCGTGTCCGTCAGCCGTGCGCGCTCGGTCGCCGCAGCACCCACACGCTCACGGCGAGTTCGGTCGCGGTGGCCTCCACCTCGCTCGGGACGCCGTGGAAGGCGTTGGGCCCCATCCCGATCAGGTCGGACGTCAGGGACGCGTCGCCGTCGATCCGGGCGCGCACCCGGTGGCGAGCCACCGGCTCGAACCAGCCGGACGCCGCCCGCAGCAGCCGGTCGTCCTTGTCGGCGTCGATGCCCAGCAGCCCGTAGCGCTCGCGGATCGTCGCGAGGTGGGCCGGATCGGGCGTGACCACGAGCAGCAGGCCCGCGTCGCCCAGGACGCGGGCGAACTCCGGGAAGTTGCGGGGCGCGAACACGCAGGTGACGACGTCGAAGCGTCCGGCGCGCAGCGGCAGCGTCCCCCAGGCGTCCGCCACGACCGAGGCGGCCCGCTCGTGGGCGCGCGCGGCGCGCCGGGCGGCGGGGACCGACACGTCCAGTCCGACGCCGCGGGCGGCGGGGGAGCGGTCGAGCAGCCGAGCCAGGTGGTGCCCGGTGCCGCCGCCGACGTCGAGGATCGTGCGGGGCTCCCGGACGCGCCGGGCCAGCGCGGCGTCCAGGGCGTCGAACGCACCCGACGCGAGGACGCGCTCGCGGGCGGCGACCATCGCCGGGGTGTCGGCGTTGGCGGGCTGCGGGCCGCCCAGCAGGTTCAGGTAGCCCTGCCGGGCCGCGTCGAACCGGTGCCCGGCGCGGCAGGCCGCCCCGCCGTCGGCCAGCGTCAGGGGCTCGCGGCAGGTCGGGCACATCAGCAGCCCGGACGCCGCGGCCAGCGTCACGCCGCCACCCCGCCCCCGACGGCGGTCGCGGGGGTGGACGCCTCGAGCCGTGTGGTCACCCCGCCCCCGACGGTGGTCGCGGGGGTGGACACCTCGAGCCGCGTGGTCGTTCCGTAGCCGACGGAGGTCGCGGCGGCACCCAGTAGGCCGGCGCGGCGGCGGCCGCCTGCGGCCCGGCGAGGATGCCGACCGGGCGCAGCGCCACGGGCGGATGGCGTCTCGACAGGACCGGGACGAGAACCGGGGCCGCGCTCACAGGCCGCGCAGCCGGCCGCCGTCGACGGGGACCAGGCAGCCGGTGACGTACGAGGCGGCGTCCGAGAGCAGGAAGGCGGCCACCTTGCCGAACTCGGACGGCTGCCCGACGCGTCCCATCGGCGCGGCCGCGCCCATGTCCGTGATCGCGGCCTCCGGATCGGGCGTCTGGGCGGCGAGCCAGTTGATCCGGTCGGTCTGGACGGTGCCGGGCATCACTCCGACGACGCGCGAGCCGGACGCCCCGAACTCGTCGGCGAGTTCGCGGATCAGCATCGCGAGGCCGGGACGGGTGACGTTGGAGGGCGCCATCCCCGCCAGCGGCTCCTTGGCCGACGTCGAGAGCACGAAGGCGAGCGCCACCGGCCCCGTGGCGGCCGCGACCACGTCGCGGGCCGCGCGCACCGCGGCCACCACGACGGTGTCGAACGCCGACCGGTAGGTGTCGTCGGGCGTGTTGAGCACCTCGCCCTTGGCGGGGCCGCCGACGCTGATCATGGCGCCGTCGAGGCGTCCCCAGGTCTCCAGGGCCAGGGCGCAGGCGCGGGCCGAGGTGTCGGGGTCGCTGAGATCGGCGGGCAGGGCGACCGCGGCGTCGGCGCCGAGCGCGGCGACGGCCTCCTCGAGCGGCTCGGGGCGACGGGCCACGAGCACGACCCGGGCGCCCTCGGCGACCAACTGATCGGCGGTGGCGCGGCCGAGTCCGCCGGATGCGGCGGTGACGACGAAGACCTTGCCGGAGAGTCCGAGATCCATGGGGTGCCTCCTAGTGCGTGCGGGGTCGTGCGGGATCCTCTTCGAGGCTAGCCACCCGCGCGTCGTCGCGCTCGCGTTCCGGCGACCCGGCGTCGGAGGCTTCGCCGGCGGCCACGACGTCCCCGGCGGGTCGCCCGTTGTGCGGGTCGGCGTCCACCCGCTGCCCGTCGCGCGGGTCCGCGTCCGACCGCCGACCGGCGGAGGCCTCCTTGGCGGCCCGAGCGGCCGCCCGCTTGCGGTCGCGCACGTCGTTGCGGATCAGCACCACCAGCCCGAAGCCGGCGATGGCGGCGAACGAGAACCACTGCAGGGCGTACGACAGGTGGGGTCCCTCATCCAGTGCCGGCGGGGTGATCGGCGCCAACCCCTCGGACTGCGGCGGGTCGACGGTCAGCGCGCTGATGTAGCCGTTGACGAGCGGACGCCCCAGCCAGGGCGCGATGGCGTCGGAGTTGATCAGCCGGACGGTGTTCTCGGTCGGGGTGGTGGCGTTCGGCTTGCCCTGCTCGTTGCGGCGCACGTAACCCACGACGGTGACCTCGCCGGACGGGGGAGCCGGGAAGACGCGCGGGAAGTCCTCGGCGGCGGGCCGGACGATGAACCCGCGGTCGACCAGGACCGTCTGCCCCGAGGCCGTCTGCAGCGGCGTCACGAGCTCCCAGCCGGTCTGGTCCCCCAGCGAGCGGTAGCGGACCTGCAGCTGCCGGTCGGCGAGGAATGTGCCGGTGACCTGCACCCGCTGCCACTGGTCGGTCTCGGTGATCGGGTGGTCGAAGGCCTGCTCGAACGGCAGCACCGCCGCCTGCTCGTGCGCCACCACGTTCGCGTTGCGGTCCCGACGCTGGTCCAGGCGGTCCAACTGCCAGTTGCCCAGGCTCACGAACGTGAACCCGATCGCCACCACGAACGCCGCCAGCAACAGCCAGCGCAACCACACCCGCCCCATCAACCGTCCCTGCCTTCCACGTCGTCGTCCGGGCGGTTCGCGCCGGTCGCCTCCCCGGCCGCGCGGGGGTCCCCCTCGGGGGCGTCCTCGTCCTCGACGCTGCCCTGCACGATGTCCCCGGCGGTCAGCTCCAGCCGCTGCTCGCCCTCCAGCGGGCGCGCCACCGGCGGCGCGTGGTTGTCGGAGGCGTTGCCGAGCAGCACGGCGAATCCGGGCAGGATCGCGGCGGCCAGGAACAGCACCACGTTCCACGGGAACGGCGCCACGACGGCGGCGAAGAACGCCACCACGCGGATGCCCATCGTGATGAGGTACCGCCGCGTCCGCTGCTCGGTGGACAGCGAGGTCCCGATCCGCGCGTCGGTGATCACCGACGGGCGTGCCCCCGCGCCCCGTCCTGCCATGCAGTCAGCCTAACTCGCCTACTGAAGCCCTCACGCTACGGTGTGCGGGTGACGGAACAACCACGCAGCATCCTGGTCACCGGCGGCGCCCGCGGCATCGGGCGCGCCATCGTCGAGGAGTTCTTGAGGCAGGGCCACAAGGTGGCCGCGGCCAGCACCAGCGGCGAGGCCCCCCAGGGCGCGCTCGGCATCGCCTGCGACGTGACGGACGCCGCGTCGGTGGACGCCGCCTTCAAGGCCGCGGAGGAGGCGAACGGCCCCGTCGAGGTGGTCGTGGCCAACGCCGGCATCACCAAGGACACCCTGCTGCTCCGCATGAGCGAGGACGACTTCGACCAGGTGGTCGACGTCAACCTCAAGGGCGCGTTCAACGTCGCCAAGCGCGCCTCGCGCGGCATGCTGCGCGGCAAGTGGGGCCGCATCATCTTCATCGGCTCGGTCGTTGGCCTGTACGGCTCGCCGGGCCAGGTCAACTACGCCGCCACCAAGTCCGGCCTGGTCGGCATGGCCCGCTCGCTCACCCGCGAGCTGGGCGGGCGCAACATCACCGCCAACGTGGTCGCGCCGGGCTTCATCCAGACCCGGATGACCGACGTCCTCCCGGAGGAGACGGTCGCCGGTTACCGGGCGGCGATCCCCGCCGGACGCCTCGGCGAGGTGGCCGAGGTCGCCTCGGTCGTCGCCTTCCTGGCCTCGGACGCCGCGGGCTACGTCACCGGGGCGGTCATCCCCGTCGACGGCGGCCTCGGCATGGGCCACTGACCGCCCCGCGCACCCAGACCCACCGCACACCCAGACAACCTGAACCGGAGCACAGCCATGGGAATCCTCGAGGGCAAGACCGTCCTGGTCACCGGCGTCACGATGACGTCGTCCATCGCCTACAAGGTCGCAGAGATCGCCGCGGCCGAGGGCGCCACGGTGCTCGTGTCGAACTTCGGGCGCGCGCTCAGCCTCACCAACCGCATCGTCAAGCGCCTCGACCCCGTGCCGGCCGTCCTGGACCTCGACGTGACCAACGACGAGCAGTTGGCCGGGCTGGCCGACCAGCTCCGCGAGCACGGCGTGGAGCGCCTCGACGGCGTCGTGCACTCGATCGCCTTCGCCAACCCCGAGACGGCGCTGGGCGGGGCGTTCCTGTCCACTCCGTTCAACGACGTGTCGGCGTCCATGCAGATTTCGGCGTACTCGCTGGTCGCGCTCACCATGGCGTGCAAGCCGCTGTTCGGCGGCTCCGCCTCGGTCGTCGGCCTGACCTTCGACGCCCGCGTCAGCTGGCCGGCCTACGACTGGATGGGCGTCTCCAAGGCCGCCCTGGAGTCCGCCAGCCGCTACCTGGCCCGCTACCTGGGGCCCGAGGGCGTCCGGTCGAACATCGTGGCGGCGGGCCCGGTGGACACCATCGCCAAGAAGGCCATCCCGGGCTCCTCGTCCTTCAACGAGATCTGGGCCGACCGCGCCCCGCTCGGCTGGGACGCCGCGGACGCCACCCCGACCGCGAAGGCCGTGGTGGCCCTGCTGTCGGACTGGTTCCCCGCGACGACCGGCGAGATGATCCACGTGGACGGCGGGCTGCACTCCACGGGCGCGTGAGCGCGGTGCGCGCGCGTCGCGCCCGGTAGGTTGGAGGCATGGCACCGGTTGTAGAGCTCGCTGACGTCAGCATCGTCCGGGGCGGCGCGACGCTGCTCGACCAGGTGAACTGGGTCATCGACGAATCCGACCGCTGGGTGATCATCGGCCCCAACGGCGCGGGCAAGACCACGCTGCTGCAGATCATCTCCGCCCACATGCACCCCTCCTCGGGCATGGCCTCCATCCTGGACGAGGTGCTCGGCGCGGTCGACGTGTTCGAGCTGCGTCCCCGGATCGGCGTCACGTCGGCCGCCCTGGCCGAGCGGATCCCGCGCTCGGAGTCGGTGGGCAACGTGATCGTGTCGGCGGGCTACGCCGTCGTCGGGCGGTGGACCGAGCAGTACGACGCCACCGACTTCCAGCGGGCGGGGCAGCTGATGCACCAGCTCCACATCGACCGGCTGGGCAAGCGCACCTTCGGCACGCTGAGCGAGGGGGAGCGCAAGCGCGTCCAGATCGCCCGGGCCCTGATGACCGACCCGGAACTGCTGCTGCTGGACGAGCCGGCCGCGGGCCTCGACCTCGCCGGACGCGAGTCGCTGGTCGAGACCCTGGGCGAGATCGTCGCCGACGAGTACGCCCCGGCGACCGTGTTGGTGACCCACCACCTCGAGGAGATCCCGGCCGGCATGACGCACGCCCTGCTGCTCAAGGGCGGCCGCGTCGTCGCCGCGGGGCCCATCGACGAGGTACTGACCGACGACAGGCTCTCGGAGACCTTCGACCTGCCCCTGGTCGTGACGCAGCAGGACGGCCGCTGGTCGGCCCGCGCCCGCCGCGTCCATCCGACGACGTCCGGACAGGAGTAGTGCCATGTTGGAGTGGTTCCAGGCGAACTTCTGGGTGATCTGGCTCGTGGCCGCGGGCGGCCTGGCCGTCTCGGAGATGCTCACCCTCGACATGACCCTGCTGATGCTGGCCGGCGGCGCGCTCGCCGGGGCCGGGGTGGCGCTGTTCTTCCCGGCGCTGCTGTGGCTGCAGGTGCTGGTCGCCGTGGTCGTCGCCGTCGCGCTGCTCGGGCTGCTGCGCCCGCAGATCCTCAAGCGCCTGCACAAGGGGCCCGGCTACCGCAGCACCTTCGACCAGCTGCTGGGGGCCACGGGCAAGTCTGTGGGCGCCATCACGGCCGCCGACGGCGAGGTCAACGTCAACGGCGAGACCTGGTCGGCGCGCAGCTACGACGGCGAGGCGATCCCCGGCGGCGTCGAGGTCGACGTCATGGAGGTCGACGGCCTCACCGTGCTGGTGCTGCCGCGGCACAAGCCGCTGAGCCGCGACCAGTCCTGACCCCGCGTGCCCCGGGCGGCCGCCGCCCGACGCGGTGGGGGCGTTCGTCGTCCTCCGCCGCGCCGCTTCGCCCACGTGGATAGGGTGAAGGCACCAGTCCTTCAAGGAGGCTTCGATGCCCTTTCTGATCCTCGCCATCATCATCGCCGTGGTCGCGGTCGTGGCCCTGGCGCTGTCGGTCCGCGTCATCCAACAGCAGCAGTTGGGCATTATCCAGCGGCTCGGCAAGTTCCACCGCACGATCGAGCCCGGCCTGCACCTCATCGTGCCGTTCATCGACCGGGTGGCCTACACCATGGACATGCGCGAGGCCGTCGTGCCGTTCCCGCCCCAGGGCGTCATCACCGAGGACAACCTGATGGTCGGCATCGACTCGGTCATCTACTACCAGATCGTCGACCCGGTCCGCGCCGCCTACGAGGCGCAGAACTACATCCAGGCGATCGAGCAGCTCACCCAGACGACGCTGCGCAACATCATCGGCGGCATGGACCTGGAGGAGACCCTCACCAGCCGCGAGGACATCAACCAGAAGCTGCGCTCGGTCCTGGACGAGGCCACCGGCAAGTGGGGCATCAAGGTCAACCGCGTCGAGCTGCGCTCGATCGAGCCGCCGGCCACCATCCGCGACGCCATGGAGAAGGGCGCCCGCGCCGAGCGCGAGAAGCGCGCCCAGGTGCTGCTGGCCGAGGGCCAGCGCCAGTCGCAGATCCTGTCGGCGTCCGGCGACCGCGAGTCCAGCATCCTGCGCGCCCAGGGCGAGCGGGAGTCCGCGGTCCTGCGCGCGCAGGCCGACCGGCAGGCGGCGATGCTGCGCGCGGAGGGCGAGGCGCAGGCCATCACCACGGTGTTCGGCGCCATCCACGCCGCCGAGCCCGACCAGGCCCTGCTGTCCTACCAGTACCTGCAGATGCTGCCGCAGCTCGCCCAGGGCGACGCCAACAAGGTCTGGATCATCCCCAGCGAGCTCAACGACGCCCTGAAGGGGCTGGGCGGCGGCTCGGTCGGCGACGCCGTGAAGAACTTCACCTCGACCGCCTCGGGCAAGTTCACCGCCCCGGAGCGGGTCGACGTGTTCGCGGAGATCGCGCAGGCCAAGAAGGCCGAGGAGGACCAGTCGCAGGCCAAGGTGCAGGCGGCCATCCAGGAGGCCGCGCGCCTCGAGCACGGCGACAACGGTGCCCGGAACGCGCTCACGCCGGGCCGGAACGAGGCCGCCGACCCGGTGGCCGACCTGATCGCCGACGACCCGGTCGACGACGTCGCGCCCGAGCCGGCCCGGCTGCACCAGGACCCGCAGTCCCCGGCACAGCAGCCCTCGCCCCAGCCCGACTTCCGGGCCCCCGAGGGCGACCCGGAGAACTGACCCGGACGCCGGGCTCCGACACCGCGGCACCGCCGCCCCGACGACGCCATCGCCTACCCGGCGATGGCGTCGTCCATGTCCTCCAGGGACCGGCCCTTGGTCTCCTTGACGAACCGCGCCACGAACAGCAGCGACAGCAGCGCGAACGTGGCGTACAGGCCGTAGGCGAGCCCGAGGGAGAAGTCCTTCAGGGTCGGGAAGCTGACGGTGATCAGCCAGTTGGCCGTCCACTGGCCGGCGGCCGCCAGCGACAGCGCGGCGGCGCGGATCCGGTTGGGGAACATCTCGCCCAGCAGCACCCAGACCACCGGCCCCAGCTCATCCCGAAGAACACCACGAACAGGTTGGCGGCGACCAGGGCGATCGGGCCCGCGGCCCCGACGAGCGCGGGCTGGCCCGAGGACGTGTCCGCGGTCCCGAAGATCACGGCCATCGTGCCCAGCGTCACGGTCATGCCGATCGAGCCGATCATCAGCAGCGGCTTGCGGCCGATCCGGTCCACCAGCGCGATCGCCACCAGCGTCGTGGCGATGTTCACCACCGAGGTGAACACGCTGGTCTGGAAGGACTGGTCCTCGCTGAAGCCGACCGCCTCCCACAGGATGTTGGAGTAGTAGAAGATCACGTTGATGCCGACGAACTGCTGGAAGACGCTGAGCAGCAGCCCGATCCACACCACCGGGTAGACCCGCCCGGCGGGGGAGCGCAGGTCGCGCCACGACGGCTCGGTGTCGCGCTCGAGGCTGGCGCGGATCCGCTCGACCTTGATCTCGATGTTCTTCTCGCCCAGCAGTTGCGTGAGCACCGCGCGGGCTTCGGGGATCCGGTGCGTCGCCACCAGGTAGCGCGGCGACTCGGGGATCGTGGTGGCCAGCAGGCCGTACGCGACGGCGGGCACCGACATCATGAGGAACATCCACCGCCACGCGTCCATGCCGAACCACAGCGGGGCGTTGGCGCCCCCGGCCAGGCTCGCCAGCAGGTAGTCCACCAGCAGCGACAGGAAGATGCCGGACACGATCGCGAGCTGCTGCAGCGAGCCCAGCCGCCCGCGGATGCGCGCCGGCGACGTCTCCGCGATGTAGGCGGGAGCGATCACCGACGCGATGCCGACGCCCAGCCCGCCGACGACGCGGCCGAGCACCAGCAGCCAGATGTCGGGTGCGAAGGTGGTCCCGATCGCGCTGACCAGGAACAGCACGGCCGCGATCCGCATCACCTTGAGCCGGCCGATCCGGTCGGCGATCCGGCCAGCGCTCATCGCGCCGACCGCGGCGCCGAGCAGCGCCGAGGCGACCGCGAACCCGAGGACCGTGGGGCTCACCTCGAAGTCGGCCTCGATGGCGGCGACCGCGCCGTTGATGACGGCGCTGTCGTAGCCGAACAGCAGGCCACCGAGGGCCGCCACGGCGGCGATCCTGATGACGCCCTTGCCGCCCTCGTCGTCGAGTTCGGGTACGTCGGAGTGGTGCGTGCTGCCCGCGTCCATCGGGGCCTCCTCACGGTGGGGTGGTCGCAGAAGGTGCGAGCAGTATAGGACCCGTCACCCTCCGCACAACCCCCTCCGCGGCTCAGCCCCAGGCGTCGACCCGGGCCACCACGTCGTCGCAGAACGCGTCGAAGCCGGGGTCGGTGCGCCGGTGCTCGGGGTGCTGCTCCAGCCACGCGCAGGCCCGCCGGACGCCCTCGGCGAACGTGGTCGGGGCGGAGAAGCCCGGGACCAGCCGCTTGACGAGGGTGTTGTCGAACACCACGGTGTTCGACTTGTCGCCGGTCAGCGGCGCCTCCAGGTCGGGGCGGAGCGCGACGAGCATCGGCGTCGACACGTGCCGCAGCCGCGGCGCCACGCCCAGGGCGGCGCCGATCGTCGCGAACGCCTGGTTCCAGGTGATCGACTCGTCGGAGGTGATGTGGACGGCGCGGCCCGCGGCGTCCGGGTTGCCCAGCAGGCCGACCAGCCCGACCGCGAAGTCCTCGTTCCAGGTGAACGTCCACAGCGACTCCCCGTCGCCCTGCACGATGACCGGCTTGCCGTCGCGGATCCGCTGCAGCACCGCCCACGGCTCGCCGAAGTGGAAGTTCACCGGGACGCCGCGCTCGCCGTAGGTGTGGGACGGCCGCACGATCGTCCAGGGCAGCGAGCCGTCCGAGCCGCGCAGCACCTCTTCGCAGGCGATCTTGTCGCGCGCGTACTGCGAGAACGGGTTGGACTGCGGGGTGTCCTCGGTGATGACGTGCCGGCTCACCGGCTTGGCGTACGTGGACGCGGAGCTGATGAAGACGTAGCGGCCCACCCGGCCGTCGAAGACGCGCAGGTCGCGCTCGACCTGGTCGGGGGTGAACGCGACGAACTGGACGACCGCGTCGAACTCCCGCCCGCCGAGCGCGGCGCGCAGGCCCGCCTCGTCGTGGGCGTCGGCGACCAGGTGCTCGGCCCCGCCGGCAGGGCCTCCCGGGTGCCGCGGTTGAGCACCGTCAGCTCGTGCCCGTCGGCGAGGGCCCGGCTCACGACCGCACGGCTGATGGTCCCGGTTCCCCGGTGAGCAGGATGCGCATGGCGGAGATTGTGCCAGGGTGCCCGGCCGGGGCCGCGCTCCCGTCTTGGCCGGTGGTCAGCCGGCCCCGCCGGCCAGCGTCCGGGTGGCCGCCCGCATCGAGGTCGGCGCGAAGCCCGCGGCGACCGCGCGCTCCCGCTGGGCGGGCTGGGCGCGCCACAGCGCCCAGCCGCGCCGCAGCAGCACCGCAGGCGGCTTGCGGTGCTGCGCCAGGTCGCGGCGCAGCCGCAGCGCGGCCACCAGGGTCCGGTCGCGGTCGAGGTAGAGCGGTGTCACCGGCAGGCCGGCGGCGAGCGCCAGGGGCAGCAGGTCGAGGGCGAAGATGCCCTCGGCAATGATGAGCGGGCGTCCCTGCAGGTCGAGCGTCCGGGAGCCGGTGCGGCGCGACTCCGCGATCGAGTACGTCGGGACCTCGGCGTGGCCGTCGCGCAGCAGCGACCGCAGCGCCGCCACCGCGGCGTCGCCGTCCCACGTGGCCGGGTCGTCCCAGTCGACGATGCCGTGGGCGTGCGGCAGCCCCGGCGCGTCGGCGTCGCGGTAGAAGTCGTCCAGCCGCAGGGGCAGCGCCCCACGAGCCGGGCCAGCCGCGACTTGCCGCCGCCCGAGGGGCCGGCGAGCAGGACGATCCGCGTCACAGCCCCAGCGCGGCCGTCATGTCGGCCTTGAGCTGCTCCAGTTGCGCGGACGCCTCGGCGCGCGCCGCCGCGAGGTCCTGCGACCGCTCCGGCGGCACCGACGCCTGCAGGTAGACCTTCAGCTTCGGCTCGGTGCCCGACGGGCGCGCCACGGCGCGGACGCCGTCGCCCTCCAGCAGGACGCCGTCGGTCGGCGGCAGCCCGTTCCAGCCCTCGTTCAGGTCGGACGCCGTGACGGCGACCCCCGCGAGCGCCGCCGGCAGGTCGGCGCGCAGCCGCGCCATCGCGTCGGCGATCAGGGACAGGTCGGCGACCCGGAACGACACCTGCCCGGTGGCGTGCACGCCGAACGTGCGCGCGATCTCGTCCAGGCGGCCCGCGACGGTGCCGCCCTCGGCCCTCAGGCCCGCCACGAGCGTCAGGAGGCGGGTCAGGGTCGAGATGCCGTCCTTGTCGGCCACGGCCTCGGGGTCGGTGCAATAACCGATGGCCTCCTCGTAACCCAGCGCCAGCCCGGGGACGCGTCCGATCCACTTGAATCCGGTCAGCGTCATCTGGAAGGGGCGCCCCGCGGCCTCGGCCATGGCGCGCAGCAACGTGGAGGAGACCACCGAGCACGCGTACGTGCCGGCGGCGCCGCGGCGCAGCGCGTCGTCGGCGAGCAGCCAGCCCAGCTCGTCGCCGGTCAGCATCCGCCAGGTGCCGTCGAAGGGCGCGGCCAACGCGCAGCGGTCGGCGTCCGGATCGTTGGCGATCGCGACGTCGGCGCCCACCTCGAGGGCCAGATCGAGCGCGAGGTCCATCGCGCCCGGCTCCTCGGGGTTGGGGAACGACACCGTCGGGAAGGCGGGATCCGGCATTGCCTGGGCGTCCACGAGCGCGGGCGGCGGGAAGCCCGTGGCGTCCAGGACGCGGGCCACGATGTCGCCGCCGACGCCGTGCATCGGGGTGTAGACCCAGGTCAGGTCGCGGGGCGCGTCCGGCGGCACCAGCGAGGCGTCGCGCGCCACGTAGGCCTCGATCAGCGCGTCCCCGACCGTCTCGTAGTCGGACGAGCGGGGGATGTCGGCGAGCGGGCGGGCCGCCACAGCGGCGATCTGTGCGGCGATCTGCTCGTCGGTCGGCGGCACGATCTGCGACCGACCCACGTACACCTTGTAGCCGTTGTCCTGCGGCGGGTTGTGCGACGCCGTGACCACGACGCCGGCCACGCAGTCCAGCGCCCCGAGCCCGAACGCGACGAGCGGGGTGGGCACGTACCGGTCGGTGAGGACCGGCGCCAGCCCGTAGCCGGCGAGGATCTCGGCGGTGTCGCGGGCGAATACGTCGGAGTTGTAGCGGGCGTCGTAGCCCACCAGGACGCGGGCGCCGGAGTGGCCGTTCTCGACCAGCCACCGCGCCAGGCCGGCGGCGGCTTGGGCCACCACCACCCGGTTCATCCGGTTGGGGCCGGGGCCCAGGGCGGCGCGCAGCCCGGCGGTGCCGAACTCCAGGCGTCCGGAGAAGGCGTCCACGATCTCGGCCACGGCCTCGGCGTCGCCGCTACCGGCGCGCTCGATCAGGTGGTCCAGGGCCGCGACGGTGGCGGGGTCGGGATCCTCGGCCTGCCAGGCGCGCAGGGTCTCCAGGCGGTCGCCGGGCAGCATCACAGCACCTCCAGCAGCCCGGACAGCAGGCTCCGCAGCCGCGGCACGGCCTGCCGGCCGGCCTCGATGACCTCGTCGTGGTTGAGCGGCTCGCCGCTCATGCCGGCGGCGGCGTTGGTGACCAGCGAGATCCCCAGCACCTCCATGCCGGCCTCGCGGGCGGCGATGGTCTCCAGCGCCGTCGACATGCCGACCAGCGTGCCGCCCAGGGTCCCGGCCATCCGGACCTCGGCGGGGGTCTCGTAGGCGGGCCCGTGGAACTGCACGTAGACGCCCTCGTCCAGGTCGGGGTCGACGGTGCGGGCCAGGTCGCGCAGCGCGGGGGAGTAGGCGTCGGTCAGGTCGACGAAGCGCGGCCCCTGCAGGGGCGTGGCGCCGGTGAGGTTGATGTGGTCGGCCAGCAGCACCGGCGTGCCGGGCCCCCAGGCGGGGTCCAGGCCGCCGCACCCGTTGGTGAGCACCAGCCGGCGGGCGCCGGCGGCGGCCGCGGTCCGGACGCCGTGCACCACGGCGTGCGCCCCGCGCCCCTCGTACAGGTGCGTGCGGCCGGTGAACAGCGCCACGACGCGTCCCGACGGCGTGCGCAGCGCGCGGACGCCGCCGCCGTGGCCCGCGACGACGGGGGCGGCGAAGCCGGGCAGGTCCGCCAGCGCCACCTCCCCGACCACGTCGCCGAGGTCGGCGGCGGCGGTCGACCAGCCCGAGCCGAGCACGATCGCGGCGTCGAGCGCCTCCACCCCCAGACGATTCTTCAGGGCGTCCGCCGCCTCGGCGGCGAGGGCGTAGGGGTCAGTCTGCGGGTTCACGCGACGAGCATAGTGCTGGGGAGCCCGCCGCGCTTCGACCGCAGCGCCCCGCCATGGAACAATGCGTGCGTGGCGGATGTGGTGATCATCGGAGGCGGTCCCGGCGGCTACGAGGCCGCCCTGGTCGGCAAGCAGCTCGGCGGGCAGGTGACCCTGATCGAGCGGCGGGGGCTCGGCGGATCGGCCGTGCTGACCGACGTCGTGCCCTCCAAGACGCTCATCGCGACCGCCGAGGTCATGACGCAGATCGGGCGGGCCGACGAGCTCGGGCTGCGGCCCGACCGCGACCGCGCCGTGGGCGAGACCGTGGCCGACACCGTCGAGGTCGACCTGGCGTTGGTGAACGAGCGGGTCGTCCAGCTCGCCGTGCAGCAGTCCGCCGACATCGAGGCGCGGCTGACCGCCGAGGGCATCCGCATCATCCACGGCACCGGACGCCTCGATGGCACCGAGGCCGTCATCGCGACCCACGCCGACGGGACGCGGGAGCGCCTGGCAGCCGACATCACGCTGGTCGCCACCGGCGCTCGGCCGCGGGAGCTGCCCGACGCGCGGCCCGACGGCGACCGCATCCTCAACTGGACGCAGATGTACAACCTGACCGAGCTGCCGCGCCGGCTCATCGTGGTCGGCTCGGGCGTCACCGGCGCCGAGTTCGCCAGCGCCTACAACGCCCTGGGCGTCGACGTGGTGCTGGTGTCCTCGCGCGACCAAGTGCTGCCCAGCGAGGACGACGACGCCGGCCGCGTCCTGCAGGCTGTCTTCGAGGAGTCGGGCATGACGATCATGTCCCGCGCCCGGGCCGTCGCCGCGGCCGCTGTCGGCAGCGGGGTCGTGGTGACCCTGGAGGACGGCCGCACCGTCGAGGGCAGCCACGTCCTGATGGCGGTGGGCGCCGTGCCCAACACCGAGGGCCTGGGGCTGGCCGAGGCCGGGGTGGCGACGCTCCCGAGCGGCCACATCGAGGTCGACAAGGTCTCGCGCACCTCCGCCCGCGGGGTGTACGCGGCCGGCGACTGCACCGGGGTGTTCAACCTCGCGTCCGTGGCCGCCATGCAGGGCCGGATCGCGATGTGGCACTCGCTGGGGGACGCCGTCGAGCCGCTCGACCTCAAGACCGTCTCCGCCAACGTGTTCACCGCCCCCGAGATCGCCACCGTCGGGGCCACGCAGGGCGAGGTGGACGCCGGCCTCGTGCGCGCCCGCGAGGTGGTGCTGCAACTCGACTCCAACGCCCGCGCCAAGATGCAGGGTCTCAAGGACGGGTTCGTCAAGGTGTTCTGCCTGCCGACGACGGGGATCGTCATCGGCGGCGTCATCGTCGCACCGCACGCCAGCGAGCTCGTCCACGTGCTCTCGCTGGCCGTGCGCGCCAAGATCACCGTGGACCAGTTGGCCCAGGCGTTCACCGTGTACCCGTCGCTGTCGGGGTCCGTGGCGGAGGCGTCGCGCCGCCTCCACGGGACGGCCGGCGACGAGCAACTGGTCTACTGAGGGGGAATCCTGATGCGACCACGGGATGATTCCGGGGTCGCGCTCCCGCGTTCGGGGGCACGCTCCGGCTACGGTAGGTTCTCGTGACGCAGAACATCCCCCTCGCCGTCGGACTGGTGATCATCGGGTCGTTCTGCTTCGCCCTGTCGGCCCACTTCCAGCACAACGCGGTCGACACGCATCTGTCCGGGAACGCCACCAAGCAGCGGATGCGGTTCGCCGCGCTGCTCGAGACGATCCGCCAGCCCCGCTGGATGCTGGGCCTGGGCCTGCTGGCGGCGTCCTTCCTGCTGCAGTGCACGGCGTTGTTGCTGGCGCCCGTCTCGGTGGTGCAGCCCGTGGGGCTGCTCGCCTTCCCGTGGTCGATCCTGCTGGCGGCCCGCGCGGCGCACTCGGGCGTGCCCAAGCGCGTCCAGGCCGCCGTGGCGCTGACCGTCGCCTCGACGCTGGCCTTCACGATCATCACCGGCACCAACGCGACGGAGACCTCCGAGCTCGTGCTGCGGCGGGTGATCTGGGGCGCCCTGGTGGTCTATGCGATCGCGATCCTGTTCGGCCTGCTCGGCACCAAGGGGCCGCGTGGCTGGCGCAGCCTGTTCTGGTCCTCGGGCGGCGCGCTGTTCTACGGCCTGGAGGCCGCGCTGGTGAAGTCGCTCATCGAGTACGTGCGCAGCCACCAGTGGCCCTACTCACCGGCGATCATCGGCATCATCGTCGCCCTGGTCCTGGGCGCGGTCGCCGCCGGCTGGATGATCCAGCAGGGCTACGCCACGGGGCCCGCGGAGGTCGTCGTGGGCTCCATGACGGTCACGAGCCCCGTGGTCGCGGTGGTGTACGGGTTCGTGGTGCTGGGCGAGGGCGCCCGCATCACGGTCGGCCCGGCGCTGCTCATGGTGGCGCTCGGCGCGGCGGCCATCGCGGGCGTGGTGTCGCTGACCCGCTTCCACCCCACCTACAACGCCGCCGCGGCGTCCGAGACCGAGTCGATCAGCTGAACTTGTAGAGCCGCTGGGCCATCCGGAACAGCGCCACCGAGACGCGTCGGCCGATCGGGCCGGGCAGGTTCGCGGCCAGCACCAGCGGCTGCCGCAGCCCCAGGCGGGCCTTCAGCAGCGGGTCGACGCGGTCGACGTGCTCCCACATCTCCTTGCGCATCTTGAGGCCCTTGGAGGTGCCCTCCAGCAGCGCGAACGTCGAGGACGCCGCCATGATGAGCCCCAGGTACTGCTCCATGTAGCCGGCCAGGGTGCGGTTGCCGGCGCCCTCGGGCAGCTTGTGCGCCTCGATCATGATGTCGGTGACCCGCATCTGCTGGTCCAGGCGGCTGATCTGGACCTTCTCGTTGACCGACTGGTCCTCGCGCCCGATGAAGTAGCGGTAGAGGTTCACCGGCAGGTAGTACAGGGTCTGGACGCTGGGCAGCGGCACGTACACGAAGATGTTGTCGACGTAGAAGGTGTGCTCGGGCATGTCCATGCCGCTGTCGCGCAGCACCTGGGTGCGGTAGGTCGCGGCGTGCATCAGGATGTTCTGGCCCGGCGTGGAGAAGCCCATCTCGTTCCAGGTGAAGACCCGGTTCTGCGGCAGGAAGTGCCGGTAGCGGATCACCTTCTGCGTGCCGGTGTTGGTGTGCTCGTAGACGTAGTTGGCGATCACCAGGTCGACGGGGCTGCCCGAGTGGATGAAGTGCCGCAGCTTGGACAGCATCAGGTTGAGCGCGACCGGGTCGAGCCAGTCGTCGGAGTCGACGACCTTGAAGTACACCCCGGACGCCGCCCGCAGGCCGGCCATGACGGCGCCGCCGTGGCCCTTGTTCTCCTGGTGGATCACCTTGATGATCTCGGGGTACTTCTCGGCCCACTCGTCCGCCTTCGCGGCGGTGTCGTCCTTGGTGGACCCGTCGTTGACGATGATGATCTCGATGTCCCCGCGGCCGTGCAGGATCGAGTCGATGCAGTGATCCATGTACTCGGCGGAGTTGTAGCAGGGGACGACGAAGGTGATTTCCTTCTGCTGACGGTAAGGATGGTCGTCGGTCACAGGAGTCCTTCGGTCGTGCCTTCGCCGGGCGGTCGCCCGGCACTCTCACCAGGCTAGCGGGCCTTGTTGGGGGCCGCAGCCCAGGCACGCGGTGCCGCCGGTTTCACTCCATCACAGGGCCGCGGGGGCGTCAGTCGAACAGGTCGCCGAAGCCCTCGAACAGGCCGCCGATGCCCTCGCCCAGGCCCTCCAGGCCGTTGCCGATACCCTCGCCGATGTCGCCCAGCCCGTCGCCGATGCCGCCCATGAGGTACGGCAGCCCCGACAGGCCGTGGAAGATCATCGAGCCGATGGCGATGTCGGCGATCAGCGAGTTGCCGCGCCAGTTGCTGTAGTAGCCCTGCGCCCACGGCGCGTACGCCTCGCCGCCCTGCCAGTAGGGGACGCGCTGGGCGCCGACCTGCACGGTGCGGATGTAGGGCTCGGCGCCGACCAGGACGCGCTCGGCGTCCGCCGCGCAGGCGGGGACGCTGCGGACCGAGCCCCCGGGCGGGGCCCAGTCGACGTTCTGGGAGCTGGGGCCGTGCGCCGGGTTGAAGAAGCACGGGGGCCGCTTGGTGGGCAGCGGCTCGTCCGCGACGCGGGCCTTGACGCACGCGACGGCGTAGCGCCCGTCCTCCAGGATCTCGGTGACGTGCCGGATCTCCTCGGGGCGGGTCACGGCGTCCAGGGACGTCTTGGCGTTCTCGTACCCGTCGAGTGCGCGCTCGTAGTCCTGGCGCATCGCCTCGTCGAGCGGGTGCCCCGCCACGTCGGAGTCGAGCCGCTGCAGTTCCTCACCGAACTTGGTGACGTCCTCCTCGGCGGCCTTCTTCGAGGTGACGAGCTGGTTCTCCAGCTCCTCGTTCTGCTGGCGCTCGACCGCCCGGTTGCGGGCGCCCAGACGCAGCGCCCCGAAGATCACCACGGCGACGACCAGCAGCAGCAGAACGATTTCCATGGCTCCAAGCATGCCCCCGGAACCCAAGCCGCACCACGCGGGAGCACCCGCGCCCGCCCCGGACGCCGACGGCCGCCCGACCCCGGCGGGACGGGCGGCCGAGGGAGCGCGATCAGGCGGGGTCGAGGATCTCGCAGAGCGTCGTGCCGGACGCGACGGTCTCGCCCACCGCGGCGCTCAGGCCGGCGATGACGCCGCCGCGGTGCGCGTTGATCGGCTGCTCCATCTTCATGGCCTCCAGCACCACGATCAGGTCGCCCTCGGCCACCTCGTCGCCGTCGGTGACGGCGACCTTGACGATCGTGCCCTGCATGGGGGAGGTGAGCGCGTTCGAGGACGGCGCCGCGGCCTTCGCGCCGCCGCGGTCGCGCCGCGTCGGGCGCTTGGCGGCCCGGCCGTTGCCGGTGGGGACCGCCCCGATCGAGGAGGGGAGCCGCACCTCGACGCGGCGCCCGTTCACCTCGACCACGACGGTGGTCCGTTCGGACTCGTCGGCCTCACCCAGCACGCCCGTGTACGGCGCGATGGTGTTGTCGAACTCCGTCTCGATCCAGCGGGTGTGGACGCCGAAGCTGCCGTCGGGCGCGGTGAAGGCCGGGTCCTCGATGACGACGCGGTGGAAGGGGATCACGGTCGGCATCCCCGCCAGCACCGTCTCGGCCAGCGCCCGGCGGGAGCGTTCCAGCGCCTGCTCGCGGCTCGCGCCGGTGACGATGATCTTGGCCACGAGCGAGTCGAACGACCCGGGCACGACCATGCCGGTGCGGTAGCCCTCGTCGACGCGGACGCCGGGGCCGGCGGGCGGCTGCCAGGCGGTCAGAGTGCCGGGGGCCGGCATGAAGTTGCGGCCGGCGTCCTCGGCGTTGATCCGGAACTCGAAGCTGTGGCCCTCGACGACCGGGTCGTCGTAGCCCAGTTCCTCGCCGTCGGCGATCCGGAACATCTCGCGCACCAGGTCGAGGCCTGTGACCTCTTCCGAGACCGGGTGCTCGACCTGCAGGCGGGTGTTGACCTCGAGGAACGAGATCCGGCCGTCCTGGGCGACGAGGAACTCGCACGTGCCCGCCCCGACGTAGCCGGCCTCCCGCAGGATGGCCTTGGAGGAGGTGTAGAGCGTGTCGAGCTGCTCGGGCGTCAGGAACGGCGCGGGGGCTTCCTCGACGAGTTTCTGGTGCCGGCGCTGCAGGGAGCAGTCGCGGGTGGACACCACCACGACGTTGCCGTGGGCGTCGGCCAGGCACTGCGTCTCGACGTGGCGGGGCCGGTCCAGGTACTGCTCGACGAAGCACTCGCCGCGCCCGAAGGCGGTGACGGCCTCGCGGGTGGCGGACTCGAACAGCTCGGCGACCTCGTCGAGCTCGCGGGCGACCTTGAGGCCGCGGCCGCCGCCGCCGTAGGCCGCCTTGATGGCGATGGGCAGGCCATGCTCCTGGGCGAAGGCGACGACCTCGTCGGCGTCCTTGACCGGGTCGGCGGTGCCCTCCACGAGCGGGGCGCCCACCTTCTGGGCGATGTGGCGTGCCTTGACCTTGTCGCCGAGCGAGTCGATGGCCGCGGGGGGCGGGCCGATCCACGTCAGCCCCGCGTCGATGACGGCCTGGGCGAAGTCGGCGTTCTCGGCGAGGAAGCCGTAGCCGGGGTGGACCGAGTCCGCGCCCGAGCGCTCCGCGATCCCGAGGATCTTCGACACGTCGAGGTAGGTCTCGGCTGGGGTCTGCCCGTTGAGGGCGAACGCCTCGTCGGCCAGCTTCACGAACAGGGAATCGGCGTCGGGGTCGGCGTAGACGGCGACGCTGGCGATGCCCGCATCACGCGCGGCGCGGATCACGCGGACGGCGATCTCACCGCGATTCGCGACGAGCACTTTGGCGATCGGCACATTTCCTCCTTGAAAAGTCCCGGGCGACCCGTGGGGCCGCGTCCGATCGCGAGTCTAGGACCAAACCGGTGCCCGGTTCGAATCCCGGGTGCGCGCCGCGAGACGCGTCAGGGCGTCTCGGATCAGAGGAAGACGCCGATGGCGACGGGGATCACCCAGAGCACGCCGAGCACCTGCAGGACCCGGTCGTTGAGCACCACGTCCTCCGGTTCGCCGGCGTCGCCGCGGTCCACGACGTAGGCGTAGCGCATCAGCGCGAGCGTGAACGGTGCGATCGAGAACGCGTGCCAGGGCAGCCCCAGCCACTCGATGTCGCCGCTCTGCTCGAACGCCCACAGGCTGTAGGACATGATCACCGCGGTGCAGGCCATCGTCCAGACGAAGCGGAGGTAGGAGTCGGAGTAGCGGGCCAGGGAGGCGCGCGTGCCGGCGTCCGGGCCGAGTTCGACGATCTCGGAGTAGCGCTTGCCGGCCACCATGAACAGCGAGCCGAACGAGGCGACCAGGAGGAACCACTGCGACAGCTCGATGCCGGAGGCGACGCCGCCGGCCACAGCGCGCAGCAGGAAGCCCGCCGCGACCATCGCCAGGTCGATGATCGGCTCGTTCTTGAGGAACACCGAGTAGCCGACCTGCAGGATCCAGTAGACCGCCACCGTCAGCGCGAGCAGGGGCGTCACGAAGAAGCCGAGCGCCAGCGCGGCCACGAGGCAGACCGTGGCCAGGATGAGCGCGGTGCGCGGGGCGAGCTCGCCCGCGGCGATCGGACGCAGCCGCTTCTTGGGGTGCTGTCGGTCCGCCTCGACGTCGCGGACGTCGTTGATGAGGTAGATGGACGCGCTGATCAGGCAGAAGGCCACGAACGCCCACAGGGTGTTGAGCAGGACGGTGGGCTGGAACAGCGAACCGGCCGCGACGGGGGCGGCCAGCACGAGGATGTTCTTCACCCACTGCCGGGGCCGCATGGCGCGGATCGGCGCGGGCAGGCGTGACGAGCGGACGGCGGGGACCTCAGACATAGCCCGGCAAGCCTACCCGGTGGGCTGCCACAGCGACGTCCAGGCGACCCCCAGGTCGCCCAGCAGCGAGCGGAGCAGCGGGATGCTGATCCCGATCACGTTGTGGTGGTCCCCGCCCAGACCGGTGATGAAGGCGGCGCCGTAGCCGTCGATGGTGAACGCCCCGGCGACCTGCTGGGGCTCGCCGGTGGCGATGTAGGCCTCGATCTCGGCGTCGGAGACCTGGGCGAACCGGACACGGGTGCGCGCCGCCGCCTGCGTCGTCCGCCAGACGCCGTCGCGGCGCACCGCGACCCAGTGGCCGGTGACGAGGAAGCCGTCGCGCCCGCGCATCGCCCGCCAGCGCTCCCGGACGGCGTCGTCGGTGCCGGGCTTGCCCAGCGCCGCCCCGTCCAGGTCGAGGACCGAGTCGCAGGCCACGACGACGAGATCGGCGTCCGGGTCGAGGGCGGGCAGGACCGCCTCGCCCTTGAGCCGGGCGAGCGCGAGGGTGAGTTCCTGGGGTGTGGGGGCGGTGATGCGGCTCTCATCGACGCCGGACACCACCACCGTGGGGTCCAGTCCCGCCGCCCGGAGCGCACGCAGCCGGGCGGGGACGAGGACGCCAGGACGAGCCGCACGCTCAGCGCCGGCCCCGCAGCAGGTCGGAGAGGATACCGCCGAGCAGGCCGCCCGCGTCGGGGCCGGCCGCCTGCGGCTGCTGGGTCGGGCCGCGGCGCCGGTGTTCAGGGAGGTGTCGCCGGGCGTCGGCACGCGGAAGGTGCCGCCGCCGGTGTTCTGCGGCTGCTGCGCCGGCGCCTGCTGGGGCGCCGGGGCCTGCTGCGGGTCGCCCAGCACGCCGCCGAGGATGTCGCCCAGGCCGCCGCCCGCGCCGCCCTGGCCGCCGCCGAGCAGGCCGCCCAGCAGGTCGCCGAGACCGCCGCCGCCGGCGGGCGCGCCGCCCTGGCCGCCGCCGAGCAGGCCGCCGAGGAGGTCGCCGAGGCCGCCCTGGCCGGCGGGCGCCTGCTGCGCTGCCGCGCCGCCCCGCATGTAGCCGTCGAGCTTGGAGGCCAGGTAGCCCATCACGAGCGGGGCGAGGATCGGCAGCAGCTTGCGGATCAGCGAGCCGCCGGCGCCGGCGGACAGGCTCTGGATCTGGTCGGCCGAGTAGACGTGGCCCACGATCTTCTCGCCGTCGACGGTGTCGACCTGCTCGAGGTCGACGTCACCGGAGGCGTCGAGGTGGTCGCCCAGGGCGCGGGTGAGGCCGATGGCCTGGCTGGGATCGCCGACGTTGGCGTCCATCGTGCCGACGAGGGACTCCAGGGCCTGGTCGACCGCCTGGTCGGCGGTGGCCTGGTCGGTTCCCAGCAACTGCGCCACCTGAGCGAGGTCGAGCTGGGACTTGATATCGGAAACGGCGGACATGAAGGCTCCTTCGCACCATGAACGGATGCCCGGGAGCCTAGCGCCCCGCGCCCCCTCCAGGAAGCGCGGGGCCGGGTGACACGGCGTCAGCGACGGGCGGTGCTCCGCCAGGCGCCGTCGCCCTGCATCAGGTCGTGTCGGACGAGGTGCCAATGCGACCGCCAGCCGCCCGCGATGGCGCGGTTGGCGGGCGGACGCGGGCGCCCGCGTCCGCGTCGCAGCACGGCGAGGACGGCCGTGAGGGCGGCCAGTTCCTCGTCGCTGGGGACCCGGTGAGCACCTCGAAGGCGACCGGCTGCTCGGCCTCGTGGGCGGTCACAGCGGGATGTTCCCGTGCTTCTTGGGCGGCAGCGACTCGCGCTTGGTGCGCAGCAGCCGCATCACCCGGATGATGGTCTCCCGCGTGGCATGCGGGTAGATGACCTGGTCGATGTAGCCGCGCTCGGCCGCCACGTAGGGGTTGGCCAGCTCGTCGTTGTACTCGGCGACCAGCTCCTTGCGCCGCGCGATCGGGTCCTCGGCCTCGGCCAGCTCCTTGCGGTAGAGGATCTCGACCGCGCCCTCGGCGCCCATCACCGCGATCTGTGCGGTGGGCCACGCCAGGTTGACGTCGGCACCCAGGTGCTTGGACCCCATCACGTCGTACGCGCCGCCGTAGGCCTTGCGCGTGATGATCGTCACGAGCGGCACCGTGGCTTCGGCGTAGGCGTAGATCAGCTTGGCGCCGCGGCGGATGATGCCGTTGTGCTCCTGCTCCACGCCGGGGAGGAAGCCCGGGACGTCGACGAACGTCAGCACCGGGATGTTGAAGCAGTCGCAGGTGCGGACGAAGCGGGCCGCCTTCTCCGAGGCGTTGATGTCCAGGCAGCCCGCGAACACCATCGGCTGGTTGGCGACCACGCCCACCACGCGGCCCTCGATGCGTCCGAAGCCGACCACGATGTTCCCGGCGTAGAGCTGCTGCACCTCGAGGAACTCGTCGTCGTCGAGCACCGTCTTGATGACCGTGCGGATGTCGTAGGGCTGGTTGGGCGAATCGGGGATCAGCAGGTCCAGTTCGCGGTCGCGGTCGGTGATCGTGAGGTCGACCTCGGCCTCGTCGTAGACCGGCGGGTCCTCCAGGTTGTTCTGGGGCATGTAGCTGATCAGGTCGCGCACGTACTCGATGGCGTCGGTCTCGTCCGCGGCCAGGTAGTGCGCGTTGCCGGACTTCTCGTTGTGCGTCCGGCCGCCGCCCAGTTCCTCCAGGGTCACGTCCTCGCCGGTGACCGTCTTGATGACGGCGGGGCCGGTGATGAACATCTGGCTGGTCTGGTCGACCATGATCGTGAAGTCGGTGAGGGCGGGGGAGTAGACGTGGCCGCCGGCGGCCGCGCCCATGATGAGCGAGATCTGCGGGATCACGCCGGACGCGAGAGTGTTGCGCCGGAAGATCTCGCCGTAGAGGCCGAGGCTGACCACGCCCTCCTGGATGCGGGCGCCGCCCCCCTCGTTGATGCCGATGAGCGGGCAGCCGGTCTTGATGGCGAAGTCGATGATCTTCACGATCTTCTCGCCGTACACCTGGCCCAGCGCGCCGCCGAAGAGGGCGACGTCCTGGGAGAAGACGCAGACGGGGCGGCCGTGGATGGCGCCGACGCCGGTGATGACGCCGTCGGTGTAGGGGCGTTTGGCCTGCATGCCGAACGCGACGGAGCGATGGCGGGCGAATTCGTCGAACTCGGCGAAGGTGCCCTCGTCCAGCAGCGCGGCGATGCGCTCGCGGGCGGTGAGCTTGCCCTTCGCATGCTGCTTTTCGACGGCAGCAGGGGAGGCGGCGTTGACGGCGGCGTCGATGCGCTCCCCGAGATCGGCGATCTTTCCCTTCGTTGTGTGGATGTCGATCTCCATGCGCCGAATGTAACGGCTCGGCCGGTCTTTGCCTAAGCCGAACGGGCGCGGCGTCCCACCTGCCGGGCCTACAGTGAGGCCCCATGACCGTGGGACTGGACGCCGGGGACCTCGCCGCAGCGCTCGCCGGGACGCCGTGGCGGCCGCGCGTGGTCGCTGCCACCGGGTCGACCAACGCCGACCTCGCCGCCGCCGCCCGCTCCGGTGCCGCGGCGGGCGAGGTGCTGATCAGCGCCCACCAGAGCGCCGGACGCGGTCGGCTCGCCCGCCGCTGGGAGGCGCCGCCCGGCGCGTCCTGGGCGACGTCGGTGCTGATCGCGCCGCGGCGTCCGATGGCGGACTGGGGCTGGCTGCCGCTGCTGGTCGGCGTGGCGGTCGCCCGCGGCGTCGCCGAGGCGACCGGGCTCGAGCCGCGGCTGAAGTGGCCCAACGACGTGCTGGTCGGCGAGGGGAAGCTGTGCGGGATCCTCTGCGAGGCGGTGGCCGACGCCTCCCCGCCCGCGGCCGTGCTCGGCTTCGGGCTGAACACCGCGCTGACCGCGCAGGACCGCCCCGTGCCGACCGCCACGTCTCTGCTCCTGGAGGGCGCCGACCCCGACCCCGCCGCGGTGCTCGCGGCGGTGCTGCGCCACCTCGCGGCCGTCCTGGCCGGGTGGGAGGCGGGGGAGGACCCGCGTCCGGGCTACCGCGCCCTGTGCGGCACGCTGGGGCGCGCGGTGACGGTGCACCTCCCGGCCGGCCCGGTCGACGGCACGGCGGTGGACGTGGATCGCGAGGGCGCGCTCGTCGTGGACACCCCCGCCGGGCGCCGCACGTTCGTCGCCGGCGATGTGGAGCACCTGCGTCCGGGCGGCTGATCGGCCGGGGCGGCCGGTGACCTACGGGCGGGGTGACCCGGGGGCCTGGGCGGCGGCGTCCGGCTCGACGCCCTCGGCGAGGAAGTCGTAGACGAGCCGGTTGAAGACGGCGGGGTTGTCGGTGTTCACCTGGTGCCCGGCGCCCTCGACGACCTCGAGGCGCGCGCCCGGGATCCCCGCGGCCAGCGCGTCGGCGGCGGGCCGGTTGGCCTTGTCGGTCGACCCGACCAGCACGAGCGTCCGGGCGGTGATGGCGCCCAGCTGCGAGCGGTAGTCGATCTGCGCGGCGGCGTCCAGGGCCTGCCGGAACCGCTTCTTCTCGACGCCCAGCGCCGCGAGCCGGCGCGCCGGGATCAGGCTGAAGGCGAGGCGCTGCATCCGCATCACCGAACGCGGCGGGTTCACCTGACCGGCCGCGAGCACGAGGTGCGAGACGGTCTGCGGCGCCCGGATGGCGGCGTCCATCGCGACCATCGCGCCCAGCGAGACGCCGACGAGCGACATCTGCTCCACGCCGTTCTGGTTGAGCAGGGCCAGCACGTCATCGGCGGCAGTCGGGACGCTGAACTGCTCGTCGCGTCCGGGGCGCATCCCCTTCAGCCAGGGAGCCACGGCCTTGAAGCCGGCGGGAAGCTCGGTGACCTGGTCCTGCCAGCTCTGCGGGGTCTGGCCCAGGCCGTGCAGGAGGACGAGGAGGCGACGCATGCGGCCAATCTAGCGGGCTGTGGAACCATGGACGCCGTGACGTCAGCACCCGACCCCGCCGGCTCGAACCTCCCCGAGGGCCCGAGCGCCCCCGAGCGGGCCACCCCGCCCGAGGGTCGGCCGGGCCCCGACGTGCGGGGCGCGTCGACCGGGAGCGCGCCCTTCGAAGCAGGACCGACGGACGGTCGCGCCGGACGCCGCGGGCCGCTCGCCGACGGGCCCGGGGACGCCGCGTCGGCGTCCGCGGTGCAGGGGGAGGCGGCCGAGCGGCTGGGGCTGCGGACCCAGCTCGTCCGGTTCGTGCTGACCGGCGGGCTGTCCGCCATCGTCGACTACGGGCTCCTGGTCGCGGGCATGGCGTTGGGCCTGTCGCACGCGCCGGCGAAGGCGATCAGCTGGGTCTTCGGCACGCTGACCGCCTACCTCATCAACAGCAAGTGGACGTTCCAGTCCGACGGCAACCGGCGCACCCTGGCGGCCGTGGTGGTGCTCTACCTGCTCACGTTCGGCCTGCAGGTGGGCACGTTCACGCTGATCTACCCGTTCCTGGAGTCGTGGTGGGGCGTGGCCGCCGCCCAGTTCGTCGGCTTCGTGATCGCCCAGGGCCTGGCGACGACGGTCAACTTCATCGTCCAGCGCGCGGTGATCTTCAAGTGACCCACCGGCCCGCCTGAGCGCGGCTGCGCCGGGTGGGTGGGCATCTTCCGTTCGCTGGCCGGCGTGGGGATCCGGCTCGTCGGCGGCACGGTGCTCTGCTTCCGGCGCGGAACTCTCCGCCCGCGGTCTCCCGCCCTGTTGGGTGCTGAGTCGCCCGCGTTTGCGATGCGCCGCCTGCGTTTGGGAGGAGTCGCTCACGTTGGGACGGCTCGCCCCCGGTTGGGACGAGTTGCCCCGTTTGCGACGGGCCGGCCGCCTCTGCGACCAGTCGCCCGCGCTTGCGACGGCCGCCCGCGTTTGCGACGGGCCGCCCCCGTTTGCGACGGGCCGCCCCCGTTTGCGACGGGCCGCCCCCGTTTGCGACGGGCCGCCCGCGTTGGGGACGAGTCGCCCGCGTTTGGGACGAGTCGCCCGCGTTTGGGACGGGCCGCCCGCGTTTTGGACGAGTCGCCCCCGTTTGCGTCGGGCCGCCCGCGTTTGGGACGAGTCGCCCGCGTTTGGGACGGGCTGCCCGCGTTTGGGACGAGTCGCCCCCGTTTGCGTCGGGCCGCCCGCGTTTTGGACGAGTCGCCCCCGTTTGCGACGAGTCGCCCCCATTTGGTCAGTTGCCCACGCAGGAACGGGGGCAACTGACGCAAACGGGGGCGACTGCCGGCCCTAGTGGTGCGAGGCGGGGTCCGTTGTCGCGGGTTGCTGAGCCGGCGACGACGCGTGCACCCGTAACTGCGGTCCTCGGCGCGTGCACCCGTGGCTGCGGTCGTCGGTGCGTGGACCGGAACTGCGGTCGTCGGTGCGGAACTGGAACTGCCGGCGTCGACGTTCCATCGGCGCCCCCAGGTCTCTTGGGCGCGGGGCACCCCCGCGCGAGGCTGGCGCCATCGGCGGCTCGAGTTCACGGCGCGATGCCTGCGACTCGTGCAGGTCAAGCGGTGAAGCGTGCTTGACTCCCGATCGTGGCGAAGCGAAGGGCCTGCCTGAGCTGCTCGCCGAGGCGCCGGTGATCGACGGCGACGTCCCAGGCCCACCTGGTGATGCTCCAACCGCACGCGCGGATGCGCTCCTCGCGGTCCTTCTCCCGGGCGACGACATCGGAGGCCGTGCGCCCGCGGTCGGGTGCGTCGTACTTCACCCGTCCGTCCATCTCGCCGATCAGACCGAACTCAGGCCAGGCGAAGTCGCTGGTCGCCACCCACTCCCCGTCGGCGTTGATGACCTCGAACTGCAGGTGCGGTGTCGGGATCCCCGCGCGGAGCATGGAGACGCGGCTCATCGATTCGGCCGGCGAACCCGCGCGGCCGTCGGCGAACGCGAGGGCCCGCTGGAGGTTCCGGTTTCCGCGGCGCCGGCGTCCCGCGTCGGCGTACGCCAGCAGCACGCCCGCATCCGCCTGTCGGGCCAGCCCCGCGTCGGCGATGGCGACGGACCACTCGAAGCGCTCGTCACGCAGGGTGTCGGCGATCGTCCGTTCGAGCGCGGTGACGCGGAAGCCGTCGATCAGCACGACCTCGTCGTCCCGTAGGGGCGAGTGATGGAAATGGACGCCGGCCCGACGGCGTCCGTGCGAGCCGGACGCACGGGTGAGGTGCACCTGAGTGAGCGAGGACGCCGGAACCGGGAGTCCGTGGAACAGGGCGGCCGACGCGTGACTGATGGCGGTACCGGGTAGTCGCAGCACGGCCGCCGCACGAGCGAGATCGCGATGGCGGCCCCTCGGCTCGTCCGCTCCGGGTGGCGCGTAGACGCCTCGGCGGAGCTGCTCCAGGGTGCCGTCGCGGCAGGCGGCGCGGAGGTCCCGTGCCGACCAGCCGTCCACGGTGTAGGTGTGGGTCAGTCGAAGGTCGTTGCGCTCCATGGCCGCAGCACATCTGACCGGAGCCGTCGAAACCACCCCGGAACGAGAACTGTGGATAGCGGACGCGCGCATCCACAGTTTGGTTCGTCACGACTCGCTCGCAGTCGCCCCCTTTCGGGTCAGTCGCCCCCGGTGGAACGGGGGCAACTGACCCGAACGGGGGCTTCTCGTTCCTTAGGTGAGCGGCTCGTCGCGAACGCGGGCGGCTCGTCGCAACTGGGGGCGGCTGGTCGCAAGCGGGGGCGGCTGGTCGCAACTGGGGGCGGCTGGTCGCAACTGGGGGCGGCTGGTCGCAACTGGGGGCGGCTGGTCGCAAGCGGGGGCGGCTGGTCGCAACTGGGGGCGGCTGGTCGTAAGCGGGGGCGGCTCGTCGTAAGCGGGGGCGGCTGGTCGCAAGCGGGGGCGGCTGGTCGCAAGCGGGGGCGGTTCGTCGCCGAGGACGCACTGGTCCGGCGTGCGCCGAGGAGCCAGTAAGGAGACGCTCTGGGGCCGCCCCCGTCGGGAAGCTAGAGCAGTTCGACCTTCTGCTGCTCGACCACCACGCCGGACGCCGTCGGCAGGTCGGAGGGCTGGATCGAGAACACCCGCTGGCCGGGGGCCTCGGCGATGCAGCCCGCGAACGCGCCGTCGGCGTAGTGGACGCCGGCGCCGTCGTCGGCGGCCCAGCCGCCGGGCAGGTCGCCCGAGGACACCGCGTCGGTGTAGACGCCGACCCGGCCGTCCTCGGAGTCGAAGTGGCTGCAGAAGCTGCCCTTCTCCAGGCCCAACCCGCCGCGGTAGGCGCGGAAGTCGCCGAACGAGTCGGTCACGCAGCCCTCGAACCACACGTTCGCGCCGGCGGAGGTGCCGGCGAGCACGACGTCCCCGGCCGCGTAGCGCTGCTTGATGGCCTTGCCGACGCCGTGCGCCTTCCACAGCGCCAGCGCGTTCACCGTGGCGCCGTTGCCGACGAGGATGAGGTCGGCCTCGGCGATGCGCGCCACCGCGTTGGCGGCGTCCTGCCACAGCGTCAGCACCATGGGGCGGATGCCGAGCGTGCCGTAGGCCACGAGGAACTTGTTGATGTACTGGGGGTCGTCGGCCGACGCGGTCGGGACGAAGCACACCAGCGGGCTCCGTTTCCCGGTCAGCTCGACCACGTAGCGATCGAAATTGGTGGGGGAGCCCAGCGGCGACGTGGCGAACCCGCCACCCCCCATCGCGACGATGTGAGCGGTCATGCGGCCATCTTGGCATGAGGCGGGCGGCGAACGCCCAGTATCGTGACCGCTTGTGACGGAACTCAACATCGGCATCGTCGGAGGCGGGCAGCTCGCCCGCATGATGGACGAGGCGGCCACCCCGCTCGGCCTGCGCGTGCGCCTGCTCGCGGAGGGCCCCGAGACCTCGGCGGCGCTCGTGGTCCCGGAGACGACGGTGGGCGACTACACCGACCCCGCCACGCTGACGGCGTTCGCCCGCGGCGTCGACGCGATCACCTTCGACCACGAGCACGTCCCCACCGACCTGCTGGCCGCCCTCGAGGACGCCGGCACGGCGGTCCGCCCGGGGCCGGCCGCCCTGCTGTACGCCCAGGACAAGGCGGCGATGCGGGCCCGGCTGACCGAGCTCGGGGCGCCCTGCCCCGCGTGGCGCGTCGTCGCCGACGAGGCCGAGCTGGCCGCCTTCGCCGCGGAGGTCGGCTGGCCCGTCATCGCCAAGACGTCCCGCGGCGGATACGACGGCAAGGGCGTGTGGAAGGTGGACGGCCCCGCCGAGGCGTCCGCGCCCTTCGAGGCGCTGCAGCGCGCCCTCGGCCCGACCGAACGAGACACCACCGACGAGGCCCCCGCGAGGACGTGGTGATCGTCGCGGAGGAGTACGTGCCGTTCACGCGCGAGATGTCGGTCCTGGTCGCGCGCCGACCCGGCGGCGAGGCGGTCGCCTACCCGGTCACCGAGACGGTGCAGCGCGCCGGCATCTGCCACGAGACCACCACCCCGGCCCCCGGCCTGGACGCCGAGCGCGCCGCCGCGATCGAGGCGCTGGGACGCCGGCTCGCCGACGAGCTCGGCGTCGTCGGCATCCTGGCCGTGGAGCTCATGGAGCGCCCCGACGGCGAGGTGGTCGTCAACGAGTTGGCGATGCGCCCGCACAACACGGGGCACTGGACCATCGAGGGCGCCGTGACCAGCCAGTTCGAGAACCACCTCCGCGCCGTGGCCGACCTGCCGCTGGGCTCCACCGCGCTGCGCGACGGCGTCGCCGTCATGACCAACGTGCTCGGCGGCAGCAACCCCGACCTCGTCGGCTCGCTCGCCACCGTCCTGGCCGACCCGGCCGTCCGCGTCCACCTCTACGGCAAGGGCGTCAAGCCCGGCCGCAAGGTGGGCCACGTCACCGTTACCGGCGCCGACATGGACGCCGCCCGCGCCTCGGCCCGCGCCGCCGCCGGCCATCTCGAAGGGAACCCCGCATGAGCGACACCACGCCGCTGGTCGGCATCGTCATGGGCTCGGACTCCGACTGGCCCACCATGGAGGCCGCCGCGCAGGCGCTGCGCGAGTTCGGGGTGGCCTACGAGGCCGACGTCGTCTCGGCGCACCGCATGCCGGAGGAGATGGTCGAGTACGGCCGCCGCGCCCACGAGCGCGGCCTGAAGGTCATCATCGCCGGGGCCGGGGGCGCGGCGCACCTGCCCGGCATGCTCGCCGCCCTGACCCCGCTGCCCGTGATCGGGGTGCCGGTCGCCCTGAAGCACCTCGACGGCATGGACTCGCTGCTCTCGATCGTGCAGATGCCGGCGGGTGTCCCGGTGGCGACCGTGTCGATCGGGAACGCCCGCAACGCCGGCCTGCTGGCCGTCCGCATGCTCGGCGTGGGCGACCCCGCCCTGGTGGACGCCATGGTCGCGTTCCAGGGCGCACTGCGCGACGCCGCCCACGCCAAGGGCGAGCGGGTCCGCGGCCACTGACCCGGGGTCCGGGTTGCCCGGCCCCCGCCGGGTGACCCGAGCGCACCGATCGGCCAACACGCCGGGCCACCGGAGCGGTCAACGGCCCTCGTGGCGACAGGATGGTCCGGACCGTCCTCGTCCTTCCCCCGAGGTGAGCCATGAATCAGGTGACCCACGCCGACGCCGCCCAGCAGAGCCGGCGCATCGCCTGGCGCCGTGGCGTCGGGCTCCTCGTGATGACGGCGCTGGCGCCCGGCTCCGCGCAGCTGGTCGCCGGCGGGCGCGGCGTCGGCCGGTTCGCGATGCGGGTCTGGGGCGGCGTCCTGCTGCTCCTCGCGGCCTTCGTCGCCACCGTGCTGCTCAACCGGAACCTCGCCGTCGCGCTGTTCACCCACCCCGCCACCCAGTGGATCGCGTCGGTCGTCGTCCTGGCGCTCGGCCTCGGCTGGGCGCTGCTCTTCCTGGACGCCTGGCGCATCAGCCACCCCCGCGCGATGGGCGGGCGGCAACTCGGGATGGCGGGGCTCTCCCTGGTGCTCGCCGCCGCCGTCGGGCTCGGAGCGACGCAGGCCTCGGCGCTGTCCCGCAGCCAGGCCCAGCTCTTCGGCAACGTGTTCGCCGGCGGGGGAGAGACCCAGGCCAAGGACGGCCGCATCAACGTGCTGCTCATCGGCGCGGACGCCGGCGACGACCGGCAGGGGCTGCGGGCCGACACCATCATGGTCGCCTCCGTCAGCGCCACCACGGGGCGCACCGTCCTGTTCAGCCTGCCGCGCAACCTGCAGCACGCCCCGTTCCCGCGCGGCAGCCAGCTGGCCAAGCAGTACCCCGGCGGCTACGCCTGCCCTGACCAGAGCTGCCTGCTGAACGCGGTGTACCAGCTGGGCCACCAGCACAAGGCCGACTTCCCCGACGCCGCCGACCCGGGCATCGCCGCCACGCGCGCCGTCGTCGGCGAGACGCTCGGGCTGGGCATCAACTACTACGCCCTGGTCGACATGCGCGGGTTCGAGAGCCTCATCGACGCCCTCGGCGGGGTGAAGCTCGACATCGCCAAGGCCGTCCCGATCGGGGGCGGCGCGGCCCGCGTCGAGGGCTACATCCAGCCCGGCAAGGGCGTGACGCTCGACGGCTTCCAGGCGCTGTGGTTCGCCCGCTCGCGGGAAGGCTCCAGCGACTACGAGCGCATGACCCGCCAGAAGTGCGTGATGAACGCCCTGGTCAAGCAGGTGAACCCCGTCACCGTCGCCACGAACTTCACCTCGCTCGCGGACGCCGGGGGAGCGATGGTCTCCACCGACATCCCGGGCAGCGAGGTGGCGCCCCTGCTGGAACTGGCCAACGCCGGCCGGCGGCTGCCGCTCGCATCGACGGCGTTCGCGCCGCCGCTGATCGAGCCCTCCCGCCCGGACTACGACCTGATCCGACGCACCGTCGCCGGCGAGATCGCCCACTCCGAGACGCTCGACGTCGAGGCCCAGCGCCAGGCGGAGGCGGCCCCGACCGCGCCCGCAGCGCCCACGCCGGACGCCGCGCCGGCGTCCGGTCCCAAGCCGAGTTCCGCCGCGCCCGCGGCGTCCGCCACCGCGGCGGCCCCGTCGGGGCAGAAGAAGGGGAGCGCCGCGACCCCCGCGGGCGAGGCGACGCCGAAGCCCGTGGTGGGGAAGAAGGCCGAGAAGTCGGATGGCCACTTCAGCGAGGAGCGGCAGACCGCCGACCTCGAGACGGTCTGCGGCGTGGCCTGAGCGGACGCCCCCGCGGCCGGAGCGGCCCGGTCAGACCAGTTCGCCCGAGCCGAAGATCGTGAACAGTCCCGCGCCGATGGCGTCCACCAGGTCGCGCCCCTCGTCGAAGGTCGGGCGGCGGCACATGATGGCGGCGGTGTAGTCGCGGCCCTCGCCCACGACGTGCCCGATCGAGTTGACGGCCCACAGGTTGTCCAGCGATTTGAACTGCACCCAGCCGTTCTTCATGGCGACCTCGACCTTGTCCTTGCGGCGGTCGTGCCCCACGCCCCACGTCTGTTCGGAGTTCGTCTTGGTCATGACGTCGACCAGGTAGAGCCGGTCCTCGTCGTGGACGGCGGGCGTGCCCTCCACGAGCCGGTCGATCAGGACGCGCTGGTCGTCGGGGGTGGTGTTGGTCCAGGACCAGAAGGGGCTGCGCGGGTCCGCGTGCGTGTTCGGCAGCCCCAGCCCGACCGCGAGCCGGGTGTACTGGTCGCCGCCGCCCACGAACTCCCACAGGGCGTCGGCTGAGTCGTTGTCGGAGTTCACGATCGCCTTGCTGAGCTGGCGGTAGCGGTCGAAGGGCAGGTCCTCGCCGGCGGCGCGCGCCTTGTTGAGCGCCATCAGGGCGATCATCACCTTGGCGATGGACGCGCTCTGGGTGTCGTAGCCCCCGTTGAAGGAGAACGTCCCGCCGGTGCGGCGGTCGCGCACCGACAGGCCGAGCAGGTCGGTGGTCTTCGCGTACAGCTCCATGAGGGCCTGCAGCTGGTCGCGCACCGAGCCGGTGAGCGGCGGCGGGGCGGGCACCGAGGGTGCGCCCTTCGAGCACGCGGTCAGGGCGAGCGCGGCGGCGCCGACCAACAGGCCTCGGCGGGAGAGCGGGGTCATGGGGAACCTTTCTGCGGCGGCCGCTGCCATCATGCCAGCAGTTCGGCGCGCTCGGCGGTGGCGGTGCGGGCCAGGGCGTCGGCGTCCGGCTGCTCGACGAGCACCAGCGAGCCGCCGCCCAGCACGACGCCCAGCAGCAGCGTCACGGCGTGGCGCGCGTCGCGCGGGTGGGCCAGGACGCGGCCCGCCTGCGACGCTCCGGCGAGCAGGTCGTCGGTGGTGAGGACGCCCTCCGCGTCGGCCCAGGCGGGGGTCGGGCCGGTCAGCGGGGTCGGCAGGGCGACGTCGGGCTGGGCCAGCGCCTCGCCGGTGTAGTCCAGCAGGCCGGGCGGCGGCGCCGACAGCGGGCGGGCCCAGGCGTCCAGCGAGCAGGCGAAGCCGGGCGCGGACGTGGCCGGCTCGGGCGCGGAGCGGCCCGTGACCACGAGGTCGGGTGCGGACGCGGTGAGGTCGACCGACGCGCCGGCGTCCCAGGCCGCGAAGGGCCAGATCAGCGCCATCCAGTGCGCCGGGTGGTCGCGGAGCACGTCCAGGCGCAGCACCGCGCCGGGCTCCACGTCGGACTCGGCCAGCAGGTTCACGGTCTTGGCGACCCAGTTCTCGAAGCTCGCCACGCTCAACTCGGTGCGGGCGCCGTCGGCGCCGTACCAGGTGAGCAGGGGGGCGTTGCCGTCGCGGGAGGCGCGAAGCCGCAGGGCCTCGCCGGGGGAACGCGCTGCTCGGGTCACCGCTCCAGCATAGGTCGGCCGCTAGGCTGCCCAGCATGCGCTACGTCGTGATCATGGCCGGCGGTTCCGGCACCCGGCTGTGGCCGCTGTCGCGCAAGGGCACCCCCAAGCAGCTCCTCAAGCTCATCGGCGGCCGCAGCCTGCTGCGCCTGGCGTTCGAGCGGGCGCGGCGGCTCGTGCCCGACGACCGGATCCTGGTGGTGACCGGCGCGCCCTACCTCGACGAGGTCGCCGCCGACCTGCCCGAGGTCGCGCCCGGCAACCTGCTGGGGGAGCCGGAGGGCCGCGACTCCCTCAACGCGGTGGCCTGGCCCGCCGCGGTGCTGGCGCACCGCGACCCGGACGCCGTCATCGCCCAACTGACCGCCGACCAGCTCATCGAGCCGTTGGACGCCTTCGTCGAGGCGCTCGAGGAGGCGTTCGACGTGGCCGAGGCCGATCCCCGCAACCTCGTCACCCTCGGCGTGCTGCCCACCAGCCCGCACACCGGTTACGGGTACCTGCACCGCGGCCCCGCGCTGCCCGGGTTCCCCACCGCGTGCCGGGTCCTGGAGTTCCGGGAGAAGCCGGACGCCGCCACCGCCGCCGCCTACCTCGCCTCGGGCGACTACTGGTGGAACGCCGGGATGTTCGTCTGGCGCGCCACCACCGTGCTGGACCAGCTGGCCGCCCTCGAGCCCGACACCCACGCCAAGGTCAGCGAGTTGGCCGCGCACCCGGATCGCCTCAACGAGGTGTTCCCCACGCTGCGCAAGACCTCGGTCGACTTCGGGATCATGGAGCCGGTCTCCCAAGGGGCGACCGACGCCCGGGTGGTCGCGGTGGCACTGCCGATCCAGTGGCGCGACATGGGCGGCTTCGCCAGCCTCGCCGAGGTGCTCGCCGCCGACCCGGCCGGCAACGTGGTCGACGGCGACGGCGTCCTCATGGACGCCGAGGGCAACCTCGTCATCAACACGGTGCCCGGCCATGTGGTGTCGCTGACCGGCGTCAGCGACATGGTGGTCGTCCACACGCCGGACGCCACCCTCGTCACCACGCTCGAGGGCGCCGAGAACGTCAAGGCCCTCGTGGCGCAGGTGGCCAGCCAGGCCGGCGCCCGCTACGTCTGAGCCGGGAAGGGAAACGTGTTCGACAACGTGATGAGGCTGCGGGAACCCGCGGCGTGGACCGTGCTGGCGGTGACCGTCGCCGCCATCGTGCTGGCGGTGATCCGGTTCGTGCTGGCGCTCGGGGCCGGCGTCGGGCTGGCCGCCGCGTCGCAGGACATGGCCCTGACGGCGATGAATCTCACCCTGGTGATCCTCGTGGTCGCGCTGGTCTGGGCGTGCGTGTTCGCCTCGCCGACGCCGCGGGCCACGCAGCTGGTGGGCGTGGCGGCCGTCGTCGTGACGGTCGGCACGCTGCTGACGATCGCCGGCACCCTCATCGGTGCGAGCGCGTCGGCGGGCACGCTGGCGGTCCTGCTGGAGGTGCTCGGCGGCCTGCTCGACATCGTGCTCAAGGTCGTCGCCACCATCACGCTGTGGCTGATCCTGCGGGGGATGCTGGGTGGCAGGATCGCGGCGCGCGCCCCGATCGAGGCGCCGCCGGCGGCCGCGGAGGTCGAGCCCGAACCCGCGGCGCCCCCTGCCGAGCCCGTCGCCGACGGCCCGCCGGCCTGGACGCCGGACCCGAACGCCGGCACGGTCTGGGCGTCGGCCGCCGACGCCGCGCAGGGCACGCCCGGCGCGGGGCCCACGGATCCGAACCGGGGCGGCTGGCACCCCGTGCAGCGCCCGGAACTCGACGGACGCGGCGAGGACGACCCGCGCTGAAAGCCGTCTACTACGGCGTGTCGGGTAGCGCCGGAGGGCAGTGTCCCCCTCGGGTCCGACGGTTTCGGCTTGACGTATCGAAACGACACCGATGTAATTCAGTGTGTCAAGTACGGTCGTCGGCGCGTCGAGGAGGTCCACTGAATGCCTGAGCTGATCGTGGTGCTGGACGACGAGGGGCTGTTGAGCTGGCAGGAGCGCGCGCTGTGCGCGCAGACCGACCCCGAGGCGTTCTTCCCCGAAAAGGGCGGTTCGACCCGGGAGGCCAAGAAGGTCTGCCAGACGTGCGAGGTCCGGGCCGAGTGCCTGGAGTACGCGCTGGGTCACGACGAGCGCTTCGGAATCTGGGGCGGGCTGTCGGAGCGGGAGCGGCGCAAGCTCAAGCGCCGCGCCGTCTGAGGCGTCAGTCCTCCTCGTCCTCCCGGTGCCCGCCAGGGTCGATCTCGTCGATCGCGATGCCCGTGGCGTCGCTCAACTGCTCCACGATGGTGCGGTAGACGAGGATCCGGAGCCCGGCGCGGGTGCGCGCCCGCCGCTCCAGCGGTCGCCGGAACACCACCACCTGACCGTTCTTCGTCGGCGTGGCCGACACCGCCGCGGCGAGCGGCACCCGATCCACCCACGCCTGCGTCATCGGTGGTACGTCCTCCACCCCGACATCCATCGCCGCGAGCGCGCGCGGGCACTGGCGCGCGATCTGGGAGAGCGCGTCGGTCACGCAGCGCGTGAAGAACGCCGGCGGCGGCACCTGACGCGCCAGGGGCACGGGCTCACCGGTGTAGGGGTTCGGAAGGGCCAACCGCCCGCGCATCACCCGGCCGTGCCGCTCCCGCCGCTTGCTCATGGCCGTCACTGTAGCCACGCCCGCCGACACTCCCGCGCTCGTCCGAGGCGCCGGGACGTCCCGGGGGTAGCGTGACCCGGGTGAAACCGCGTCTGTGCTCGAAGTCGGGCTGCCGACAGGCGGCGATCGCCACCCTCACGTACGCCTACGCCGACCGCGCGGCGGTCGTGGGACCGCTCGCGCTCCGGCACGAGCCGGGCAGCTACGACCTGTGCGGCGACCACTGCGCGGGGCTGTCGACCCCGCGCGGCTGGGAGCTGATCCGGCTCCCGCTGGACGAGTGGGAGCCCACCCCCAGCCACGACGACCTGCTCGCGCTGGCCGACGCCGTGCGCGAGGTCGGGCTCACCTGGGACGCCCCCGGCGCGGGCCCGGCGGACCCCCCGCAGCCCCGCGTCACGCGCCGCCGCGGCCACCTCGGTGTGGTGGCCGACCTGGACGAGGCTGCCGCTAGTCTTGAGCGGTGATCACCGCCGCCGTCTTCAAGGCCAACGACATCCGTGGCCTCATCGGCGGCCCTGACGCCGAGTGGGATCTCGACGGCGCGCGCGCCGTCGGGGCCGCCTACGTCCGCGTGTTCGACCTGGCGGGGCGCGAGTTCGTCATGGGGCGCGACATGCGCCTCACGGGCCCGGCCGTCGCCGCCGCCTTCGCCGAGGGCGCCCGCGAGCAGGGCGCCTCGGTGGTCGACGTCGGGCTGGCCTCGACCGACGGCCTCTGGTACGCCTCCGGGACGCTGGGGCTGCACGGCGTCCAGTTCACCGCGTCCCACAACCCGGCCGGCTACAACGGGGTCAAGTTCTGCCTCCCCGGCGCCGCGCCGGTGACGCCCGAGGACCTGGTGGCCCTGCGCGAGGTGGCGCTCGGCCCCGACCTGCCGCCCGCGCCGCGGCGCGGCGGGCTGCGGACCCTCGACGTGCTGGACGGCTACGCCGCCCACCTGCGCTCGCTGGTCGACCTGGACGGGATGCGGCGGCTCCGGGTCGTGGTGGACGCCGGCAACGGCATGGCCGGGCTGACCACCGACGCGGTGCTCGGCCCCCTGAACCTGGACGTCGTCGGGCTGTACCTCGACCTCGACGGCACCTTCCCCCACCACATGCCCAACCCGCTGATCCCCGAGAACCTGGTGGACGCCCAGCGCGCCGTCCGCGAGACCGGGGCCGACGTCGGGCTCGTGTTCGACGGGGACGCCGACCGCTGCTTCATCATCGACGAGCGGGGCGAGGTCGTCACCCCGTCGGTGGTCACGGCGCTGATCGCCGGCCAGGAGCTCGCCCGCGAGCCGGGCGGCACCATCGTCATCAACACCATCACCTCCCGGGCCGTCGGCGAGGTGGTCGCCCGCCTCGGCGGCCGCCTGGTGGTCAGCAAGGTGGGGCACACCTCGGTGAAGGCGGCGATGGCCGAGCACGACGCGATCTTCGGCGGCGAGCACTCCGCGCACTACTACTTCCGCGACTTCTGGGGCGCCGACACCGGCATGCTCGCCGGGCTGAACGTGCTCGCGATGCTGGGCCACGGCGACGCCACCATGTCCGAGCTGGCCGCCCGGGTGGACGGTTACGTGCCCTCGGGCGAACTCAACGCCACCGTGCCCGACGCCGGCGTGGTGCTCGCCGACGTCCGCGCCGCGTTCGCGGGCCGCGGCGTGGTGGACGACACCGACGGCGTCACCGTCTCCACCGACGACTGGTGGGTCAACGTCCGGCCCTCCAACACCGAGCCGCTGGTCCGGCTCAACGCCGAGGCCCGCGACCGGGCCACCATGGCCGCGCTGCGGGACGAGGCGCTCGCCATCATCAACAGGAGGAACCGATGAGTGACCTGATCCCCGGCATCCTGGAGCTGCTGGTCTGCCCGCACTGCCACGGCCAACTGGCCTGGGACTACGAGGCGTCCGAGCTCGTGTGCACCGACCCCGACTGCGCGCTGGCCTACCCGGTGCGCGGCGGCATCCCGATCCTGGTGATCGACGAGGCGCGCTCGACCAAGGCGCCGTGATGCTCGTCTTCGACGAGGGCCGGCTGGACGACCCGGGCGTCCTCGCCGGAGCCGACGGCCTGCTGCGCCCCCTCGCCGAGGCCGGCGCCCGGCTGCGGCGCGACGTCGCGGAGTCCCAGGCCGCCATCGACTCCCTTCTGGGGAGAGCCGGCCCCGCGCCGTCATCGCGGTGGGCCCCGAGGCCCGCCTGCTGCGCGCCGTGCTGGAACCCGTCTGCCCGGTGCCGTTCGTGGCCTGGTCGGTCGGACGCCTGCCCGGCTGGGTCGGCCCGCTCGACCTGGTCGTGGTGCTGGGCGGCGAGGGCAGCGACCTGTCCGGCGCGCACGAGGCGCTGCGCCGCGGCGCCCGGCTCCTCGTCGTCGCCCCCGCCGACTCGCTGCTGGCCCAGGGGTCGGCGTCCCGCGCCACCACCCTGCTGCCCGTGCTGACCTCCGACCCGTTCCCGGCCGCGATCGTCGCGCTGGCGGCGCTGCAGCGGCTCGGCCTGGGCGAGGAGACCCACCCGGCCGCCGTCGCCGACGCCCTGGACGCCGTCGCCACCGAGTCGGGCTACGCGATCGACCTGGCCACCAACCCGGCCAAGGCGCTCGCCATCGAACTCGCCGACGCCCAGCCGCTGGTGTGGGGCGCCTCGGTGCTCGCCGCGCGCGCCTCCCGCCGGATCGCCGAGGCGGTGCGCACCGCGTCCGGGCGGGTGGCGCTCGCCGCGGACGCCTCGGAGCTGCTGCCGATCCTGGCCTCGGTCGGGCGCCGGGACCCGTTCGCCGACCCGGTCGACGGCGAGTCCGAGGACCGCCCGACCCTGGTGATCGTCGACGACGGCCACTCCGACGAGGAGGCCGTCGACCGCCGCACCGCGCTGGCGGGCAACGCGCGGACCGCCGACGTGCGCGTCAGCGTGATCGCCGCGAACGAGGGATCGACGCTCGAGCGGTACGCGACCGTCCTGGCCAAGGGCCGGTTCGCCGCCGCCTACCTGCAGATCGGGCTCGCCCGTGAACACCGCCGCTGACCCCGCGTCCGCGGCACGAGACGAAGGAGTGCCCATGGCCGGGCGACGGGTCCTGGTGCTGAACGGGGTCAACCTCGGGCGGCTCGGGCAGCGGCAACCCGAGGTGTACGGCGCCACCACGCACGCCCAGCTCGCCGGGCACCTGGAGCGGACGGGGGCGGGGCTCGGGCTGGACGTCGAGGTGCGCCAGACCGACCACGAGGGCGAGTTCGTGGGGTGGCTGCACGAGGCGGCGTCCCAGGACGTGCCGGTCGTGCTGAACCCGGGCGCGTGGTCGCACTACAGCTACGCCATCGCCGACGCCGTCGTGCAGGTGCCGTTCGCCGTCGAGGTCCACATCTCCAACGTCCACCAGCGGGAGGCGTGGCGGCACACGATGGTGATCTCGCCCTACGTGCGCGGCACGATCCTGGGCCTGGGCCTGGGCGGGTACGACCTGGCGCTGGCGCACGTCGCCGCGGCGCTGGTCGAGCCCGACTAGCCGAACCAGGTCTCCAGCGTCGTCAGGACGCCCGCCTCGTCGTTGCCCGGCGCCCCGTGGGTCGCCGCCGCCCGGACGTGCGCGGGCGCGTTCGCCATCGCGACGCCGTAGCCGGCCCAGCGCAGCATCTCCAGGTCGTTGCCGCCGTCGCCGAACGCCGCCACCGCGGTCGCGGGCACGCCCCAGCGTGTGGTCAGCAGTTCCAGGCCGGCCGCCTTGTTCACGCCCGGGACCACGACGTCGATGTTCCGGTGCCCGCTCGAGGTGACGTGCGCGATGTCGGACAGCCGCCGCTGCAGCGCCTCGAGTTCGCCCGGGAGCAGCGGGTCGCGCCGGTCGGCGGAGAACTTGAACACCCGGTCGGCGACCTCCTCCAGCGTGCCGACCCGGGTCAGGACCGGGCAGTAGCGCGCCATGAACGTGCCGAACCACTCCGAGGCGCCGTCGCCCAGGTAGGCGCCGCCGGGGCCCGAGGCGAGGAACTCCCCGCCGACGACGTCGCGCAGTGCGGCGATGATCCGGCGCGCGTCCGGCTCGGGGAACCGCGACTGCCGCAGCACCGCGCCGCGGTCGCGGACGTCGGAGCCGTTGTCGGCGACGAACGCGAGCCGCTGGGGCTCGGTGAAGTACCGCTCGAGCTGGGGGTACTGGTTGCCGCTGGCCACCACGAAGCGGACGCCGGCGGCGTCCATCCGCTCGCGGATCCGGGCGAAGCGGGCGGCGTCGTAGCGCGACGAGGCGTCCAGGAACGTCCCGTCCATGTCCACCGCGACGACGCGCGGGGCGGGGTCGTCGACGGTGAGGGTCGGCAGGTCGGGCGCGGCGGTCATGGCACCAGCCTGCCCGGGCGGCGCCGCCGCCTCAACGTCCGCCGCGGGTGAGGGCGGCCGGTCGGCCGTTCGGCTCGACCATTCTCCGCCGCCGCAGGGGGTCGCGCCCGGGCGGGTCGTGTGCGGGTCAGTCGGCGAAGGCGAGCAGGACGCAGGCGTCGGCGAACGCGGCGCGGCGCGTCGTGGAGGAGCGCACCGCGGTGGCGAGCCCGTGCGCGACCACGCTGAGCCGCGGCAGGCCGGACGCCTCGGCGGCGACCGCGGCGCGGGCGAGTTCCGGCGCCAGGGTCGAGGCGCCGCGGCGCCCGCCCAGGATCAGCAGGCGCCCCAGGGGGCCGGCGACGGCGTCCCAGGCCGCCCGCCACGGGTCGAGCGCGCCCGCGGGGAGCCGGGGCGGACCGACCGGGTCGCAGCCGAGAGCGCGGTCGCCCTGCGGCAGGAACACACCCGAGGGCAGCCACACGGCGGTCGGGACGACGTCGAGGCCGCCCTCGCCCAGGCGCCACCGGCCCGCGACGGCCGTGACGCCGCCCTCGGCGAGCATCCCCACCAGGCGGCGCGCGCCCTCGGCCGTCCGGTCGCTCCAGGGCAGCACCAGGTCGGCGGTCGCGCCGGAGGAGTCGGTCAGTTCCGCCGTCACGAGGCCGGCCGTGGCGTCGACGCGGACCTCCCCGACCGCGGCGACCGGCGCCGGCAGGACGCCGTCGGCGGGGCGCCGCGGCCCCAGCGGGCCGGGGACGCCGGACAGTTGCGCCGCGACGTCGGCGAACCCGTCGGGCACGACCGCGCCCAGGCCGGCCAGGTCGAGGACGGGGCTGGGCGCGACCGAGACCCGGGTGCGGCCGATCGTCATCCGGTCGCCCCGCCGCCGGAACCGGGGCACCAGCGCGTTGCCGACCGCCCAGTCGCGCAGGGCGGTCCCCGAGCGGCGCTGCGCCAGCAGGTCGGCGGGCTGCACCGGCGCCTCCGCGGTGTCCTCCCGTTCGGCGTCCAGGGTGAGCACCGCCCCGGTGCGGACGTCCAGCAGGAAGACCCGCAGCGCGTTCCAGCCGCCCACGTGCGTCCACTCGGCGCCGAGCCCGAGCAGCCGGGCCGACTCCCCGGCGACCTCGGCGTCCGGACGCCCGGCCACGACGGCGTGCGGCGCGGGGCCGTCGAAGGACAGCGCCCGCAGCCGGGCCTCGACCTCGCCGATGAGCAGCAGCAGCCGTTCGGGCGACAACTGGGCGTCGTGGCCGCGGTGATGCTCCAGCTGGGTGATGATCTCGCGCAGCGCGGCGGCGGGGTGGACGTGTCCCTGCGCCTCCCAGGCGGACGCGAGCCGCACGGCGCCGCCGATGAGGGCGTCCGCCGCCCCGAGCCCGACGTCGAGCAGTTGGTCCAGCCACGCGTGCCACGGCGCGGCGTCGACGCGATCGGCGGCCGGCACCGTGGTGTCCACCAGGACGGCGGGCGCCTCGGCCAACCCGGGCGCGGCGAGCGCGCGGGCGCGCTCGGCCAGGTAGAGGTGGACGCAGGTCGGCGCCCCGCACTCGCAGCGGGCGTAACGGGCGTCGGTGCCCAGCGGGTAGCGGACGCCGATGTCGAACGGGTGCAGCAGCCGGACGCGCAGCCGCGGCACCGTCGTGACCCGCGCCGTGATCCCGGCGGCCGCCAGACGGTCGCCCTGGGCGGCCAGCCGCGCCCCGAACACAGCCTCGTTCGCCGGCGCGGCAGCGTCGGCAGAGCCCGCGGGATCGGCAGCGTCCGCGGGGGCCGCGAGGGCGGGGTCGACCTCCGCGCGTGCGTCGCCCGGGTGCCCGTCCTGCGGGGCCTGCGTGGACGGTGGCTCCGGCGGGGCCTGCGCGGAGGCCTCGGGATCGGGCGCGGCCTGCGGCCCTCCGGACGCGCCGGGGCCGGCGTCCGGGGGCGCCCGCCGGTCGCTGGGTGGTCGCGGCGCCGGATCAGCACGGCCCGCACGAGGTGCCGGCAGCGGAACATGGCCGGGCAGGAGCACTCCCAGTCGTCGAACGGACCCGGCCCCAGCACGCAGCGGGTGCCGTCGTCCGCCTCGGCGACCAGAGAGCCGTCGGGCTCCTCGGTCCAGGCGATCGCGACGTCGAGGTCCTTGGACGCGCGCCGCACGGTGCCGACGTTGGTGAGTTCCGCCAGCACCTCGGGGGTGAGGTCGTCGAGGTTCATCCGATCACCTCCGCGACCCAGGTCGCGAGCTGGTCGGGGTCATCACGGCGACGTGCGCGCCCACCGCCGCCAGCGACTGCGCGGTGACCTGGTTGTGCATCGAGCGACCGTCGGCGTCCAGGGCGCCCAGGCACAGCACCCGGACGCCGTCCTGCACCAGCCTGGCGGTGGTCGCGATCAGCGGCCCGTCGTGGCCGCCCTCGTAGAAGTCCGAGATCATCACGACGATGGAGCGCCGCGGGTTGTTCAGCAGCGACGCCGCGTACTCCATGGCGACGTTGATCGCCGTACCGCCGCCCAACTGGACGCGCATCAGCACCTCGACGGGGTCCGCGGCCTGCCCGGTGAGGTCGACGACCGAGGTGTCGAACGCGATCAGGTGGGTGCGCATCGCCGAGATACCGGTGAAGATGGCCGCGGTGACGGCGGCGTGGATGACGCTGTTGACCATCGACCCCGACTGGTCGACCGCGACCACGACCTGCCAGCGGTCCTGCTGCAGCCGGACGCGGGTGTTGAACAACGGCTCCCGGATCACCAGCCGCCGGGTCGCCGGGTCGATGTGGCGGAGGTTGGCGCGGACCGTGCCCCGGGCGTCGAAGTTCGCCGCGACGTGCTGCCGGGACCGCCGCCGCGGGTCGCGCCGCCCGGTGAAGGGGTTGGTGATCGGGCGGGCCAGCGACCGCATCAGGTCGCGGACGACCTTGTCGACGATGGTGCGGGCCATCGCCAGCACCTCCGGGTTCATCAGGTGCTTGGTCGACAGGATCGCCTTGAGCAGCCCGGTGTTGGGCGTCGCTTTGGCCAGGGTCTCGGCGTTCGTGACGACCTCGGTCAGCCCGTGCCGGTTCACGGCGTCGTCCATGATCTTCTCGGCCACCGACCGGGGAACAGCGTGTGCACCCGGTTGACCCATTCGGGCACCGTCATCGCGCCGGTGCCGTCGGGGACCCCTCGCGCCCCTCCAGGAACGCCAGCGCCTCCTCCATGCCGGCCGCGCTGCCGGTGAGCGCGCCCAGCCGCTGCTCGGCCTCCGACCCCAGGGCCAGCCGCCACCGCTGCCGGCGGCGGACCTCGTCCTCCTCGCTCACGCGGCACCCCCCGTCCAGGTCGCCACGGCGTCCCACAGCCGGGACTCGCGCCGCCCGAGCTCGACGAGCGCGGCGGCGCCGACCGTGAGGCGCGGCGCCCCCGTCGCGTCGCCGGTGAGGTGCTCCAGCAGCGCCCCGCGTTCGCGGGAGGTGAGCTCGTGCATGGCGCGGCGCAGGTCCGGCAGCGCCTCCAGGAACGCGTCGTCGTCCCAGTGCCGCAGGGCGTCGTCGGCGGCGGTGAAGATCTGCGGGGCCGCGATGGCGAGGTGGCCGGCGACCGCGAGCAGCCCCGAGTAGAACCGCCCGGTGGCGGCGGGGTCGGTCATTCGGGCCTCCAGCGCGGCGCCGGGGTCGCCCGACAGCAGCCAGCCGGCGCCGATCAGGGCGCCCTCGAACTCGGGGTCGTGGTGCGGGGACCCCGGCGGCCGCTCGGTCTGGGTCCGCAGGGCGGTGGCGACGGCGTCCGCGTCCAGGCCGAGGCTCTCCTGCAGCGTCACCGTCGTCTCGGCCAGGTGGCGCAGAGCCCGCACCATCGGGGTGAGCCCGGGGCCGTCCGCGACCGGGCCGAGCCGCTCGACGACCGCGGTGGTGCGCTCGTGGGCGAACCGCGTCAGGTCGGCGAGGTCGTCGCGCCCCACCGCGCCCAGCCAGGTGTCGAAGTGCACGAGCCGGACCAGGGCGTCCAGCGTGACGCCGAGGGCCCCCAGGTCGTCGGAGACGGCGAGCACGTCCGTCAGGGCGCGACCCAGGCGTCCGGACACGTCGTCGAGCCCGGAGCGGACCGCGTCGGTGAGCACCTCCGCCAGCACCTCCAGCGTGCCCAGGCGGGCCCGATGCTCCAGGACGGCGGTCACCGCGTGGTCCAGCGAGCCGCCCCAGCGCGAGGCGAAGATCAGGGCGGCCTCGACCGCCTCGTTCCAGGCCACGTCCCAGCGCTCGTCGCTCGACACCACGGCGCGGGCGTTCAGCCGGCCGCCCTGCGGGGTGCGGAGGGTCGCCGCCGGCACGTCGAGGACGCGGAGCGCGTGCAGCAGGCGGCTGACGCGGCGATCCTCGGGCCGGTCGAGGCTCAGGACGCGCGGGGTCGCCTCCCGGCCGCGGGGGAGCCCGGCCTCGTCCCACAGCCGGCGCGTCTGCGTCACGAGCGGGGGCACGTCGGCGCCCGCGGCGAGCTTGCCGGACGCCCCGCCGCGGAGCGCCTCCCGCAGGATCTCCAGCAGCGGGTGGTCCTCGTCGAGGTCGTCCTTGACCACCGCGGCGGTGATGCCGTCCACCAGGTCGTCGCGCCACAGCCTGGCGTGGCCGCGGATCTCCTGCAGCGCCCGCGCCGTGGTCATGGCCGCGATGGCGTCCGCGGGGGACAGGGGCACCTGCCGGCGCCGCAGCGCGCTGATCGACTCGGTGAACAGGGAGGTCACGGCCGCCTCGGCCCGCTCGGGGGCGTGGTGAAGATCCGGTGGTAGAAGCCGGGGTTGGGCTGCCCCGCCAGGTAGCCGCGGTGGGCGTCCAGGCTCTCGTACGAGGTCGGGACGAGCGCGGTCCCGGTCACCCGGCCGGGCAGCGGGACGGGCGTCACGGGCCGCGCCGCCGGGCGCTCCCCGCGCAGCAGCGCCTGCAGCCCGGACGTGTGGAAGGCGCCGGTCAGCACGAGCACCGGCCCGGTGGTGGACGCCAGCGTCTCGGCGATGCGCGCCGCCATGTGAGCCTCGCGGGCGACGTTCTCCGGCCCGGAGGGGCCCTGGTCGTCGTCCCGCGCGCTGAGGCGCAGGCCGGCGCCGACGGCGTGCGCGCGCTCGAGGTAGGTCGCGGTGTCCAGCCCGGGGTCGATCTCGAAGAACTCGTCCCAGACGGCGCTCATGTCCTCGCGTCCGACGTGGGCGGCGATGGTGCCGAAGAAGTCGCGCCCGGGCTCGACCTCGCGCAGCGTGGGCGCGGCGTCGTCCTCGCCGAGCGGGACCGCGTCGTCGGGCTCGTCGATCGCCAGGCGGAGCGCGAGGGAGTCCGCCCACGGCAGGTCGATGAACGCCGTCGCCGCGCCGATGCGTCGGGCGGCGGCGATGGCCTGCCACTCGGCCGAGAACACGGTGAACGGGTACAGCGCGTGCGACTGCCGCTCCTGCCCGTCGGCCACGTACCGGACCCAGGTCATGATCGCGATGGGCAGGGTGTGGTCCAGGTGCAGCTGGTCGATCGCGGTGAACTCGGCGGGGCCCTCGATGAGGACGGCCTCGGGACGGTGACTCTCGATGAGATCCGTCACCGCGCGGGCCGCGGCCGGGGAGTGGTGCCGCACCGGGACCCAGATGACCCGCTCCAGCGCGGCGGGATCGAGCGCGGCCACGTCAGTCGAGGATGCGATGGCGGGCGTCGTAGAGCTCGCGCCAGCGGCGTCCCTTGCGCGGCTGCACCGCCCGGCTGAAGTAGCTGCGCAGCTTCGACAGGTCCTCGGCCTCGTCCTTCAGCGCGGTGCCCACCAGCGCCTCGACCAGGTCGGCGCCCGTCGGGGCGCCCCCGCTGAACCAGGCCGAGCGCAGCCCCGCCGTCACGGCCACGGAGATGGCCTCCGCGGTCGACATCGCCGTCGACAGCTGCTCGACCGGGGTGCCGTCGGAGGACCGCCCCGTCCGCAGCTCGTGGAACGCCGTCACCAGCACGTCGGTGAGGTCGCCCGGGACGCGGACCGACAGGCCTGCCGCGGCGAGGGCGGCGTCCGACTGCTGCTGCACGAGCGCGACCTCGCGGGCGTGGTCCCGGATCGGCCGGACCGTCTCGAAGTTGAACCGGCGCTTCAGCGCGGCCGACATCTCGTTGACGCCACGGTCGCGGGTGTTGGCGGTGGCGATCACCGAGAACCCCTTGCGGGCGTGCAGGACGCGGTCGGGGCCCGCGAGTTCGGGCACCGTGAGGATCCGGTCGGACAGGATGGACAGGAGCGAGTCCTGCACCTCGATCGGACAGCGGGTGATCTCCTCGAACCGGACGACCTTGCCCTCGCTCATCCCGCGGTGCACCGGGGCGGGCACCAGGGCCTCGAGGCTGGGGCCGCGGTCGAGCAGCAGCGCGTAGTTCCACGAGTACTTGATCGCGTCGTCGGTGGTGGACGCCGACCCCTGCACCGTCAGCGTCGAGTCGCCCGAGACGGCCGCGGCGAGCAGTTCGGACAGGTAGGACTTCGCGGTGCCGGGCTCGCCGATCAGCATGAGCCCGCGGTTGGTGGCCAGCGCCACGACGCACCGCTCGACGAACGCTCGCTCGCCGACGAACTTGGTCGTGATGCCCTGGCGCGGGTCGCCGAGCACGAAGTCGACCACGGCGCGCGGCGACAGGTGCCAACCGGCCGGGACGACCGCCCGCTCCAGTCGGTCGCGCTGCGCCAACGCCGCGAGTTCGGCGGCGTGCAGCGTCTCGGCCGACGGCCGCTGCACGTCCTGGGCGGTGGCCGGTGCTGCGTCGCTCATGGCGTCCTTCCGGTGCTCGTGGGCCTCAGGCCATCTTCTGGGCGAGCGCGTCGATCGAGCGCCGCACCTCCGAGACGATGAGCGGGTCGGCCTTGTCCCAGGGTAGCCAGCGGTTGCCGCGGTCCGTGGCGTACCAGAGCTCGGCGGCCTGCTTGATCGTGCCCAGGAGCAGCGTCTCGAGCTTCTGGTCCCCGGACTCGTGGATCATGCCGGTCCACAGCCCGTCGGAGATGTCGAGCACCGCCGCGAGCCCCTGGCTCTCGAACGGCAACCACAGGTAGGACACCACCCCGCCGTCGGCCGGGTTGCCGCGCCGCCAGCCCAGCCGCTCCAGCGTCGAGACCAGGGTGCCCGGGTTGATCGTGCCGCCCGGCAGCCCCAGCAACTCGGTCCCCTTCTGACCGGCCGGCAGCCCGAAGGTGGCCCGGTCGAGCTGCTCCAGCGGGGCGATCAGGTCGTAGTCGACGAGGTGGGCCCGCCACGCGCTCTTCGTCTCATCCGACAGCGTGAGGGGGTGCGCGAGGCTGAGGACGGCGTCGGCGGGCGGGACGTGGGCCTCCTCGTCGACCGTCACGTACTCCTGGTCCTCGGTGACGCGGACCAGCACGGCCGGCCGCCCCGGCACGCTCGCCTGCCACACCAGCGGGCGGATGAGCGCGTTGAGCACGGGGTGGCGCACCACGAGTTCGGCGTGCTCGGCGGCGCTCCAGGTGCGTCCGGTGACGATGGCCTTCTCCAGGCGTGCGGTCTGGATCTTGGCGACCTCGGTGAGCTGCTTGCGCAGCAGGGCGAAGTCGGCCTTGGCGGCCGCGGCGAGGTCGGCGTCGTCCTTGCTGTTCGGCGCGGGAAGCGCGGCGCGCGGCTTCCCGGTGGGGCGACCGTCGGCGTCCAGGTCGCGGACGACGGCCTTGCCCTGCGGCGACAGCGAGACCCGGAACGACCGGGGCCCGTAGCTGAGCGTGCGGGTGCCCCGCTCGTCGAGGCCGGCGTCCGGCACGACGCGGTCCTCCAACTGCTCCACCGTGAGGCCCCGCAGCGCGGCCAGCTTGGCCAGCGCCTCCTGGGCGGCCTTCTGCACGCCCTTGAACTTGGACTTGTTCGCGATGCCGGAGATCGCCTGCAGCGCGGCGTCGGTGCCGGTGGCGGCGAGCACCTCCAGGCCGAGCACGGCCCGCTGGTGCTGCGACTGGCCGGGCCACTCCCGCACCAGCGGGGTGAGCGTCTGCACGAAGCCGTCGGCGCCGAGGTAGCCGGACGCGACGAACCAGGGACGCTCGGTGGCCTTGCCGCCGTTGGCGAGGAAGGCCTGCAGCAGCGGCGTGGCCAGGGCGTCGCGGTCCTGGTCGCGCATCCGCTCCCGGACGGCCGCCACGAGGGGGCGCGGCGCACGGTCCTCGTTGTTGGCGCCGTTGACGGCCGAGGCGAGCACCGCGGCGGTGAGCGCGGCGTCCAGACGGACGCCGTCGACGATCAGCGGCGGCAGCGACGCGGGGTCGGCCCAGGAGGGGACCGCCTTGGCGATCTTCAACGCGCCCGCGGCGACCGGCGCCTCCGCCTCGGCCGCCGCGGCGGCGGTGAACCACGGCGGCGCCTCGGCGGCGCCGATGGTGGGCAGGGCGTCCTCGGCGGCCAACTCGGCCAGGACGCGGGTGAGGAAGGGGCTGGCGATGTCGTCGCCGAACGCGTCGGGGGTGGTGGCGCGCAGCTCCCGGATGATCGTCCGCAGCAGGGGGCGCTGCCCGGCGGGCACCTCGGCGGTGCTGGCCGCGATCGCGCGCGGGTGGGCGGTGAGCCACTGGACCGCGACCGGGGCGACGCGGTGGTCGGTGGCCAGCTTGAGCATGACGGGGACGGCGCCGGGTCCGGAGATCGCCCCGGCGAGCGCCCGCGCGATGGCGGTGGCCTGCACCTTGTCCACGTACTCGCCCGCCAGCCCGGCGAGCACGTCCGGGATGGCCCGCTCGCCGCCGAGCGCCAGCCACGAGGCCGCCAGTTCCGGGTCGGTGCCGAAGCCGACGCGCTCCATCCAGGTCCGCCGCTCCTCGGGGTCGGGGAGCCCCGTGACCGCGGCGAGCACGACGGAGGGCGAGGGCTCCTCGGCCGCGAAGGCCTGGATCAGGGCGGCGCGGATCTCCTCGGGCGTGCCGAACAGCGCCTCGCGCGCCAGCTGGTGCTCGGCGTCCTGGCGGGCGGCGGACACCCGCGCCCAACTGCGTGGGTGCGGGGCCGGCTGCGGCGGCATCACCCGCTCGTGGTCGGCGAGCAGCGGCACGACGAGGGCGCGCAGGGCGGGCAGGCAGAGATCGCGGAAGGTGTCGCCGAAGTCCCGCGCCCGCGCCAGGGCGGCCAGGGTGTCCGGCGCGCCGGCGAGCGCGAACAGTGAGGTCACGAGCGTGTCGGCGGGGAGGTTGTAGAACGCCGCGGGCATGGACAGGTCGGTGGGTCCGTCCGCCTTGTCGGCGTAGGCCAGCCGCTCTCGGACCGTGGGGGTCTCGTAGGGGCGGGTGTCGGCGGCGTTCTTCTCCCGGCCCTGTCCGAACGACAGCCACCAGGACGCCACCGCCGCGGTCGGGACGCCGTCGAACGGCAACGCGTCGAAGACCACCTTGGCGCTGTAGTCCCGGGTGGGGACGCTGTGGGCGCGGACCCAGTCGCGGCGGGTGGCCGGGTCGGAGGCCAGCGCGAGGTCGGCGTCCTGCAGGGGCTCCGGAGCCAGCGACTCGCCCGCGAGCAGGGCCCGCTGCACCGCGGACGTGGCGATCCGCAGCACGTCCCCGGCACCCCACGCCTCCTCCTGGGGGCGGCGGCCGGGGGACCACCTCCGGCGCGGGGGAACCGTCCGCGGGGGCCGCCGGGGACGCCGCCTTGGGCGCCGGCGCGGCCTTCACGGTGGGCGCGACCGGTGTGAGCGCGCCGGAGGCGGCGCCCTCGACGTAGCCCTTCTTCACCTTGGACGCGATGAGCTTGTCCGCCTCGGCCTGCGCCTTGACGGCCGTGTCGTACTGGGTGGTCTTGGTCTGGCCGTTGGTGCCGGTCCGTCCGTAGTTCACGGTCACCGCGCTGCCGGAGACGTCGATGCTCCAGAACTTGTCGGAGGTTCCCTCGACGAGGCTGAAGGTGCGCATGGGGGTCCTTTCGCGACGGTGGCCCCGACCTTAGGGGAGGGGCGGGGTGCGGCGGCGGGCTTCCGAACGGTGGTACCTGAGAGGTGGTGGCGCAGGGAAGGTCAGGCCATCTTCTCGGCGAGCGCCGCCATCGAGCGCAGCACCTCCGAGATCAGCAGCGGGTCGGCGTCCTGCCAGGGCAGCCACTCGGTGTCGCGGTCGTCGACGTACCAGAGGCTCTCCGCCTGGCCGACGGTGCACAGGTGGAGCCCCTCGAGCTTCTGGTCGCCGGACTCGTGGATCATGCCGGTCCACAACCCGTCGGAGATGTCGAGCACCGCGGCGCGGTCCTGGGTCTCGAAGGGCAGCCACAGCAGCGACACCACCCCGGCGTCGGCGGGAGCGCCGCGGCGCCAGCCCATCCGCTCCAGCGTCGAGACCAGTGTGCCGGGGTTGACGGTGCCCGCGGGCGGCTGCAGCCGGGTGCCGGTGGCGCCGGCCGGCAGCTCGAAGGTGGCGCGGTCGAGCTGTTCCAGCGGCGCGATCAGGTCGTGGTCGACCAGGTGCGCCCGCCACGCGTCCTTCACCTCGTCGGGCAGCGCCAGGGGGTGCGCCAGCGCCAGCACGGCGCCGTCGGGAAGCTCGTAGGTCTCCTCGTCGACCGTGACGTAGTCCTGCTCCTCGGTGACCCGCACCAGCGCCTCCGGGGCGCCGTCGGCGGCGAACACCTGCCACACCAGCGGCCGGATCAGCGCGTTCAGCACCGGGTGCCGGGCCACCAGCTCGGCGTGCTCGTCGCCGGCCCAGGTGCGGCCGGTCACGATCGCCTTCTCGAGCCGGGCGGTCTGGATCTTGGCCACCTCGGTGAGCTGCTTGCGCAGCAGGGCGAAGTCGGCCTTGGCGGCCGCGGCCAGCTCGGCGTCGTCCTTGCTGTTCGGCGCGGGCAGCGTCGTGCGGGGCTTGCCGACGGGGCGGCCGTCCTCGTCGAGGTCGCGGATGACGGCCTTGCCCTGGGGCGACAGCGACACCCGGAACGAGCGGGGGCCGTAGCTGAGGGTGCGGGTGCCGCGCTCATCGAGATCGGCGTCGGGGACCACGCGGTCCTCGAGCTGGTCCACCGTCAGCCCGCGCAGCGCCGCCAGCTTCGCCAGCGACTCCTGCGCCGCCGCCTGGACGCCCTTGAACTTGGACTTGTTCGCGATGCCCGAGATCGCCTGCAGGGCGGCGTCCGTGCCGGTCGCGGCGAGCACGTCCAGGCCCAGCACGGCGCGGGCGTGCTGCGACTGGCCGGGCCACTCGCGCACCAGCGGCGTCAGGGCGTGCACGAAGCCGTCGGCGCCCAGGTAGCCCGCAGCCATGAACCACACCCGGTCGGCGGGCTTGCCGCCGTTGGTCAGGAACGCGCTCATCAGCGGGAGCGCGAACGCGTCGCGGTCCTTGCCGCGCATCCGCTCCCGGACGGCGGCTACGAGCGGACGGGGAGCGAGATCCGGGTCATTGACGCCGCGCACCGCGCAGCCCAGGACGGTGCCGGTCAACTCGTCGTCCAGGCGCATGCCGTCGACGACGAGCGGCGGCAACGCGTCCACCCAGGCGGGCACCTTGGTGGGGAGCTTCAGGGTGCCCTCGTGGAGCGGGGTGGCGTCGTCGCGCTCCAGCGCCGCGGTGAACCAGTCGGGGGCCGCCGACGCGGCGAGGGTCGGCATCGCCGCCTCCTCAGCCAGATCGGCCAGCACGTCCGCGACGAACGGGTTCGCGACCGGGCCGGTCATCACCTCCGCACGCGTCACGGACAGCTCGCGCACCACCGTGCGGAGCAGGTCCCGCTGCCCCGCGGGCACCGGGGCGGTGCTCGCGACGAGCTCACGCGGATGCGCGATCAGCCACGCCACCGCCGCGCCCGACAGCCGCGGGTTGGCAGCGGCCCGGATCACGATCGGGACGGCGCCGGGTCCGCCTATCGTGCCCATCAGGGCCTTGAACAGCCCCACCGCCTTGGTCTTGTCGACCGCGTCGCCGACCATCCACGCCGCGACGGTGTCGACCGCGGCCGGGCCCCCGAAAACCACCAGGCGGTGGACCAGGGCGGTGGACGGCTTGAGCGCGACGCGGGCGAGCCACTCGGCACGCTCGGCCTCCTCGGGCAGCACCGTCACGGCCGCGAGCACCAGCGCGGCGTGGGGCGATCCCGTCGCGAACACGGTGGCGAGCGCGTGCCGCACGTCGTCGGGGGAGCCGAACAGCACGGCTTCCGCCAGGTCGTGGACCGCCTGGGTGTAGGCCTCGGGGACCGGCGTCATGTGGCCGACCTGATCGGGCCTGCGCGGCATCACCCGCTCGGCCGGGGCGAGCTGCGGCGCGATCAGGACGCGCAGCGCCGGAAGGGTCAGGTCGCGATCGGCGTCCGCGTGGGAGTGGGCCGCGGCCAGGGTCTTCAGGGTGGCCGCGGGCCCCGACAGCGCCGATAGGGCGGCCACGATCGTGTCGGCGGGCAGGTTGTAGCCGCGGGCCGGCACCGCCGTGGTGACCGAGTCGGCGTCCCGGTTCGCGAAGGTCATCCGCTCCCGCATCGCCCCGAACCGCTCCATGTCGTAGAAGGAGGACGCCCACGTCTTCTCCTGGCCCTGGCCGAACGCGATCCACCAGGACGCGACGTCCGCCGTCGGGACGCCCTCGAAGGGGTCGGCGTCGAAGCTGACGTCGTAGGAGTAGTCGCTGAGCGGGTGGGTGTGCGCGCCGAGCCAGGCGCGGCGCGCGGCGGGGTCGGCCGCCATCGCCAGCGCGTCGGCCTCCAGCGGCGTCGGGTCCATCGCCTCGCCCGCCAGCAGTGCCCGGTCGACCGGGGTGAGCCGGATCTCCAGGTGGTCGGCGCCCGCCCACTCCGGCTCGGGCTCCGGCTCCGGTTCGGCGGCGGGCGTGGCCGGGGCGGCCGCGGGCGCGGCGGCCTTCGTGGAGGCGCCGGCCGGGGCGGGTGCGGCCTTCTTGACGGTCGGCGTGACCGGCGCGATCGCGCCGCCGCCGGAACCCTCGGTGTAGCCCTTCTTCACCTTGGACGCGATCAGCTTGTCCGCCTCGGTGCGCGCCTTCTCCGCGGTGTCGTACTGCGTGGTCTTGGTCTGGCCGTTGGTGCCGGTGCGTCCGTAGTTCACGGTCACCGCGCTGCCGTCGACGTCGATGTTCCAGAACTTGTCGGAGGTTCCCTCGACCAGGCTGAACGTGCGCATGGCGTCCCTTCGTGGTGGCAGCGCGGCCGTGGGTGGGGCCGACGACGCTGCGGCACAACGATCCCGAACGCCGCCATGCGCGGTCAACCGGGCGGTTGCCGGGGCGGTGCCCCGGCCCCGGTAGGCTCGGGCCTCGTGGACTACCGCGTCGCAGACCTGAACCTGGCCGAGTTCGGCCGCAAGGAGATCGAGCTGGCCGAGCACGAGATGCCCGGCCTCATGGCGATGCGGGAGCGCTACCGCGACGCCAAGCCGCTGGCCGGCGCACGGATCGCGGGCAGCCTGCACATGACGGTGCAGACCGCCGTGCTGATCGAGACGCTGGTCGAGCTCGGCGCGCAGGTGCGCTGGGCGTCCTGCAACATCTTCTCCACCCAGGACCACGCCGCCGCCGCGATGGTGGTCGGCGACGGCACGCCGGAGGATCCCCGCGGCGTCCCGGTGTTCGCGTGGAAGGGCGAGACGCTCGAGGACTACTGGTGGTGCACCGAGCAGATCCTTACCTGGCCCGGCGGCGAGCAGCCCAACATGATCCTGGACGACGGCGGCGACGCCACCCTCTACGTCCACAAGGGCGTGGAGTTCACCAAGGCCGGCGAGGTGCCGCAGGCGAGCGCGTCCGATTCGGGCGAGTACCGGGTGATCCTGGAGAAGCTGCGCACCTCGGGGCTGGACTTCGTCGCCCTGGCCAACAGCGTCCGCGGCGTCACCGAGGAGACCACCACGGGCGTCCACCGGCTGTACGAGATGGCGCGCGAACAGGCGCTGCTGTTCCCGGCGATCAACGTCAACGACTCGGTCACCAAGTCCAAGTTCGACAACAAGTACGGCGTCCGACACTCCCTGATCGACGGCATCAACCGCGGCACCGACGTGCTGATCGGCGGCAAGGTGGCCGTGGTGTGCGGCTACGGCGACGTCGGCAAGGGCTGCGCCGAGTCGCTGGCCGGGCAGGGCGCCCGCGTGATCGTCACCGAGATCGACCCGATCTGCGCGCTGCAGGCCGCCATGGACGGCTACCAGGTCGCGACCCTGGACGACGTGGTCGGCACGGCCGACATCGTGGTCACGGCGACCGGGTGCCGCGACGTGGTGACCGCCGCCCACATGGCGGCCATGAAGCACAACGCGATCGTGGGCAACATCGGCCACTTCGACAACGAGATCGACATGGCCGGCCTGGAGGCGACGCCGGGGATCGAGCGCCGCACCGTGAAGCCGCAGGTCGACCAGTGGGTGTTCCCCGACGGCCACGCCGTCATCGTGCTGAGCGAGGGCCGGCTGCTGAACCTCGGCAACGCGACCGGGCACCCCAGCTTCGTGATGAGCAACAGCTTCACCAACCAGGTGCTGGCCCAGATCGAGCTGTTCACCAAGCCGCAGGACTACCCGACGGGCGTCTACACGCTGCCCAAGCACCTGGACGAGGAGGTCGCCCGGCTGCACCTGGACGCCCTCGGCGTCCGGCTGACCACCCTGACCGACACCCAGGCCGACTACCTGGGCGTGGCCGCCCAGGGGCCGTTCAAGCCCGACGCCTACCGCTACTGAGGCGGGCCGTCACAGGTCGAGCACGTAGGCGTTGCCCTCGGGGTGGAAGCCCAGCAGCTCGAGGTAGTTGCGGTGCACCGAGGTGTGCGCGTTCGCCACGAGCCGGGTGAAGCCCGCCTCGGTGAACACCGTCCGCCCCGGCCCGAACAGCCAGCGCGCCTGCGTGCTGTCGCGGTAGGCGGGCGTCACGTAGTCGAGCTTGATGAGCAGTTCGTTGCCCGCCGGCTCCCCGATGAGGATGCCCGCGGGCAGCCCGTCGCGGTTGACGAGGCGGATGAACGTGTCGTGCGGGCTGGGGTGGTACTCGGGCTGGCTGTTGGCGATCTCGCCGGCGTTGCCGCCCAGGTAGTCGGCGAGGAAGGGAGACCCGGGGTCGAGCGGGACGGCGCTGAACGCGGTGCCGGCCCCCAGGTCGCGTCGCAGTTGGGTCACGCTGATGACGGCGTAGACCAGGTTGGCGATGGTGACCGGCCACGCGGCGATCAGGACGCCGTAGACCGCGAGCAGCAGGGCGCCGATGATCCCCAGCCAGCGCATCTTCACCCGGGACCTCATCGCCAGCGACGTGACGATGAACGCCGCGCCCGCGTAACCGATGACGTCGTACCAGATCATCCCCGCGGCACCTCGTAGGCCGCGAGGGTGGCGACGTCCTCGGCCAGGGCGTCCCAGGGGTGCTCGGTGGTCAACACGGCGATGGCGCTCGTGGGGAACTTGGCCTCGATCTCCGACCGGGACGCCGAGGGGGGCGTCAGCGTCAGGATCACGTCGCTGAGGGTCGGCTCGTGGCCGATCATCAGGACGCGGGCCGCGCCGGCGGGCAGCCCCTTCAGCTCCGCGATGATCTGCGGCGTCCACGCGTGGTACAGCGCGTCCAGCGTCCGCACCTCCCGGGCGGTCGCGCCGCCCATCTGGAGGCACTGCCAGGTCTGCTGCGCCCGTGCGGCGGGGGAGACCAGCGCCAGGTCGAAGCCCAGCGGCGCGAGGATCTGCCCCGCCACCACGGCGTCGCGGGTGCCCCGCGGGTTGAGCGGCCGGGCGATGTCGGGATCGTTGGTCTTCCAGGACGACTTGCCGTGTCGCATCACGACCAGCGTCCGCGTGGTGGTCATGAGTCCTGCCCGCCGCCGTCCTTGTCGCCGCCGCCCTGGAAGCTCTCCCAGATCTCCTTGCACTCGGGGCAGACCGGGAACTTGTCGGGGTTGCGGCTCGGCACCCACACCTTGCCGCACAGCGCGACCACCGGGGTGCCCATCACCATGGCCTCGGTGAGCTTGTTCTTGGCGACGAAGTGGCTGAACCGTTCGTGATCGCCCTCGTCGAGCCGGAGGTCGGTGCGCTCATCGACGACCGTCTGCGAACCTGGGGCCGGAGTGAGTTGGGTCATGCATTTCATCCTAAGCCGTTCCGGTGGTGGAATGGATGACCGTGACCCCATCTCGCCGCGGCCTGACCCTCGGGCTGCTCGTCTGCGTCACGGCGGTCGCCTTCGAGGGCATGGCCGTCGTGACCGCGATGCCCGCCGCCGCGGCCGACCTGGGCGACCAGGAGCTGTACGCCTGGGCGTTCTCCGCGGTGATGATCCCTCAGTTGTTCGCGATCGCCGCCGCCGGGCGCGTCGCCGACCGCACCGGCCCCGTCCGGCCGCTGCTCGTGGGGCTGGGGCTCTTCGCGGTCGGGGTGGTGGTCGCCGCGCTGGCGCCGACCATGCTGATCCTGCTCGTGGGGCGGTTCATCCAGGGGCTGGGCGGCGGCGCGGTCAACCTGTGCCTGATGGTCGTCACCGCCCGGGCCTTCGACCCGGCCGAACGCGCGCGGATCATGACGTGGTACTCGGCCTGCTGGATGATGCCCTCGTTCGTGGGCCCCGGCATCGCCGCCTGGGTGACCGAGCACCTGTCCTGGCACTGGGTCTTCTGGCTGATCCTCCCGTTCGTCGGGCTGGGGCTGGCGTTCATGGCCTCGGGGCTGCGGCAGCTGCCGCCCCGCACGGACGCCGACGCCCCCGGCGACCCGGTGCCGCTGCACGCCGCCGCCGCCGTGGCGATCGGCCTGGCCCTGCTGCAGGCCGCCGGGCAGCGGCTCGAGTGGCTGTCGCTGGTGTGGCTCGTCGTCGGCCTGGCGCTCCTGGTGCTCAACTGGCGCCGGCTGATGCCGCGGGGATACTCGCCGGCCGCCCCCGGGCTGTCGGCGGTCGTGATGGTGCGGCTGCTGACCTCGGGCACCTTCTTCGGGGTGCAGTCGTTCCTGCCCCTGATGCTCACCACGCGCGGCACGCCGCTGCTGCGCGCCGGGCTGGTCATCACGCTGGCGTCGGTGGGCTGGATGCTCGGGTCGTGGCTGCAGGCCCGCCCCTGGCTGCGGCTCTCCCGCGACCAGATCATCGTCGCCGGGGCCGTCAGCGTCGCCTCCGGCGCGGCGCTGGTGGCCGTCGCCGCCTGGGTGCCGGCGTCCGACCTCCTCCTCACCACGGTCGGGTTCGCGACCTGCGGACTGGGCATGGGGCTGCAGTCCGCCTCGACGAACCTCGCGACGATGCAGCTCTCCTCGGAGGCAGAGCTGGGCCGCAACACCGGCTCGCTGCAGGTGGGCGAGACCGCGGGCAACGCGCTGTTCGTCGGGATCGCCGGCACGGTGTTCGCGGCGCTCAACCCGATCGCCGCCACCCAGGTGACGTTCGGCACCCAGATGACGCTGCTCGCGGCCGTCGCGCTGCTGGCGATCGCGGCGTCCAAGCGCATCGGTTTCGTGGAGAACCACTCGCTGACGGTGTGATGCTCGCGTTGGTCTAGAGTCTGCTTGCGCACCGTCGGCGAGAGGAGGCAGCCGTGGACGACGAGGTGGACCGCATCCTGGTGGCGTGGACCCACGAGGTGCCCGATCTGGACGTCAGCCCGCTCGCCGTGCTGTCGCGGGTCAGCCGCCTGTCGCGGCACCTCGATCTCGCCCGCCGCGAGGCGTTCGCCGTGCACAACCTGGACCTGTGGGAGTTCGACGTGCTCGCCGCGCTGCGCCGCGAGGGCCCCCCGTACGAGCTCTCGCCCGGCCAGCTCATCCAGCAGACGCTGTCCACGTCGGGCACCATGACCAACCGCATCGACCGGCTCGCCGAACGCGGCCTCGTGGAGCGCGCGCCCGACCCCCGCGACCGCCGCGGCGTCCGGGTGCGGCTGCTGCCGCCCGGACGCGCCGTCGTGGAGGCCGCGCTCGGCGACCTGGTGGCGCGCGAGCGGCTGATCCTCGACGACCTGGACGCCGCGGAGCGCGAACTCATCGCCGGCCTGCTGCGGCGGCTCGTCCTGCCGTTCGAGACCGCCGAGGGCTGAGGGCGCAGGTGCGCGCCGTGCGGCACCGCTTCCCGGTAATCTCGTGGCCATGCCCCTGACGAACCCGGTCCTCGCGCGCTTGGCGGACGCCTTCGGTATCTCCACCGAGTTCTGGGACTGGAAGGGACGCCTCACCCACGTCGACGACGCCACGGTGATCGGCATCCTCGCCGGCATGGGCGTGGACGCGACCACCGACGCCGGCGCGCAGGACGCGCTGACCGAGCGCGAGCTGCGCCCGTGGCGCCGGGGACTGCCCGCCTGCACCGTGATGCGGCAGGGCACCCCGCTGCGCCTGGGCGTCCACGTGCCCGGCGGCACGCCCGCGGCCGTCCACATCCGGCTGGAGGAGGGCGGCCGCCGCGAGGCGGTCCAGGTGGACAACGAGGTCGCGGACCGGGACGTGGACGGCGTCTGGACCGGCGAGGCCACCTTCGAACTGCCCGGGGACCTGCCGCTGGGCTACCACCGCGTCCACCTGGAGTCCGAGGCGGGCGACGCGGAGGCGACCCTGGTGGTCACGCCCGCCTTCCTGGGCTTCCCGGCGTCCATGGACGGGCACCGGATCTGGGGGTACGCGACCCAGCTCTACAGCGTCCGCTCGCAGGAATCGTGGGGCATGGGCGACCTGGCCGACCTGGCGGACCTCGCCACCTGGTCGGGCACGCAGCACTTCGCCGACTACCTGCTGGTCAACCCGCTGCACGCCGCCCAACCGGTGCCGCCGCTGGAGCCGTCCCCGTACCTGCCCAGCAGCCGCCGCTACGTCAACCCGCTCTACATCCGGCCCGAGCTGATCCCCGAGTACGCCACGCTGCCCGAGCACAAGCGCGCCCGCATCGACAAGCTGCACCGCGAGCTCTCCCGGTTCCTCGCGCCGTCGGACCAGATCGAGCGCGACCCGATCTGGGAGGCCAAGCTGGACGCGCTGCGGATCGTCTACGACCAGGGGCTGACCGAGGTCCGCACCATGGCCAAGGAGAACTTCGTGCGCGGCGAGGGCCGCATGCTGTCGCAGTTCGCCACCTGGTGCGCGCTGGTGGGGGAGTTCGGCACGAACTGGCGCGACTGGCCGGTGGAGTACCAGCGGCCCAGCTCGCCGGACGTGTCCGCCTTCGCGGCGAAGAACGCCCGCGAGATCGACTTCTACGTGTGGCTTCAGTGGGTGGCCGACAACCAGCTCCGGGAGGCGCAGTCCGCGGCGCGGGCGGCCAACATGCGGGTCGGCATCATGAACGACCTGGCCGTCGGCGTCAGCGGCTCCAGCGCGGAGGCCTGGGTGCTGGGCGACGCCTTCGCCCAGGGCATCGGCGTCGGCGCGCCCCCCGACCACTACAACCAGCTGGGCCAGGACTGGGGGCAGGCCCCGTGGCGGCCCGACCGGCTCGAGGAGCTGTCCTACCAGCCGTTCCGCGCCATGGTGAAGGGGATCCTGCGGCACTCCGGCGGCATCCGGGTCGACCACATCATGGGCCTGTTCCGGCTGTGGTGGATCCCGCGGGGCATGGCCCCGACCAAGGGCGCCTACGTCCGCTACAACCACGACGCGATGGTCGGCATCCTCATGCTCGAGGCGCAGCGCGCCGGCGCGCTCGTCGTCGGGGAGGACCTGGGCACGGTCGAGCCCTGGGTGCGCGACTACCTGCGCGACCGCGGCGTGCTCGGCACGTCGGTGGCCTGGTTCGAGATGGGCGGGGACGAGCGGCCGGTGCCGCCCGAGGGGTACCGCGAGTACGCGATGGCGTCGGTGACGACCCACGACATGCCGCCCACCGCCGGGTACCTGGCGATGGACCACATCAAGCTGCAGGACCGGCTCGGCCTGCTCACCGAGGGGATCGCGGAGGAGACGGCACTCGCCGAACGGACCTTCGCGACCTGGCGCGAGGCGTTGATCGCGCGCGGCTTCCTCGCGCCCGAGCACGCCGAGGACATCGACGAGCAGGTGCTCGCGATGCACCGCTGGATCGTGGCCTCGCCCGCCCGGGTGCTGAACGCGGCGCTCACCGACGCCGTGGGCGACCACCGCACCCAGAACCAGCCGGGCACCGTCGACGAGTACCCCAACTGGCGCGTCCCGCTGTCGGGGCCCGACGGCGAGCCGATCACCCTCGAGGATGTCTACGTCTCCGCGCGCGCGGCCAAGCTGGCCGCCGTCATGAACGGCTTCGGCGTGGAGTCGGTCGGGCGCCGCTGAGCCGCGGCCGCCCAGCGCCGCGCGTCAGCGGACGCCGACGCCCGCCTGCTCCCACTCCGCGACGGTCGCGGGGACGCCGTCGGGGGAGACGGCGGCGGTCAGGTCGAGCAGCACGACGGTCGCGAACCCCTCGCGGGCGGCGTCCAGCGCCGTGGCCCGGACGCAGTAGTCGGTGGCGATGCCGCACACGTCCACGTCGGTGACGCCCGCGCCCCGCAGGTAGCCGGTCAGCCCGGTGCCGCTCACGCGGTCCGACCCCTCGAACCCGGAGTAGGCCGCCTCGTAGTCGCCCTTGTCGAACACCGCGTCGAACGCGGGCTCGCCCAGGTTCGGGTGGAAGGCGGCGCCCGGCGTCCCGGCGACGCAGTGCGGCGGCCAGGACTCGACGTAGTCGGGGTGATCCGAGAAGTGCGGCCCGGGGTCGATGTGGTGGTCGCGGGTCGCCAGCACCACGTCGTAGCCGTGGTCGGAGGCGAGCAGGGTCGCCACGTCGGCGGCGACGGCGGCGCCGCCGGCCACGGCGAGCGAGCCACCCTCGCAGAAGTCGTTCTGCACGTCGACGACGATCAGCGCGCGCTTTCCGGTCATCACTCAGCCCTCCGGGGCGTAGGGGTTGAAGGTCTGGTCGCCCTCGGCGTCCAGCATGATGGTGACGATGGCGGGGTAACCCTTGCTCATCTTGAACGCCTCGCTGGGCAGTTCGCCACGGGACGCCGCGTGCCGCTCGCGGGCGGCCTCCAGCGACTCGCGCCCGACGATCTCGCCGCCGGAGACCAGGTGCGTCAGCAGCGGCCGGTCGTTGGTGTCGCCCTCGGGGGTGCGCCGACGCCGATCACCTCGGCCTCCGCGATCCCGGCGTCGTTGAGGCGGCGCAGCGCGAACTTGCGGCCGCCGATGGAGCTCTTGTTCAGCGACTTCTTGGCCACGGGCAGCAGCGGCGCGTCGGGGTCGTCGGACTCCGCTCGCGAGACCAGCTTGTAGACGAAGCCGCAGGTGGGGGCGCCCGACCCGGTGACGAGCGAGGTGCCGACGCCGTAGCCGTTCACGGGCGCGGCCCGCAGCGCGGCGATCTGGTACTCGTCCAGGTCGGAGGTGACGATGATCCTGGTGTTGACCGCGCCGAGGGAGTCCAGCAGCTTGCGGACGTCCACCGCCTGGGTGAGCAGGTCGCCCGAGTCGAGCCGGACGGCCCCGAGGCGTCCGTTGGTGAGTTCGACGCCCTTGCGGACGGCCTCGGCGACGTCGTAGGTGTCCACCAGCAGCGTGGTGTTCGGCCCCAGGGCGGCGATCTGGGAGCGGAAGGCGTCCTCCTCGGTGTCGTGCAGGAGGGTGAAGCTGTGCGCGGCCGTCCCGGCGGTCGGGACGCCGTAGCGCCGGCCCGCCTCGAGGTTCGAGGTCGAGCCGAAGCCCGCGATGTAGGCGGCGCGCGCGGCGGCGACCGCCGCCCACTCGTTGGTGCGCCGCGAGCCCATCTCGATGCAGGGCCGATGCCCGGCCATGGCGGTCATCCGGGACGCGGCGGACGCGACGGCCGAGTCGTAGTTGAAGATCGACAGCAGCACCGTCTCGAGGATGCACGCCTCGGCGAACGTGCCCTCCACGACCATGATCGGGGAGCCCGGGAAGTAGAGCTCACCGTCGGGGTAGCCCCAGATGTCGCCGGTGAACCGGTAGTCGGCCAGCCAGGCCGCCAGCTCGTCGTTCACGACGTCGTGCTCGCGCAGGAAGCTGACCGTCTCGTCGTCGAAGCGGAAGTTCTCCAGGGCGTCGAGCGCGCGTCCGGTGCCGGCGACCACCCCGTAGCGGCGGCCCTCGGGAAGCCGACGCGGGAAGAGCTCGAAGACCGAGCGCCGGAACGCGGTGCCCGAGCCGAGGGCGGCGCGGACCATGGTCAGCTCGTAGTGGTCGGTCAACAGGGCCGTCGTCTGCAGCATGGCGCGAGTTTAGTGACGCGGCGTCCGGTGCGGCACATCAACGACCGCGACCCGGACGCACAGGTGCGGGTGGCAGACTGTGGAACGCCCTCCCGCGGCGCGCCGGCGTCCGACAGGGAGGCCCGGATGCGAAGGAGGACCGCCCGATGGCGCGCAGGAGACGACACGTCCCCGTGCTGTTCGGCGCCGTCGCGCTCACGATGGTGGCGGCGATCGGGTTCACCTGGTGGCGCCCCTGGCAGCTGTTCACCGGGGGTGGGGGCACGTTCGCGGACCGCACCAACCAGACCTTCACCGCCTCGAACGGGCTGTCCTCCACCTACCACCTCTACGCGGCCGGCCTGACCCACGAGACCGCCATCGGGATCGTCTTCCAGTTCCACGGCGACGGCGCGTACGAGTTCACCCACCCGACCAGCAGCTACTCCTTCGGCGGGTCCGCCGGCATCGTGGCGGAGGCGCGCAGCCGCGGCTACATCGTGGTGCCCGTCCTGTCGCCGGACCGCTCCGGGGAGACCACGTGGTGGGAGGAGGGCGAGCGCAACGCCACCTTCGCCGACGAGCTGATCGCCACGATGCGGGAGCGCTACCCGGGGGCCGCGGACAACACCTGGCTCGTCGGGTACTCCGGCGGCAGCCAGTTCATCACCCAGTTCTACCTGCCGCTGCACGCGCGCACCCTGACCGGCGGGGGAGCGGTCATGTTCGCGGGCGGCGGTCGCCCCTACGACGTGGCGTCGCGCGCCTTCCCCGATGCGCTCAAGCCCCGGTTCCCCATGCACTGGTACACCGGCGCCCGGGACGACGGCCGGCGTTCCGACGACGGCTACGACGCGCTCGGTGACGAGGTGCACGGCGCCAAGGCCGGCGTGGCCTACTACAGCGCGGCCGGGTTCCCCACGACGTACGAGTGGGTGCCCGGTCTGGGTCACGACCTCGACGACCGGTTCGGCGGCGTGCTGGCCCAGCAACTCGACCTGCACGCCCGCTGAGCGCCCGAGCCGTCCCGTTCGGCCCGGATCCGGGGGCGTCGGGGGCGCGTGACAGAATGAAAGCATGTCCACGCCGAAGGAGCTGGCCACCCCCGCGGGTGGAACCACGGTCGCCGACCGTCCCGCGGCGACCGCCCAGGAGGTGACCCCCTGGGTGACGATCGTCTGGGACGACCCGGTCAACCTGATGAGCTACGTCACCCACGTCTTCGTGACCTACTTCAAGTTCGCCCGGCCCAAGGCCGAACGGCTGATGCTCGCCGTGCACCACGAGGGCCGCGCCGTCGTCGCGTCCGGCACGCGGGAGGAGATGGAGCAGCACGTGAACGCACTGCACGCCTACGGCCTGTGGGCCACCCTGGAGAAGTCGGAGTGATCCCCTTCAGCAGGCGGGGCGAGGACCTCGTCGCGCACGTGGACGGCTTCGAGGCGGCCCTGATGATCTCCCTGGTCGGGCAGGTCGCCGAACTCCTGGGCGGCCGCGCCCCCGGGCGCAGTCGAGCGACCCGTTCGCCCAGTGGGAGAGCGAGTTCGAGCCCGGCGTCGAGCTCGACCGGTCCGACCCGGTGATCGCCCGGCTGTTCCCCGACGCCTACGAGGACGCCGGGGCCGCAGGGGAGCACCACCGTTTCAGCCAGGAGGCGCTGCGCCGGGATCGGATCGCCGACTCGGACGCGGTGCTGGCCGTGCTGGGCGACGTCGGGGAGGACGGCGGGGAACTCGTCGTGCCGGCGGACGCGGCCGAGGCGTGGCTGAGGGTGTTCAACGGGGTTCGGCTGAGCCTCGCGGTCCGCCTCGGCATCGAGACCGACACCGATCACGCCGACCTGGAGGCGCTGTCGCCCCGCGACCCGCGCAGCCAGATCGTGGACCTGTACGACTGGCTGGGCCTGGTCCTGGAGTCGCTGCTCGACGCGCTGCACCGCGACGCCTGAGATCGCCTTTTGGCTAGGGCAACGTTGCGCAAATCGGTGTTACTACTGGCGGTAGTAAGAAACTTAGGTTAGCCTTTCAAACGTGCCTGAAACGCTGAATCTGGCGGGCGCCCCGATGGACACCCCCCTTCTCCTCACCGGAGTGCACCCCGACCACACCACCGCGCGCCGCCTGGCGAGCCTCGGCCTGCGCCGCGGCAGCCGGATCGAACTCGTGCAGCGCCTGGCCGGCGGCGGCCGGATCGTGTCGGTCGCGGGCGGCCGGGTGGCCGTGGACGCCGCCGTGCTGCGGGAGTTGTCGGCCGAGGTCGCCGCGTGAGCGCCGAGACCCGGTCGGGCCGCGTGCTCAGCATCCAGCCCCGAACCCCCACGCTGCGCGCGGCGTGCTGCGAGGGCAGCGGCGAGGGTGCCGAGGGCGCCCCGATCGTGGCGCTGGCCGGCGCGCCCAACGTCGGGAAGTCCACCCTGTTCAACGGCCTGACGGGCCTGCGCGCCACCACCGGCAACTGGCCCGGCACGACCGTCGACGTCGGACGCGGCGTCTGGCGGTTCCGGGCCGGCGACAAGGTGTGCCAGTGCGACGCGTGCGACGGCGCCTGCACGGCGAACAACGTCACCGAGTTCACCCTCATCGACCTGCCGGGCGCCTACAGCCTCGACCCGCTCAGCCCCGACGAGGAGTTGACCCGCGTCCTGCTGCTGGAGGCGCCGGCCTCCGAGCGCCCCGACGTCACCGTCGTGGCGGTGGACGCCGCGCACCTGGCCCGCTCCCTGTACCTGGTCGCCCAACTGCGCGAGGCGTCCTGCCGCGTCGTGGTCGCCCTGACCATGACCGACGTCGCCCGGCAGGCCGGCGTCGAGGTCGACAGTTACGCCCTGTCGGAGGCCCTCGGGATCCCCGTCGTGGTGGTCGACCCGCGCCACCGCGTCGGTCTGGACAACCTCACCCGGGCGGTCCGGGAGGCGCTGGCGCGCCCCGCTCCGGCGCCCCGCGCCGTGGGCGAGTGGTCGGACGACCTCGAGCGCGAGGACGAGCGCTTCGCCTGGATCGAGGACGCCGCGGCGTCCGGCACGACGCGCACGGGCGCCGAGCGGGTCAGCCGGTCCGACCGGATCGACCGCGTGGTCACCCACCCCGTCGCCGGCCCGCTGGTCTTCCTGGGCGTGATGTGGATCGTGTTCCAGATCACCACCACGGTCGCCGCCCCGCTGCAGGACTGGCTGGACGGCTTCTTCACCGGCCCGGTCTCGGACGCCGCCCGCGGCCTGCTCGGCCTGATCGGCCTGGGCGGCACCTGGGTCGAGGGGCTCGTCGTGGACGGCCTCGTCGCCGGCGTCGGCATGCTGCTGACGTTCGTGCCGCTGATGGCGCTCATGTTCGTCCTGCTGGCGCTGCTGGAGGACTCGGGCTACATGGCGCGCGCCGCCGTGGTCACCGACCGCCTGATGCGGCGCATCGGGCTGCCGGGCAAGGCCTTCCTGCCGCTGGTCGTCGGCTTCGGCTGCAACGTGCCGGCCATCTCCGCCACCCGCATCCTGGGCGACCCGCGCCAGCGCATCCTCACCTCGCTGCTGGTGCCCTTCACCTCCTGCACCGCCCGGCTGACCGTCTACGTGATGATCGGCACCATCTTCTTCGGGCGCGGCGCCGGCACGGTCGTGTTCGTCATGTACCTGGCCTCGATCGCCATGGTGATCGGCGTGGGCCTGGTGCTGCGCAGGACGCTGTGGCGCGCGATGGGCGCCGAGCCGCTCGTGCTGGACCTGCCGCCCTACCAGGTGCCCACCGCCCGGCTGACCGCCGCGGTGTCGTGGACGCGGCTGCGGGGCTTCCTCCGGACGGCGTCGGGCATCATCGTCGTCACCGTCTGCGCCGTCTGGCTGCTGCAGTCCATCCCGACCCAGCCCGGCGAGCGCTTCGGCGAGGTCCCCGTGCAGGACTCGGCCTACGGCGTCGCCGCCCAGTCCATCGCGCCCGTGTTCGAGCCCGCGGGCTTCGGGCAGTGGCAGACGGCGTCGGCCCTGGTGGTCGGGTTCGTGGCCAAGGAGGCCGTCATCAGTTCGTGGGCGCAGACCTACGCCGTGGAGGAGCCCGACGAGGGCGAGGACCCGGGCAGCTTCGGCACGGCGATCATGACGGCCTTCGAGGGCTCCTCGGGCGGGCACCCGCTGCCCGCGGTCGCCGCGTTCCTGGTGTTCCTGATGGCCTACACCCCGTGTGTGGCCACCATCGCGGCCCAGAAGCGCGAGATCGGCTGGGCATGGACGCTGTTCGGCATCGCGATGCAGCTCGTCGTCGCCTGGACGGCCGCGGTGGCCGTCTTCCAGATCGGGCGGTTGTTCTGGTGAGGCCGCTGACCGCCGTCCTGGACGCCTTCGAGGGGGCGCCGCCTCGCTGACCGAGGTCGAGGCCCGCACCGGCCTGACACACGACGTGGTGAGCGCCGCGGTCGACCACCTCGTCCGCGCGGGGCGCATCGAGTCGAAGTCCCTGACCGCGGGCTGCCCCTCGGGCGGGTGCGGCGGCTGCGCGTTCGCGACCGCGGACGGCGGGGCGGGCTGCGCGACCGGCGCCCCGGTCCCCGGACGCCGCGGCCCCGGCCTGGTCGCGCTGAGCCTGCGGCGGCGTCCGGGCGCGGCCTGAGCGGGCCCGCTCCGGGGCGCCCGCGTCCCGGGTAGCCTGGGTCGTCGTGAGCGATGTGGATGCACCGATCGGGCTGTTCGATTCGGGTTTCGGGGGGCTGACCGTCGCCCGCGCGGTGACCGACCAGTTGCCCAACGAGGACATCATCTACCTGGGCGACACCGCCCGCGCCCCCTACGGGCCCCGCCCGCTGTCGGAGGTCCGGCAGTTCGCCCTGGAGTCGCTGGACTACCTGGTCGCCCAAGACGTCAAGGCGCTGGTGATCGCGTGCAACTCGGCGTCCTCGGCGGTGCTGCGGGACGCCCGCGAGCGCTACGACGTCCCGGTGATCGAGGTGATCCTGCCCGCCGCGCGCCGGTCGGTGAAGGCCACCCGCAACGGCCGGATCGGCGTCATCTGCACGCAGGCGACCGCGAACTCCCTGAGCTACGACGACGCCCTCACCGCCGTGCCGGACGTCGAACTCTTCACCTCGCCGTGCCCGCGGTTCGTGGACTACGTCGAGCGGGGCGTCACCACCGGCCCCGAGATCCTGGCGCTGGCCCGGGAGTACCTGGCTCCGTTGCAGGGGGCGGACGTCGACACCCTGATCCTGGGCTGCACCCACTACCCGCTGCTGACCGGCGTGCTCGGCTACGTGCTGGGCGACGGGGTCACGATGGTCTCCTCGGCCGACGAGTGCGCCAAGGAGGTCTTCACGACGCTGACCGACCTCGACCTGGTCCGCACCGACCAGCGCCCCGTCACCCGCCGCTTCCTCACCACCGGCAGCCCCGAGATGTTCGAGGGCATCGGGCGGCGCCTGATGGGCGGGTTCGTGACCGATGTCGAGCAGGTGGAAACCGATAGTCTGCGGGCATGACCTTCCAACGCGCCGATGGGCGTGCCCCCGACCAGCTCCGCGACGTCCGCATCACCCGCAAGTGGCTCGACCACGCCGAGGGTTCGGTGCTGGTCGAGTTCGGTGCCACCCGCGTCCTGGTCGCGGCGTCGGTCACGCCGGGGGTCCCGCGCTGGCGCAAGGGCAGCGGCCTGGGCTGGGTCACCGCGGAGTACGAGATGCTGCCGCGCTCGACGCACACCCGCTCGGACCGCGAGTCGCGTCGTGGACGCGTCGGCGGCCGCACCCACGAGATCTCCCGCCTGATCGGCCGGGCGCTGCGCGCGGTCATCGACTACGAGGCGCTGGGGGAGAACACCATCGTCATCGACTGCGACGTGCTGCAGGCCGACGGCGGCACCCGCACCGCGTCCATCACGGGCGCCTACGTCGCCCTCGCGGACGCCGTGGCGTGGCTGCGCGAGCGCGACCTGCTGGCCGGCGAGCCGCTGAAGGACTCGGTGGCCGCGATCAGCGTCGGCATCCTGGACGGCACGGCCCTTCTGGACCTCCCCTACGAGGAGGACTCGGCCGCCGAGGTCGACATGAACATCGTCTGCACCGGCGACGGGCGCCTCATCGAGGTGCAGGGCACCGCCGAGGGGGAGCCGTTCGACCGCGCCCAGCTCGACGCGCTGCTCGACCTGGGGCAGGCGGGGTGCGCCACCCTGGCGACCCTTCAGGCGGAGGCGCTGGCCCGATGAAGCTCGCCCAGGCGCTGGCCGAACGCGCGGCCGTCCAGACCCGGATCGCGGAGATCGAGGGCCGCCTCGCCGGGGCGGTGCTCGTCCAGGAGGGCGAGAGCCCCGTCGAGGATCCCCGGGCGCTGCTGGCCGAGGCCGCGGCGTCCTTCGAGCGGCTGACGTGGCTCGTCGCCGCCATCAACGCGACGAACGCCGCCACCGCCTTCGACGAGGGCGGCACCATCACCGACGCCATCGCCGAGCGGGACACGCTGGCCCGCCGCCAGAAGTTCCTCGCGTCGGTCGCGGCGGCGGCGACGCCGGGCGCCCGGTTCGGGCGCGCCGAGATCAAGTTCGTCCCCACGGTGTCGGTGGCCGACCTGCGCGCCGAGGCCGACGCGACGGCGAAGGCCTTCCGGCGGCTGGACGAGCGGCTCCAGCAGCTCAACTGGTCCACCGACCTCGTCGAGCCCTAAGCTCGGGGCACGACGGGTCCGGGGAGCCGGTACCCGTTCGGCAGCGAGCACGAGCCCACGCGACCGAGGGTTCGTTTCGGTCGCACTGCAGGCCCGACGGGCCGGGCCCTCCCACACGGGGCACGCCCAGCACGACGCACGCGGGCACGACGCAACGCGCACGACGCATCACCGGGTGCTGGGCCGAGCGGGGAGGGTGGGCCAGGGGAACTCCCCGACCCGTCGCTACCGCCGGGCCAGGACGCTGGGGCGTTCCATGAAGCTGGCCGCGACGATCGCCACGCCCAGGACGCAGACAGGGAGCAGCATCGCCTGACCCATCGCCAGCGAGAACGGCGCGGCGGCCTGCGGCGGCAGCCCACCGTGCGCGGCGCCGGCGAGGCCGTCCTGGCCCGCCGGCATCAGCGCGGTGAGCCGCGACTGCATCAGCGCGGCGATGGCCGCCGACCCGATGACCGAGCCGATCTGCCGGGTGGTGTTGTAGACCCCGGCGCCGGCCCCGGCCAGGCGCGGCGGCAGGTTCCGGTTCGCCGTGGTCGACAGCGGCCCCCACATCCCGGCCTGCCCGACGCCCATCATCGCGGCGGGGAACAGGAACGCCCAGATCGGGGTGTCGACGTTCATCCACAGGCCCCACCAGGTCATCGCGCCGGCCACCAGGATCAGGCCGGGCAGCAGGATGAAGCGCGGGTCGGTCCGGTCGAGCAGTCGGCCGGCGAAGGGCGCCAGCACGCCCGACAGCACGGCGCTGGGCGCGGTCAGCAGCGCGGCCTGGGTGGGGGAGAGCCCGCGCCCGAGCTGGGCGAAGAACATCATGGGCAGGGACATGCTCGTCACCGCGCAGCCCACCGCCGCGATGCCGATGTTCGCCATCGCGAAGTTGCGGTCGGCGAACAGGCTCAGCGGGACGAGCGGCTCGTTGCGGGTGTGGGCCTGGTTCCACAGGAAGGCGCCGAACAGCACCGCCCCGGCGAGGATGAGCGACCACACCGACACCGGCCCCAGATGGTCCCCCACGCGTAGGTCTCGCCCTCCTGGAGGCCGAACACGATCAGGAACAGCGCCGCGCCCGACAGCAGGACGCCCGTCACGTCGAAGCGGTGCGGGTGCGTGGGCAGGTCCGGCACCAGGCGGTGGGCGAGCAGCCAGGCCACGACCCCGATGGGGATGTTGATGAAGAAGATCCACTGCCAGCCGAAGCCGTCCACCAGCAGGCCGCCCGCGATCGGCCCCAGCAGCGTCGCGACGCCGGCGGTCGCGCCCCACAGCCCCATCGCGGCCCCGCGGCTCGTGGCGGGGAAGATGCGCGTGATCACCGCCATCGTCTGCGGCGACATCATGGACGCCCCCAGCCCCTGGACGGCGCGGGCCGCGACGAGCAGCGGCAGGCTGCCCGACAGCCCGCACAGCAGGGAGGAGACCGTGAACACCACCAGGCCCACGAGGTAGACGCGCTTGGGGCCGAAGCGGTCGCCGAGGCGTCCGGTCAGCAGCAGGGGCACCGCGTAGGCCAGCAGGTAGGCGCTGGTGACCCACACCACGTTGTCGAGGTTCGCGGTGGCCGGGTCGAGCGCCGCCTTGATGGCGGGGTTGGCGACGGACACGATCGTGGTGTCCAGCAGGATCATGAAGAACCCCACCACCAGCGCCCACAGCGCCGGCCACGGCCGGATGTCGGGGGTGTCCTCGCTCATGCACGTTCCTCTCCGCGGGCGCGGCGGGTCCGTGGCTCGCGTGCCCTAACCCGCGCGGGTGACGACCGGAGGGCGGGGCGCGGAAATCCTAGCCGCCGCGTCCAGGGCTAGCTCGGCCCACGTCTCGGTCGGACGCGCGTCCCAGCGCTGCAGGGGGACCGCGAGCGACACCGCCGCGACGACGTGGCCGGCGAAGTCCCGGATCGGCGCGGCCGCACAGGCCAGCCCCGGCGTCGACTCCTCGCGCTCGTAGGCCACCCCGCCGGCGCGGGCCGCCGCCAGCTCGGGGGTGAGCTCCGCCAGCGTGGTGCGGCTCGCGGGGGTCATGGCGGGCAGCGTCCCGCCGGGGTAGAGGGCGGCGAGCTGTTCCTCGTCGAGGTCGCTCAGCAGCACCTTGCCCAGCCCGGTGCAGGACGCGGGGAGCCGGCGCCCGATCGAGGAGGGCATGTGGAAGGGCTCGGCCCCGTCGACCTTGGCGAGGTAGAACACCTCGTTGCCCTGCAGGACGGCCACCGAGCAGGTCTCGCCCGTCTCCAGCGCCACCGTGCGGGCCAGGTCGGTCGCCTCGCCCAGCAGGTCGAAGCGCGAGGTGTACGCCTGGCCGAGCTGCACGGTCATCATGCCCAGCCGGTAACGCCCGGCCTCGTCGCGCTCGAGGTAGCCGCGGGAGACCAGGGTGGTCAGCAGCTCGTGGACGGTCGTGCGGGGGAGGTCGGTCGCGACGCCGATGTCGGCGGCGGTGAGGCGTCCGGAGCGTCCCACGAACAGCTCCAGGATGTCGAGGGCGCGCATGACAGCGGGCGTGCGGCGTGCCATGCCGGCTCCTTTCGTCGTCGGGAAGCCTACCCACGATTTCGCCGATCCGGGTTGACACCACTCCTCTCATGTTCGATATTTAGAACCACAGTTCGACATGTCGGACATGCGACGGAGCATGGAAGGGACGCAGCGTGAGTGTGAAAGCAGCCATCATCGGCTCGGGCAACATCGGCACCGACCTGATGATCAAGATCCTGCGGGGCGGGGGTGACCTGGAGGTGGCGGCGCTCGTCGGCATCGACCCGGACTCCGACGGTCTGGCCCGGGCGGCCCGCCTGGGCGTCGCCGCGATCGACACCGGGGTGGACGGCCTCATCGCGTCCCCGGTCTTCGACGACGTCGAGATCGTGTTCGACGCGACCTCGGCCAAGGCGCACGTCTACGACGACGCGGCGCTCCGCGCGGCCAAGCCGGGCATCCGGGTCGTCGACCTCACGCCCGCGGCCATCGGCCCGTTCTGCGTCCCGGTGGCCAACCTCGTCGAGGTGATCGACGCCCCCAACGTCAACATGGTCACCTGCGGCGGCCAGGCCACCGTCCCGATCGTGCACGCCATCAGCTCGGTGGCGCCGGTGGAGTACGCCGAGATCGTCGCGTCCATCAGCTCCCGCTCGGCGGGTCCCGGCACGCGGGCGAACATCGACGAGTTCACCGAGACCACCGCGCACGCCCTGGAGCAGGTGGGCGGTGCCGCGCGCGGCAAGGCCATCATCATCCTCAACCCGGCCGAGCCGCCCGTGCTCATGCGCGACACGGTGTTCTGCCTGACCCGCTCGGGCGAGCCCGACGCCATCCGGGCGGCCGTCGAGGCGCGCGTCGCCGAGGTCGCGGCCTACGTGCCCGGCTACCGGCTCAAGCAGGACGTGCAGTTCGACGCCATCGCCGAGCCGATCACCCTGCCCGACGGCGCGACCTTCACCGGCCTCAAGGTGAGCGTCTTCCTCGAGGTGGAGGGTGCCGCCCACTACCTGCCCGCCTACGCCGGGAACCTCGACATCATGACCTCGGCCGCGCTGCGGACCGGTCAGGCCATCGCGGCGACGCTGCACGACACCCAGGAGGCCACGGCATGAGCCCCGACATCTTCATCTCCGACGTCACGCTGCGCGACGGCAGCCACGCCGTCGCCCACCAGTTCACCCTCGACCAGGTGCGCGCCATCGCCTCGGCCCTGGACGCCGCCGGCGTCGACAGCATCGAGGTCGCCCACGGCGACGGGCTCGCCGGCGCGTCCGCGAACTACGGGTTCGCCCCGTTCACCGACCTGGCCAAGATCGAGGCGGCCGCGTCCGTGGTGGAGCGCGCCGCGATCGCGACGCTGCTGCTCCCGGGCGTCGGCACGATCGCCGAACTGAAGGACGCCCGGTCCGCCGGGGCGACCTACGTCCGAGTCGCCACGCACTGCACCGAGGCCGACGTCGCCGCCCAGCACATCGCCACCGCCCGGGAGATCGGCCTCAACACCGCCGGCTTCCTGATGATGGCCCACATGGCCCCGGTCGCGACGCTCGTCGAGCAGGCCAAGCTGATGGAGGGCTACGGCGCCCAGTGTGTCTACGTCACCGATTCGGCCGGCGCCATGACGACCCGGGAGTACGCCGAGAAGATCGCCGCCGTCCGGCAGGCGCTCGACCCGGCGACGCAGGTCGGCGTCCACGCCCACGAGAACCTGTCGGTCTCGGTGGCCAACTCCGTCGCCGCGGTCGAGCAGGGCGCCTACCGGGTCGACGCGTCGCTGGCCGGCCTCGGGGCGGCCGCGGGCAACACGCCGCTGGAGGCGTTCGTGGCCGTGTGCGACCGCCTCGGCTGGGAGACCGGCTGCGACGTGTTCGCCCTGGCCGACGCAGCCGACGACCTCGTCCGGCCCCTGATGACCAACCCGGTGCGGGTCGACCGCGACACGCTCAGCATCGGGTACGCGGGCGTGTACGGCAGCTTCCTGCTGCACGCCCAGCGCGCCGCCGCCAAGTACGGCGTCCGCACCGCCGAGATCCTGATGGAACTCGGCGCCCGCAAGATGGTCGGCGGTCAGGAAGACATGATCGTCGACGTCGCACTCGACCTCGCCCGCTCGCGCTCCGGCAACGCCGCCTGATACGACAAGGAACCAACACCACATGAGCTCGCACACCGCAGAGTCGTCCGCGCAGTCCTCGCGCGAGCACGACGTCGAATCGATCGACCGCTCCACCCGGATGCGCGCCCTGATGGGCAGCGCCGTCGGGTCCGCGGTGGAGTGGTACGACTACTTCCTCTACGGCACGATGGCCAGCGCCGTCTTCGGCCACCTGTTCTTCCCCTCCGACGACCCGTTCATGGAGACGGTGCTGGCGCTGGCGTCCTTCTCGCTGGCGTTCCTGGTCCGCCCCATCGGCGGCGTCATCTTCTCCCACATCGGCGACCGCATCGGCCGCAAGAAGACCCTGGTCATGACGCTGTCGCTGATGGGCATCTCGACCGCCGCGATGGGCCTGCTGCCCACCCACGCCCAGATCGGCGTGTCGGCCGGCGTCCTGCTCACGCTGCTGCGCCTGATCCAGGGGTTGGCCCTGGGCGGCGAGTGGGGCGGCGGCGTCCTGCTGGCGGTGGAGTACTCCCCGCGCTCCAAGCGCGGCTTCTACGGCGCCGTCCCGCAGACCGGCGCCCTGTTCGGCCTGGCGCTGGGCAACCTCACCGTGATGGGCCTGGACGCGCTCCTGCCGGAGGAGGCCTTCCTGTCGTGGGGTTGGCGCATCCCGTTCCTGCTGTCGGCGCTGCTGGTGCTGCTGGGCCTGTGGATCCGCAACAAGGTCGACGAGACCCCCGCGTTCCGCAAGATCAAGTCGGAGCGCAAGGAGGTCAAGGTCCCGATCGTGGAGATCTTCAAGACCCAGTGGCCGGCCGTCCTGAAGGCCATCGGGGCCAAGTTCATCGAGACCTCGACGTTCTTCATCTTCGCGACCTACGTCATCTCCTACGCCATCAAGCTCGGCTACACCCGCGGCGAGGCGCTGAGCGCGGTCCTGGTCGCCGCCGTCATCGCGATCCCGTGCATGCTCGCCATCGGCGCGCTGTCGGACCGCGTGGGCCGCAAGTCGCTCTACCTCATCGGCACCGTGCTGGCCGTCATCTACGTCGTGCCGTACTTCTGGATGCTGAACCTGATGAGCGTCCCGGTCCTGATCATCTCCACCGTCATCGGCTTCGGCGCCATCTGGTCGATCTACGGCGCCCTGCTGGGCACGTTCCTGGCCGAGTCCTTCACCGCCGACGTCCGCTACACCGGCATCTCGCTGGGCTACCAGGTGGGCGCGGCCCTGGTCGGCGGCACCGCGCCGCTGATCGCGACCGCCCTGGTCGGCACCAACAACAACTACCCGCTGATCGGTGTCTTCATCGGGCTGTGCGCCGTCGTGTCGTTCGTCTCGGTGTGGTTCACCCGCGACCGTTCCGGTCAGGTCCTGGACGACTGATCCCGTCGCTTCTCACGTGCCCGGTCCCGCTCGCGGGGCCGGGCACGTGCGCGTCACGGGATGGTGCGGTCCGGCGCGTCGCCGGTGGATGCGCGGTTCCGGGGGCTGCGCCGGACGGTGGGCTCGCCTCGCCGTGCGGCCGCCCCTCCTGACGGCGCCGGGGCGGGCGGGCTGAGGCGGCGAAAAATCAAGGATCGCGCACTCGCGCCTGCAGCGCGCGTGCCGACAAGGGGCGATGCGCTCCCGCGCGGCGGTGACTGCGCGAAAACTGATTTTCGGGCGCGGGAGGCCGTGCGGAGGAACCCCCGAGAGGTTGGGCGGGCTGTCGAACCCGCGCTCAGCGGGCCGCCCGATCCAGGGCGTCGCGCGCCTCCCGGACAGCCGCGGCCGAGGTCCGCCACACCTCGCCCGCGCCGCCCCCGGGGCCGCTCGCCCCGCCCGGACGCCGATGTTTGGCCGACAGGTGCAGGCCGGTGACGCCGGCGTCCAGCAGCGCCGGGAAGGCCGCCGGTGTGACGCCGCCGCCCGCCACGATCCCCAGGCCGGACGCGTGCGCCGCCATGGCCCGCAGGGTCTCCAGCCCCTCGGGCGCGGTGGGGGCGCCGCCGCTGGTGAGCACCCGGGTCACGCCCAGCCGGGCGAGTTCGTCCAGGGCGGCGAGCGGGTCGGCGAGCACATCGAGGGCCCGGTGGAAGACGACGTCGCGCCCGGCCGCCGCGTCCGCCAGCGCGCGGACCGCGGGCGCGTCCACCCCGCCGGACGCGGTGAGCGCCCCCACCACGACACCGGTCACCCCCGGCACCGCCGCCGTCAGTGCGACGTCGCGGCGCATCACCGCCACCTCGTCGGCGTCGTAGACGAAGTCGCCGTCGCGCGCCCGGATCAACACGCACAACCCGGCGCCGGCCTCGGCTGCGGCTGCGGCGACGCGCTCGACGAGGCCGAGCGAGGGGGTCAGCCCGCCCGTCTCCAGGGCGCTGCACAGCTCCAGCCGGTCCGCGCCGGCGGCCAGCGCGGCGAGCGCGCCCGCGGCGTCCTGGACGGCGATCTCGAGCGGGATCCGGTCCGTCTTGCCACTCATGGGGTCAGTCTGCCCTGCGCCGCGCCCGGCTAGGGTGTGCGGCATGCAACGCGTTGTTCTGGCGACCCACAACCACAAGAAGCTGGTCGAGTTGCGGCGGATCGTCGAGGCCTCGGGGCTGGCCGTCGAGGTGGTCGGCCTGGACGACGTGGCGAGCTACCCCGAGCCGGCGGAAACCGAGCGTTCGTTCGAGGGCAACGCCCTCATCAAGGCGCGGGTGGCGGCCTCCGCCACGGGGCTGCCGGCCCTGGCCGACGACTCCGGCATCGAGGTCGACGTCCTGAACAGGATGCCGGGCGTCCGGTCGGCGCGCTGGGCCGGCGGCCACGGCGACGACGCCGAGAACCTCGCGCTGCTGCTGCGTCAGGTCGACGACGTCCCGGACGCCGAGCGCACGGCCCGGTTCGTCTGCGCGATGGCCCTGGTGCTGCCCACCGGCGCCGAGCACGTCGAGCGGGCGACGATGGAGGGTCGGCTCGCGCGCGAGGCCCGCGGCAGCAACGGCTTCGGCTACGACCCGGCGTTCCTCCCCGACGGGCACACCCGGACCACCGCCGAGCTCGACCCGGACGCCAAGGACGCCATCAGCCACCGCGGCAAGGCCGTCCGGGCCATGGTCGAGCACCTGCGCGGCGTCCTGGCGGGGGAGGCGGCATGAGCACCAACAACGCCGACGCCCAGTACCTGGCCCTCGTGCGCCGGATCCTCGACGAGGGCGCCCGTAAGACCGACCGCACCGGCACCGGCACCCTCAGCGTGTTCGGCCACCAGATGCGGTTCGACCTGGCCGACGGCTTCCCCCTGCTGACCACCAAGAAGCTCCACACCCGCTCGATCTTCGGCGAGCTGCTGTGGTTCCTGCGCGGCGACACCAACATCGGGTGGCTGCACGCCAACAACATCACCATCTGGGACGAGTGGGCGGACGCCAACGGCGACCTGGGCCCGGTGTACGGCGCGCAGTGGCGCAGCTGGCCCGCCCCGGACGGTCGGCACATCGACCAGCTCGCCGGGGTGATCGAGCAGCTCACGCGCAACCCCGATTCGCGCCGGCACGTGGTGGTGGCCTGGAACCCGGCCGACGTGGACGCCATGGCCCTGCCGCCGTGCCACATGATGTTCCAGTTCTACGTGGCCGACGGCCGGCTGAGCTGCCAGATGTACCAGCGCTCCGCGGACGTGTTCCTCGGCGTGCCGTTCAACATCGCCTCCTACGCGCTGCTGACGCACATGGTCGCGCAGGTGACCGGGCTGCAGCCGGGCGAGTTCGTGCACACGTTCGGCGACGCGCACCTCTACCTCAACCACCTCGACCAGGCGCACGAGCAGCTGTCCCGGACGCCGCGCACGCTGCCGACGCTGCGGCTGAACCCCGACGTCGACCGCATCGACGGCTTCGAACTCGCCGACATCGAGGTGGCCGGCTACGACCCGCACCCCACCATCAAGGCGCCGATCGCCGTCTAGCGTCCAGGCGCGGATCGCCGTTCGGCGCCGCGCCGCCGCCCACCGACCCGCCAGGAGGAGCCATGCCCGTCATCGCCATCGCGATCGTCGCCGACAACGGTGTGATCGGGGACGGTGAGCGTCAGCCGTTCGAGTTCGCCGAGGACTGGGCGCGCTACAAGGAGGTGACGCTCGGCCATCCCATGATCATGGGGCGCGCCACGTTCGAGGCGATCGGCCGATGGCTGCCCGGGCGCGCCACCATCGTGATCACCCGGAACCCCGACCGGATCGAGCTGCCGACCGACGGCCGCGCCACCGGCTACACCGCTGGCTCCTACCCCGAGGCGCTCGAGCTGGCCCGCAGTCTGGACGACACCGTGTTCGTCGCCGGGGGCGGCCGCGTCTACGCCGAGTCGTGGCCCGACCTGGACGAGCTCGACCTCACCGAGGTGCACGCCTCCGCCGAGGGCGGCGTGGTGTTCCCGAGGATCGACCCGGCGCAGTGGCGTGAGACGCGCCGCGAGCCGCGCGGCCCGTTCGACTTCGTCGGCTACGAACGGATCCGCGGAGCGGACGCGGCGCCTCAGTAGCCGATCGACCAGTCGGTGAGCAGCCCGCGGGCGTACTCCGCCTGCGCGACGTGCGCCGTGGCGTCGTCGATCACGCTGATGATCCGGACGCCGCGGGTCACCGGCGGCGTCCAGTTGTGGTCGACGACCTCGGCCAGGTCGTCGGAGCTGAGGCCGCGCAGGTACTCCACCGAGGCGTCGGTGACCGCGGTCACGTAGGCCAGGAGATCCGCCGGGTCGGACACGTGCAGGTCGGCGACCTGCTGCTCGGTGTCGCCGAAGCCCATCGAGCCCGGCCCGCGCGACACCCCCAGCCGCTCCGCCCACCCGCCGGTGACCCACTGCTGCTGCGCGCCGGACAGGTCGGCCATCTGCGCGTCCTGCTGGCGGGCGGCGTGCCACACCAGCCAGGCGATGGAGTTGCCCCGGCCGACGGGGCCCTGGACCAGGGTGGTGAAGGCGTCGGCGTCCAGATCCCGCAGCACCGCCCGGGCTGCCTGAAGCGGTCGTCCGATCGCGTCGATGAGGAGAGCGTTGGCGTCCATGCTTCGATCTTCGCACCGCCCACCGACAAAAGCGCCGTCGGACCGGGCTGCCACACTGGGGGCGTGCAGGCGAGCGAGGGACATCGGCGGGACGCGAGCGTCCTCCACCTGGACCTCGACGCCTTCTTCGCCGCCGTCGAGCAGCGCGACAAGCCCTCGCTGCGCGGCAAGCCCGTCATCGTCGGGGGCATCGGGGCCGCGGGGTGGTGTCAACCGCCTCGTACGAGGCGCGCGTGTTCGGCGTCCACTCGGCGATGCCGACCCACGAGGCCCGCCGGCTGTGCCCGCACGCCGCCTACCTGTCGGGCAGGTTCGCCGCCTACCGGGAGAGCTCGGCGATCGTGATGGGGCTGCTCGCCGAGCTGTCGCCGCTGGTGGAGCCCCTCAGCCTGGACGAGGCGTTCGTCGACCTCGCGGCGGGCCCGACCGTCGACTTCTCGCCCGCGGCGGTGCGGGAGGTGGGGGAGCGGCTGCGCGCGGCCGTCCGGGAGCGGACCGGCGGGCTGACGGCCTCGGTGGGCATCGGCACCAGCAAGTTCATGGCCAAGGTGGCCAGCGAGCTGGCCAAGCCCGACGGGATCACGGTGGTCGCTCCCGGCGACGAGCTCGACACCATCGCGGGCCTGCCGGCGCGGGCCATCCCCGGGGTGGGGCCGGCGACGATGGAGCGGCTGTCCCGGCTCGGGGTGAAGACGGTCGCCGACATCCGGGCGCTCAGTCGCGCCGAGGTGCTGCGCGAGCTCGGCAGGTCGCAGGGGGAGTGGGTGCACGACCTGGCGTTCGCCCGCGACATCCGGCCCGTCGTCGCCGACCGCGAGGCGAAGTCCATCAGCGTGGAGGACACGTTCGAGGGGGACGTCCGCGACCGCGCCGAGCTGGACGCCACGATCGACCGGGACGCCCGGATCGTCACCGAGCGCCTGGCGCGCCAGGGGCTGTTCGCCCGCACCATCACCCTCAAGGTCAAGCGTCCGGACTTCACGATCATCTCCCGTAGCCAGACGCTGCACGGCGCCACCGACCGGGCCGAGGTCGTCGCCCGCATCGCCCGCTCGATGCTCGACGGCGTCCCCGTCGAGACGGGGTTCCGGCTGCTCGGCGTCGGGGTCGCCGGCTTCACCGAGGCCGCCCAGGAGGAACTCTTCGAACCGGACGCGGCGGGCGCGGTCGTCAGCACCGTCTCCTCGGCGGAGGCGGCGGCCGAGCCGGACGCCGCGTCCCTGCGGCCGCGCTGGCGTCCCTCCTTCACGCCGGGGGCCGACGTGGTGCACGACGAGCACGGACGCGGCTGGGTGTGGGGCGCCGGCGTGGGACGGGTGACCGTCCGGTTCGAGACCGCGCTCACGGGCCCGGGTCCGGTGCGCACCTTCCGCGTGGACGATCCGGCCCTGCACCTGGCGGATCCGCGCGAACTGTCGGAGGGCCTTCCTAGGCTCGACCCATGATGGATCACTTCGGAATCAGCGTCGCCGACCTGGACGCCTCGGCGCGCTTCTACGACACCGTGCTCGGCACCCTCGGGCACACCCGGCTGATGGACTTCGGCCAGGCCATCGGCTACGGCACGGGTGCGGAGGCGGGCTTCTGGATCTCGGGGCCGGTCGAGGGCGCGTCCAACCGTGAGTGCCACATCGCGTTCTCCGCGCCCGATGTGGCCGCCGTGGACGCCTGGTTCGCGGCCGCCGAGGCGCTGGGCGCGGAGGTGCTGCACCGGCCGCGGCTGTGGCCGGAGTACCACGAGCACTACTACGGCGCTTTCGTGCGGGATCCCGACGGCAACAACGTCGAGGCGGTGTGCCACACGGCCGAGGCCTGACGCCGCCGTCGCCGCGCCTCGGGGGCGACCCCACAGCGTGACGATCTGCGGTCGGTCCGTCGACTCCTCGAACGCGGCTCCTGGCCGACCGGGTCGGCCTAGGCTGCCGCCATGATGGATCACTGCGGGATCAGCGTGGCCGACGTGGCCGCGTCCGCCCGGTTCTACGACGCGGTGCTGGCCCCGCTGGGTCACACCAGGCAGGTCGACTCCGGCGTCGCGATCGGGTACGGCGCGGACGGCGAGGCGGGGTTCTGGATCGCGGGCCCCGCGCCCGGCGCGTCCAACCGGGAATCGCACCTCGCCTTCGCCGCGCCGGACGAAGCGGCTGTGGACGCCTTCTTCGTCGCCGCCCAGGAGATGGGCGCTGACGTCGTCGACGTGCCCCAGGTGTGGCCCGAATACCACGCCCACTACTACGGCGCCTTCGTCCGGGACCCGGACGGCAACAACGTCGAGGCGGTCTGCCACACGGCCGGCTCGTGAGTCGATCTGGCTAGACTGACCCGGCCGGCCGGAGTGGTGGAATTGGCAGACACGCGGGATTTAGGTTCCCGTGCCGCAAGGCGTGAGGGTTCAAGTCCCTTCTCCGGCACGCGCGTGCGCGCCCCGCACGGTTGCGTCCTTCGGGGGAGCGGCGCCGGCTGACACCCCGAGGGCCAAGCAGCGGCCGGCCGCGAAGGATCACGGCAGCGGCTGGCACCGGACGCAGAAGTAGATGGTGCCGCCCAGGAAGGTCTGCTTGGTGATGGCCGAGCCGCAGCGGGGGCAGGGAAGCCCCTGGGTGCGCGCCGACAGCGTCGTGGGGTAGCGCCCCGGCTCGCCATGGAGGTCGCGCTCGGTGTCGCGGCCGCCGTCGTCGGTCATGCGGCGCAGCACCGCCAGCAGCGTCGCGTGCAGGTGGACCAGATCGCGCGGCGCGAGCGTCTCGATCCTGCGGCGGGGGTGCAGGCCCGCGTAGAAGGCGATGTCGTGCAGACAGCCGTTGCCCAGCCCGGGGATCCGCTGCTTGGTGGCCAGCAGTTCCTTGACCGACGCGCGGGCGGGCGCCTGCGCGACCAGTCCCCGCAGGTGGTCCAGGGTGAACGCGGCCGTCAGCGGCGACGGCGCGTCACGCGCGGCGCGCACGTAGGGCCCCACGTCGTCGCCGTCCTCGACCAGCGCGATCCCGGCGTACATCTGCACGGTGCAGGCCAGGGCGGCGCCGTCGTCGAACTCGACCAGGAGTTGGTGCCGCGGCGGGCGGGGCGTTCCGGGCGCGAGCCGTCGCAGGCGGGCGCCGTCGTTGAGGACCAGCCGGAAGGCGCCCACGGGCACCTCCACCACCCCGCCGTACGCGGCCGCGCGCCCCACCGCGCCGCCCGTCAACAGCGGGCCGAACTCGGCGGCCTCCCGGTTGTAGAACGCGAAGCCGTGCGGTGTCTGGCCGGCCGTCGCCGACGCGACGGTCCGTCCGGTGAAGGCGGCCGACAATTGGCGCGCCAAAGTGGCCGCCTCGGGTAGCTCGATCATGGGTTCCTCCGTGCAGAACCGGACGTCGTCGTCCGGTCGACGGCTCGAGCCTAACGGCGTGCGGCCGGCTCCGAGGCCGGTTGCACAAGTCGCCCGGCAGGCGCGGCGATCGCTCAGAACGTGACGGTGAACACCACGTGCTCGCCCGCGCCGGCGGCGTCGGAGAAGAAGGTGCGCAGGGGGCCCAACCATCCCAGGGCGTACGCCTCCTCGTCCGGGCCGAACTCGGGGTTGCGGAGTTCGGCGGGCATGGCGCGGTAGGCCGCGGAGAAGTCCCCGTCGCTCAGCCCGGCCAGGTAGTGCGCCACCTCGGTGGTCTCCGCTGGATCGAGGTGGGTGACCCACAGCGCGTCGTCGTCGGTCTGCAACGAGCGGGCCCCGCCGATCACCCCGCGGGCCGGCCACTCGTCACGATCGCCCTCGGGCGCCAGCGCGCACGCGATGGGATCCCAGGCCTTGTCGGTCTCACAACCCCGGTCGTAGACGCCCGCGTCCTCCTCCAGCAGCGCGATCGCATCCATCAGGGCGTCGTCGTCGCCGGCCGCCGCGAGCACCGCCGCGGCCTGGTCGTCGCTGAGGCGGAAGTGGAGTCCCAGGTTCATGCCGGGAGCCTAGCCAGAACCCGCAGGGGCCTCGCCTAGGATCTCAGCAGGCCCCGCGCACAACCAGGAGCGAGCATGGACCAGCGACCCGAAGCCCCGTCCCACGAGACGCGGCCCGCCCCGCGCGTCCTGTTCGTCTGCGTGAAGAACGGCGGCAAGTCGCAGATGGCGGCGGCCCTGCTGCGTTCGCTGGCGGGGGACGCCGTGGAGGTGTCCTCGGCCGGGACGCGCCCCGGTGAGGGTCTGAACGCTCTGTCCGTGGCATCGCTGGACGCGGTCGGCGCCTCGACGGCGGGGGAGCGCCCCCGGCAGCTCACCGAGGACATGATGCGGGTCGCGGATCGGGTGATCGTCCTGGGTGCCGAGGCCGAACTCCCGCAGGTCGCCGGCGTGACGGTGGAGCGCTGGATCACCGACGAGCCCTCCGAGCGCGGGATCGACGGGCGCGAGCGGATGGACCTCGTCCGTGACGACATCGCCGCCCGCGTCCGGACGTTGCTCGCCGAGTTGTGATACTCTCTCGTCTGAGAAAGCGCTTGCTGACGGGTGTCCGGCAGGGTTAGCGTGAGCGCGGCAACGTCGCCGCACCACGGAGGTCTCGCATGCTTCGCCCACGTCGCACCGTCCCCACGCTCGTCGCCGCGCTCGGCGCGCTCGCCCTCGGGCCGGTCGCCCTCCTCGCCGCGACCCCCGCGGACGCGGCGCCCAAGACCGGCACCGACAACACCTGCACCCAGGCCAGCACCCGGCTGACGGGCACCAGCCCCCTGGCCCCGAGCAACCTGTGCGTGCCGGGATCGGCCACCGATGACGTCAGCACCCTGCTCGTCTGGAACAAGCCCGAAGGCGGCAAGCTCGACGTCGTCGACTACGAGGTCTCCCAGGACGGCCGCGTGCTCGGGCGCGCGTCCGCGAACGCCGCCGCGCACACGCCGTCGCAGCCGTACGTGGAGGCGTTCTACGCCGCCGATCGCGACGGCTTCCACGTGGGCGTGGAGTCCCGCAGCTTCAAGGTGACCGGGCTGGCGCCGCAGACCACCTACACCTTCCAGGTCCGTGCGGTCCTCGCCGACGGCAGCCTGTCCGCCCCCAGCGCCGCGATCCGGCAGACCACCGCCAAGAAGGCGCACCGCAGCGTCGTGACGGCGCCGCAGTTCGGCGCGATCGGCGACGGTGTCACCCTCAACACCGGCGCCATCCAGAAGGCGATCGACGCCTGCAACGCCCCGTCCTGCGTGGTCACGATCCCCGAGGGCACCTTCCGGACGGGCGCGCTGTTCCTGCGCAGCGGCGTCACGCTCGAGTTGGCGCAGGGGGCACGCCTCCTCGGCTCGGACGACTGGCGCGACTACCCGATCGAGCGGGGCTACTACCTCTATCCGATCCCGGACCCCGTGCCCACGGAGGCCAGCTACACCGCCTACCTGCGTCCGCCGTCGCTGCTCAACGTCATCCCCGCCGACAACGGACGCGGGGAGGCGGGACGCCAGCCGGGCGCGGCGGCCCGCGGCGTCCGGATCGTCGGCCAGGGCGTCATCGACGGCAACGGCTGGAAGCGCACCGCGGCCGGCTCCACCACCGACGAGGCGGGCAACGCCCTCCCCGACTACGTGGCGAGCTCCGCCGGCAAGGTCGCCACGGACGGCATCCTCGCCGCGAACCAGGTCATCCACGCCCGCGAGGCCATCGACACCATGCCGGGCATCGTCAACCGGCCCGAGACCGTGAGCGACTCCTCGATCTACGGCCAGTACCGCTCCAGCCTGGCCACCTTCATCGGCGTCGACGGGCTCTACCTGGAGGGCGTCACCGCGGACAACCCCGCATTCCACGGGGTGATGTTCCTCGACTCCCACAACATCGGGGTGTACGCGACCTCGCACACCACGTTCAACACCAACAACGGCGACGGCCTCGAGTTCGGCGGGTCCTCGCACGGCGTCGTGGCCAACAACTTCTTCGACACCGGCGACGACGTCGTGAACTTCGCGGCGGGACAGGGCAAGTACGGTGCCCTGGGCCGCAGCTCGCAGGACGTGTGGATCATGGGCAACTACGTGCGGCGCGGCCACGGCGGCGTCGCGATCGGCAGCCACACCGCCGCCTGGGTCCAGCACCTGCTGGCCGAGGACAACGTGTTCCACCGCACCGAGACGGGGGCGCTGCGCATGAAGAGCACCTCCGACATGAACGGCGGCGCGCGCGACATCATCTTCCGCGATTCGGCGGTGGACTGCATGGCCTCCAACGCCTTCATCGCGTCGTTGGCCTACACCCTGTCGCCGTCGGGCTACGTGAGCGGCGGCTCGGCCACCTTCCGCGACATCGCCGTGAGCAATGTCAGCGTCAACAGCAACAACTCCAAGACGTGCGGCATGGCCGACAACGCCGGCAAGCCGGTCATCCTGGTGGAGGCCGGCCCGGGCAAGAACGCCGACACCGTCGGCCCGTTCGCGTTCACCGACGTCCGGTTCCGCAACGTGAGCCCGACGGGCATCCAGGGCCTGACCGACTCCACGTTCACACGCGTCTGCTTCGCCAGTGTGCGTGGGGGCGTGAACCCGTGGGTGCTGGACGCCCACTCCGTCGGCAACACCTTCGTGGACGTCACTCCGATGCCCGGTGGGGGCGCGCCGACGGGGCGGTGCCCCTAGTCAGCGCGCCTTGATGGTGGCCTTGCAGCCGGGTGTGACGCCCTGCTTGGTGATGCCGTAGAGCTTGACCGTGTCGGACTTGGTGCCGGTCCCGGTGATGGTCTCGGTGCTGGGGCCCATGTCGTTGGTGTAGGTCAGGGTGATCGTCCAGCGCTGCTTGCTCGGCGCGCTCACGGTGTAGCCGTACAGGATCAGCGGGTCGCCCGACTGCTCGGAGACCGACAACTGGCACGACGACGAGGTGAGCCGCGGGCCGGTGGCCGCGGTGGCGGACGGTGACGCCGTGGCTGAGGGCGTCCGCGTCGGTGTCGCCGAGGGCGAGGCGGTCGTGGGCGAGGCGGTCGTGGGCTGGGCGGTCGAGGCGCTGGGGGAGGCGGTGACCGCCGGGACGCTCGGCGTCGGCGTCGGCGCGGGGGTGGAGCAGGCGCTCAACAGGACGAGGGCGGACAGGGCCACGGCGGGGGTGAGTATGCGTTGCATGGGCACAGTCTGGCCGCGCCCGGCTCCGGCCGCCATGGGCCGTCGGTCGCGGCCGCCTCATGCCACGGGTGGAGAGCCCCGCTCGGCTCGCGCTACGGGCGCCGTGGCCGGACGCCCGCCCTCGCCGGCCTGGAGCCCACCCTCGCCGGCCGCTCAGCGCCGGACGCGCAGCGAGCCCGCAGCCACGCCCGCGAGGATGGCCGCGGCCACCTGCTCCGCCGGGGCCGTGGCGTCGACCCGGTGCCGACCCTCGATCTCGGCCCGCTCGAACTCGCGCCACATGTGGGTCGCCGCCCCGACGTCGCCGAACGGGTGATCCCTGCGGGTCGCGATCCGCTCCAGGCAGGTGTCCAGCGGGGCGGTCAGCACGGCGTAGTGCAGCGAGTCCAGGCCGGACGCCGCGGCGAACGCGGGCAGGAACCAGGGCCCCAGCACGCCGTCGAACACGACGGTGCAGTGCCGCGCCAGCCGCCCGGACGCCGCCCCGGCGGCCTCGTTCACCGCCGTGTTCTGCGCCAGGGACGCCGGCTCCCAGGGCGGGATCTCGCCGCGCCGCAGGAACGCGAAGAAGTCGTCCCCCGCGACGAGCGCGCCCGGGTCGAAGGCGTCGGCGACGAGCGCCGAGACGGTGGACTTCCCGAGCCCCGGGGGCCGGTGACGACGATGAGCGCGGGCACCGCCCCATCATCGGCCCTGGCCGCCCCGAACCGCGGGAGGCGCGTTCGGGGCCCCCGCGGCGCGGTCGGCGGGCGTAGTTTGAAACGCTCCAACGTGGGCGTCCGGGGTCACTAGGGTGTGCCCGTGGCTGAATTCGACCTCCCGCTGGAGCAACTGCGCGCCTACCGCCCCGACGTGCGGCGCCCCGACGACCTGCAGGCCTTCTGGGACGCGACCATCGAGGAGTCCCGGGCGCTGGCGGAGCCGCCGCGCACCGAGCGCGTCGAGACCGGCATGACGCTGGTCGACACCCACGACGTGACGTTCAGCGGCTTCGGAGGCCACCCGATCCGGGCGTGGGCGCACGTGCCGGCGGGCGCCAGCGGCCCGCTGCCGGCCGTGGTGGAGTTCCACGGCTACTCCGGCGGCCGGTCGCTCGCCTGGCAGAACCAGGTGTTCGCGACCGCGGGCTACGTCCACCTCACCGTGGACAGCCGGGGCCAGGGGTGGAAGGCCGTCGGCGCCACCCCCGATCCCACGGCCGACGCGGGCCTGAGCACCGAGCCGGGCGTGATGACCAAGGGCATCGCCGACAAGGACACCTACTACTACCGGCGGCTCTTCACCGACGCCGCGCTGGCGGTGGACGCCGCCCGCGCGCTGCCCTGGGTGGACGCCGCCCGCGTCGCCGTCACCGGCGCGAGCCAGGGCGGGGGATTGGCCATCGCGGCCGGCGCGCTGAACCACGACGTCGTCGCCGTCGCGACCGACGTGCCGTTCCTGTGCCACTTCGAGCGTGCGCTGGCCATCTCCGACCGCGACCCGTACGGCGAGATCGTGCGCCACCTGGCGCGCTACCGCGACCGCGTCGAGCAGACCCTGGACGTGTTGTCCTACTTCGACGGGGCCAACCTGGCTGCGCTGGCGCAGGCGCCCGCCCTGTTCTCGGTCGGGCTGCGCGACCAGACCTGCCCGCCCTCGACCGTCTACGCGGCCTTCAACCACTGGGGCGGCGACGACAAGGAGATGGCGGTCTACCGCTTCAACGACCACGAGGGCGGCGGCGAGCACCACGTCCCCCGCAAGCTCGCCTTCCTGGCCCAGCACCTGCGCTGACCCCGGGGGGAACCGGCGGTCAGCTCGTGACGAGCAGGACGCCGCCGAGCCCGACCAGCGTCACGATGACGGTCGCGCCGGCGCCCAGGGCGATCGGGCGGCCGCCCATCCCCAGCAGCTTGCGGACGTTCACGCCCGTGCCCAGGGCGAACATCGCCGCGGACAGCAGGAACGTCTGCAGGATCTTGAGCACCGCCATGATCTCCGCGGGCACGATGCGTAGGCTGGCGAGCGCCACGGCAGCGAGGAAGCCGACGACGAACAGCGGGACGATCGGCGGCCTGGCCCCGCCGGCGCCGCTCTCGGCCTGCCGGCGGCGCTGCCACGTGGAGAGCACGGCCATCACGGGGGCGAGCAGCACCACGCGGGCGAGCTTCACGATCACCGCGACGGCCAGGGCGCTCGATCCGATGATGCCGGCGGCGGCCACCACCTGGGCGACCTCGTGGATCGACGCGCCCGCCCAGAGTCCGGCCTGATGCTCGGTGAGCCCGATGAGGCCGCTCAGCAGCGGGATCACCGCGATCATCAGCGTGCCGAACAGCACCACCTGGGCCAGGGCGGAGGCGACGTCCTCGTCCTCGGCGTCGATGACGCCGTCGCAGGCGGCGACCGCGGCGGCGCCACAGATCGAGAAGCCGCTGGCCACCAGCAGCGTCACGGGCAGGGGCAGCCGCAGGAGGCGTCCGAGCGCCATCGTCAGGGCGAAGGTGATCCCCACCACGGCGAAGACCACGCCGACCATGCCCCAGCCCAGCCCCAGGATGTCACCCAGGGACACCTGCAGGCCCAGCAGCACCACGCCCGCCCGCAGCAACCGCTTGGCGGCGAACTTCACCCCGGGATCCATCGGCTCCGGCATCGGCGCGAGGTTGCCCACGAGCATCCCCAGCACGATCGCGACGAGCAGCGCGCTGAGGACGGGGAGCCACTGGTTGACGAGGACGGCGATGGACGCGGCCACCGCGCAGACGGCGAGTCCGGGGGCGAGATTCTTCACTCGGGCGACCCTATACCGGGATCCCGGAGCGCCTGGGAAAGCGCTTCGCTAGGGTCACATCATGAACTCCACCGACGCCACGGGACGGCCGACACCCCTGGCCGCCAACGCCGACGAGCAGGTCATCAACGACAACGGGGCCTGGTGCTGGTTCCAGGACGAGCGCGCCCTGGTCGATCCCGACGCGGGGGTCCTGGTGGTCGGGTCGATCGCCGCGGCCGAGGGTCCCGGCGGTGAGGGGCGCGTCGGCGACCTCGACGTGACCGTCGTCGATCTGCGCACCGGCGAGGCCACCGTGACGGTGCTCCACCCGGGCTTCGAGGTGGACGACCACGACGTTCCGGCCTTCTGGCGACGCACGGATGGCCGCTGGGGCGTCGCGTACGCCCGCCACAAGAGCGACGACCTGTCGTGGTACGCGCTCAGCGAGCCCGGCGACCCGACGGCCTGGGGCGAGCCGCAGGCGTTCGACTGGAGCGACCTCACCGCGCAGCGCGGCGTCACCTACTCCAACCTGCACCGCTGGGACGGCCGGCTGTGGTGGTTCGCCCGCGCGATCAACGACGACCCCTCCGCCCTGGTCTCCGACGACGAGGGGGCGACCTGGTCGTTCGCCGGCAAGCTGTTCACCCGCGACAAGGTCGGCTACGTCAACAGCTACACCCGCTACTCCAGCGCCCCGGACGCCGACCGCATCGACATCCTCGCCACCGACCACCACCCGCGCGACTACGACAACTCCATCTACCACGGCTACCTGGCCGACGGCGCCCTGCGGGCCAGCGACGGGAGCGTCGTCGACGCGGCGCCCCTGGACGGCGACGCGCCCAACCAGGACGCCCTCACCACGGTCATCGCGGCGGGGACGCGGATGGGCGGGGCGACGCTGACCCACTTCTGGACCACCGACATCCGGCGGGTCGGCGACCAGGTCGCCGCCGTGGTCACGGCCCGCGCCGACGACCGGGTGGGGGCCTCGGACCTCAGCGACCCCGAGTGGTGGGGCAGGCTGGCGCCGATCCCGGACCACCGGTTCGTCTATGCACGCCTGGGGGCCGACGGCACCTGGGGCGTCCATCACCTCGCGCCGGCGGGCGCCGGGCTGCTGCCGCACGAACAGGACTACACGGGCCTGGCGGCGATCGACCCCTATGACGCCGACACGCTCTACCTGTCCACGCCGCTCGACCCGCGTGACGGCGCCCCGACCGCCCACCACGAGATCTACCGTGGCCACACCACCGACCGCGGCGCGACCTGGACGTGGGACCCGGTGACCCAGGACTCGGACGCGGACAACCTGCGCCCGATCGTCGCCCCGGGGGACCCGTCGATCACCCCGCTGCTGTGGTTCCGCGGCTCGATGACCGCCTCCCAGCACTTCGACTGCGAGGTCGTGCTGCGGGTGCTGCCCCGCGGCTGAGCCTCCCGACCGGAGTCGCGGTCCCGACCGGCGAGCCGCTCGGTCGAGGGTCGGCCGGGGATCGGACGCCCGCGCCGATCAGCCGGTGACCGGAGCGCCGAGGGTCAGCCGGTGACCGGGCGCCGCGCGGGGCCGGTCGACTCGCGCAGCACCAGCGTGTGCAGCGGACCCGCGGTCGGGGCGGGGGCGTCCTGGCCCCGGACCAGCGCGATCAGCTCCGACATGGCGTCGCGGCCCAGGCCCTCGGCGTCCACCGCCACGGTGGAGACCGACGGGGTCGCGACCGCCGCCTGCTCGTTGTCGTCCCAGCCGACGACGCTCACGTCGCCGGGCACCGTCCAGCCGCGGTCCAGGCAGGCGCGGATGGCACCCATGGCCAGGGTGTCGTTGCCGGCGACGATCGCGGTGACGGGGAGTCGGCGGGGAGGGCGGCCACCGCCGCGCGCGCCGACGGAGTGTGCCAGTCGCCCTCGGCCACCTGCCCCTGCAGGCCCAGTTCGGCGATGGTGGCGCTGAACGCCGCGGCCCGGTTGCGGGCGGAGGTGAAGGTCAGGTCCCCCGTGATGTGCAGGAAGTGCCGGTGCCCCAGGCCGGCCAGGTGCCGCACCACCTCGGCGCACATCGCGCCGTCGGCGAGCGGACCGACCGCCTTGAGGTCCTGGTCGTAGGCGCGCAGCCGGACGATCGGGGTGGTGCTCGCCTCCAGGGCGGCGTCCTCCAGGCCGAGCATGACGAGGATCCCCTCGAAGCCGCCCGTGTCGGCCAGGTCGAGCGCCCGGTCGATCCGGGACGGGTCGGGCTCCTCCAGGCCGAAGATGTCGACGACGAACCCCTCCTCGTGGGCGCGACTGGTGGCGCCGTCCAGCAGGCGGTGCGGGTGCAGGGTGGTGGTCATCGGAAGCAGGATGGCCAGCCGCCCGGTCGTGCGGGTGCGCATCGAGCGGGCGATCAGGTTGGGCCGGTAGCGCAGTTCGTCGATCGCGGCCTGCACCTTCTCGGCGGTCTCGGGGCGGACGCCGGCCCCGTCGTGCCGCAGGTAGCGCGACACCGTCTGGTGCGAGACACCCGCGCGCTCGGCCACGTCCCAGATGGTGGCCCGCTTGGGCGAGGAAGATTCGTGCAACACGTTGACACGGTAGTGATCGGTCACTTAGCTTCGCAATAGATCCGTAGTGATCGATCACTATTGTTCCTCCTCGAAGGCGAGGTCCCATGACCCACCACTCTCCGACCCGATCCCCCGGACGCTGGCGCCGGGCCGCCGCCGCCGCGGCCACCGCCGCGGCCATGCTGCTCGCCACCGCCTGTTCGGGCGGCGCCCCCACCCAGCAGACCGGGCCCGTCACCCTGCGCATCTCCACGTGGGGCAACGACGTCCGCACCCGCATCACCCAGCAGGCGATCGACGCCTTCCAGGCGGCGAACCCCGACATCAAGGTCATCCTGGAGAACAGCCAGTGGAACGGCTACTGGGACAAGCTGGCGACGACGACCGCGGCCAAGGACGCGCCCGACGTCATCCAGATGGACGAGTCCTACATCGCCGCCTACGGCTCGCGCGGGTCTCTGGCCGACCTTGACGCGATGGCCGATCGGCTCCCGATGAAGGACATGGACGCCGCCATCCTCGACACCGGCAAGGTGAAGGGCAAGACCTACGGGGTGCCGATCGGCATCACCAACCTGGCCATCGCGGTCAACGTGCCCTTGATGGAGAAGGCCGGCATCCCGATCCCGGACGACAAGACGTGGACGTGGGACGACTACCAGAAGCTCGGCACGCAGCTGACCGAGAAGCTCGGCCCCGACGCGTGGGGCAACGGCGGCGCCGGCACGAGCACCATCGACCTGGGGTACTGGGCCCGGCAGCGCGGTGAAGAGGTGTTCCCGGCCGAGGGGCAGAAGCCGCTCAGCAAGGAGACGGTCCAGAGCTGGTTCGAGTACGGCAAGGACCTCATCACGACCAAGGCGGCCCCGCCGGCCAGCGTCCAGATCGAGAGCCTGTCCGGCCCGCTGGACGCCACGCTGCTCGCCACCAACAAGATGGCGATGTCGGGCATGTGGAACACCCAGATCACGGCGTTCAGCACCGCCAGCGGCAGCGAACTCGCGCTCCTGCGCATCCCGGCCACGAAGGCGGGCGAGCCGCACATCGTGAGCAAGGCGTCCATGTACTGGTCGATCTCTTCCCAGAGCACCAAGCAGGAGCAGGCGGCCAAGCTCATCAACTTCCTGATGACGGACCCGGCGGCGACCAAGCTGCTGACGTCCGAGCGCGGCGTCCCCTCGCTGGCCTCGGTGCGCACCGAGATCGCGCCCTTCGTGGACGCGCAGGCCAAGGTGGCACTGGACTACTCCGACGCCGTGGCGCCCGAGTTGGTGCCCCCGCCGCAAGTCACGCCGTCGAAGGCCTCGACCTGGGGCGCCGACCTGCAGCTGGTCGGCACCGACGTCCTGTTCGATCGGGCCACGCCCGCCGACGGCGCCCAGCGCGTGTTGGACCTGCTGAAGTCCTACCAGTAGCCGAACAGCACCGAAGCCCCGTCCCGCATCGCGCGGGACGGGGCTTCGTGGTTCGGGGCCTGCGGTGGGGCGGCCGGGCGTCAGACGCCGAGGTCGCGCCGCAGCCGGGTGACGTGGCCGGTCGCCTTCACGTTGTACTGGGCGACCGAGATCGTGCCCGCGCCCTCGGCGTCCACGTCGACGACGAAGGTGGAGCGGATCACGCCCTCGATCTCCTTGCCGTAGAGCATCTTCCTGCCGTACGCGCCGTAGGCGTCCATCACGGACTTGTCCTCGTCCGAGAGCAGGATCACGTCGAGGTGCTCCTTGGAGCGGAACGTCGCGAGCTTGGCGGGCGCGTCCGGGGAGATGCCCAGGACGTCGAAGCCCGCGTGCTCGAACTCGTCGGCGTTCGCGGTGAAGTCGATCGCCTGGGTGGTGCACCCGGGCGTCATGGCCGCGGGGTAGAAGTAGACGATGACGCGGCGGCCGGCGAAGTCCGACAGGGAGACCGGCTTGCCGTCGGCGTCGGGCAGGGTGAACGTCGGGGCGGGATCGCCCACCTGGAGTTTGGCCATGGCCTCAGCCTAGCTTCTGGCATAGTGGGGGCGAGGCAACGAGCCTGTGGGAGAGGGAGCACCGGTGGCAAACGGCACGAGCAATACCGCGCGAATCGAAGCCGAGATGGCGGCCGCCCGGTCGCGCCTCGCGGGAAACATCGAGGGCCTCATCACTCAAGCCCACCCCAAGGCGATCGCCGCGCGCACCGTGCAGGACGCCAAACAGTTCGTCCGCGACGAGGCCGAGGGCGTCAAGGCGCAGTTCGTGAACCTCGACGGGAGCCCCAAGGCGCCGCGTCTGGCGGCGCTGGCGGCCGCGGTCGTCGGCGGCATCGCCTTCCTCGTCGTGATCCGGTCCATCGCGCGCGGCTGACCTCCCCGCGGGGTGCGGCAACCGCCTGCAACCCCGCCGCGCCGAGCCTCCGGTGAGGGCTACTGGCCCCCGACGACGGGGGTCACCTTCTGGCGCGTCCGTGCATGACTCCACACAAAAACACAGATTCAGAGGTCAACCAAACCGAAGAATCGCGTCAAAATCCCTTTCACTAGGGGTTTTATGATGGCTCTGTGATGGCTATCACCACGAAGTCAAAGATTGATAACGATGGTGCGGGGGGGCTTCCCCGATAAGGGCGCGTGAGTCTACCTTGTTGTTCACGAACAAGGCCCGCAGTGCCTACTTGCGAGCCGTCACATAGGAGTGAGGTTTGATGAACACCACAACCATGAAGCGTGCGCTCGTGGCGTCGCTCTCCGTCGCCGCGGTGCTCGCGACCGCGGCGTGTTCCTCGACGCCGGCGGCGCCGGGCACGGGCGGTGGCGGCGGGGGCGGCACGACCACCACTGCTGACTGGACCAAGAAGGGCCCGATCAACTACGCCCAGGGCAAGGACACCTCGGGCAACCTCAAGGCCGAGATCGACGAGTGGAACGCGGCCAACCCCGACCAGAAGGTCACCCTGATCGAGCTGAGCGACAGCGCCGACCAGCAGCGAGCCGACATGGTCAAGCGCGCGAGCGCGAAGTCCGGCGAGTTCTCGGTCATCAGCATGGACGTGGTGTGGACGGCCGAGTTCGCCGCCAACCAGTGGGTGGAGGAACTGCCCGCCGACAAGTTCCCGACTACGGGCCTGCTCAAGAGCGCCGTGGACTCGGTGACCTACTTCAACAAGGTGTACGGCTACCCGTCGACCTCCGACGGCGCGCTGCTCTACTACCGCAAGGACCTCCTGGACGCGAAGGGTCTGTCGGCCCCCAAGACGTGGGCCGAGATGAAGTCCGCCTGCGACGCGGTCCTCCCGGGCCAGTCCGGCATGTCGTGCTACGCCGGCCAGTTCCAGAAGTACGAGGGCCTGACCTGCAACATCGCCGAGGCCGTGAACTCCGCCGGTGGCGAGTTCCTGACCGCGGACGGCAAGCCCAACGTCAACACCTCCGAAGCCGTCGCGGGCGTCCAGTGGCTGGTGGACGGCTTCAAGTCCGGGATGATCCCGCAGGACGCGATCACCTTCAAGGAGGAGGAGTCGCGCCAGGCCTTCCAGGACGGCAAGATCCTGTTCCTGCGCAACTGGCCCTACGTGTACCAGCTCGCCTCGAAGACGGACGGCTCGTCGTCGGTCGCCGGCAAGTTCGCCGTTGCTCCGCTGCCCGGCAAGGACGGCCCGGGCGTCTCGACGCTGGGTGGTCACAACATGGCCGTCTCCAAGTTCGCCGAGAACAAGGGCACCGCGATGGAGTTCATCAAGTGGATGAACACCGAGGCCAACCAGAAGCGCCGCCTCGAGACCTCCTCGCTCGCCCCGACCGTGGAGTCCATCTACTCCGACGCCGCGCTGCAGGCCAAGTTCCCGTACCTGAAGGACCTGGGTGACTCGATCTCGACCGCCAAGCCGCGCCCGAAGGCCGTCAAGTACGGCGACGTGACGCTGGCGATCCAGGACGCGAGCTACTCCGCCCTCCAGGGCCAGAAGGCGCCGCAGACCGCCTTCGAAGAACTGCAGACCAAGCTCACCGAACTGGTCAAGTAGTTCTCCTGTCCAACACGGAACCGGTGGCCCGGCGTGGCGTGACGTCACGCCGGGCCTCCCGGTTCCCAGGAGAAGGAACTCCCACATGACAGCACCCACCACCGTGGCTGGGCCGGCGAAGAGGCCGGCCACGAAAGCCAAGAAGAACCTCATGAGCGACGGCCAGGGCGCCCTGGCCGGACTGCTGATCTCCCCGACGATGCTCGTCATCGCCCTGGTCGTCGGGTTCCCGATCCTGTTCTCGCTCCGCGAGTCGGTGTTCCGCACCAACTCGGGCGTCGACCCCACCACCGGCATCGTGCAGAGCGGCGAGCAGTTCGTCGGCCTGGCCAACTTCACCGACATCTTCACCAACCCCCAGACGGTCATCGGCGTGTTCGGGAGCATGGACCGCCTGATCAACGCCTTCCTCAACACGACGTTCTTCACCGTGGTGTGCGTCACCGCAGAGACGGTCATCGGCGTCGCGATGGCGGTCATCATGAGCAAGGCCTTCAAGGGCCGCGGCCTCGTCCGGGCCGCGATCCTGGTGCCGTGGGCCATCCCCACGGTCGTGTCGGCCAAGATGTGGGCGCTGATCTTCGACGCCAACGGCGTCGCCAACAAGCTGCTCGGCCAGAACATCCTGTGGCTGGCCGACAACGCCTACAGCCAATGGGCGGTCATCGTCGCCGACGTGTGGAAGACGGCCCCGTTCATCGGCCTGCTCACGCTCGCCGGCCTGCAGACCATCCCCGACGAGGTCTACGAGGCGGCCCGCGTCGACGGGGCGTCCGCCTGGCAGCAGTTCACGCGCATCACGCTCCCACTCGTCCAGCCCGCCCTGGTGGTGGCGGTGCTGTTCCGCACCCTCGACACCATGCGGATGTTCGATCTGCCGTTCGCGCTGGCGGGACAGGGCAAGTACTCCGTCGAGACGCTGTCGATGTTCGCCTACTTCGAGAACAACGCGCTGAGGTACGGCCAGGCGGCCGCCTACTCGATCGTGCTGTTCCTCTACATCGTCCTGGTCGCGTTCCTGTTCGTGAAGCTGCTGGGCGCCGACGTGGTGGGCGATCCCGAGACCAAGGCGTTCGCCGAGCAGCGCAAGCGCCAGAAGCTGGCCCGCAAGCGCGCCAAGGCCGAGGGCCGCGAGCTCCCCGCTCCGATGCGGAGCACGATCACGAGCGGAGATTCGTCATCATGAGCACCGACACCCAGGCCCGCACCTCGCAGGCCGAGATCAAGGAACTCGCCAGCCGCAAGCGCTCGGGCAAGGACCTGCTGTTCCTCGTGCTGGGACTGATCGGCATGGCGGTCATCATCCTGTACTGCCTGCTGCCGTTCTACTGGATGCTCGTCAGCTCGCTGCGCCTGCCGTCCATGGGTCGCAGCACCGACTTCATCCCGAACCCGCCCTCGATCGAGAACTACGTCGCCGTCTGGGATCCGGCCAACAACTTCGCGCCGGCCATCATCAACTCGATCATCGTGTCGACCTCGGTGACGCTGCTGACGCTGTTGTTCGGCATCCTGGCCGCCTACGCGCTGGCCCGGCTCCGCTTCCGGTTCAAGGGCGTCGTGCTGTCGATCATCATCGCCTGCTCGATGTTCCCCGGCATCACGCTGCTGATCCCGCTGTTCAAGCTGTTCACGGCGACCTACCCGTGGTTCCCGTTCAACTGGATGAACACCTACCAGGCGCTCATCATCCCGTCGCTCAGCTTCGGGCTGCCGCTGTGCGTGTGGAACCTGACCGCGTTCTTCCGGCAGTTGCCGGTCGAGCTCGAGCAGGCCGCGATGGTGGACGGCTGCACGCCGGGCCAGGCCTTCGTGAAGGTCATCCTGCCGCTGGCGGCGCCGGGCGTCTTCACCACGGCGATCATCACCTTCATCGCGGTGTGGAACGAGTTCATGATCGCCCTCACGTTCGGCACGCGTGCCGACATGTACACGGCGGTGGTGGCGCTGAGCAAGTTCACCGGCCAGTACGGCTTCGACACGCCGTGGGGCACGATCATGGCCGCCGGCGTGATCCTCACCATCCCGCTGATCCTGCTGGTGCTGTTCTTCCAGCGCCGGATCGTCGCGGGTCTGACCGCGGGCGGCGTCAAGTAGGACGCCGCGCGCGCGAGCAGGGCCCGGGGGAGCGATCCTCCGGGCCCTGCCGCGTCCGGTCGGCCGCGAGGGGGCCGGTGTCCGGAGGCCTGGCGGGTGGAGTACCGGGGCATGCGAAAGGCCCGGACGCTGCTGCGTCCGGGCCTTCACGTGGTACACCGCCAGGGACTCGAACCCTGAACCCGCTGATTAAGAGTCAGCTGCTCTGCCAGTTGAGCTAGCGGTGCGCGCGAGAAAGAACTTTAGTGCATGCCTGCCCGAAAGGCGAATCGGGCGGGCATCAGCGCCGCACGAACTCCAGTCGCTCCCGGCGCAGCCCCGCGATCTCCTTCTCGCCCCGGGCGAGCGGCTCGAGGGGACGCCCCAGCGCCAGCTCCAGGAGGTGATCGGCGAGCTCGGGGTTCCGGGCCAGGACGGGGCCGTGCGGGTACGTGGCCACGACCCGACCCTGCACGGCGCCCTCGAAGCCGCGTCCGTCGTTGCCGACGCCGACCTGCACGCGGGCCAGCGGGGAGGCGTCCGGGCCGAGCGTGGTGTAGCCGCCGTGGTTCTCGAAGCCGGTCAGCAGGGTGGTGGTGCCGTCTGGCCTGGTCCACTCGGTCAGGATCTCGCCGACCGCGCGGGTCGGGCCGCGTCGGGTCTCGACGTCGAGCAGGCCCAGGCCCTCGCGGACCTCGTCGTTCTCCCCGATCGTGAACGTGGTGCCGCAGATCTGGTAGCCGGCGCACACGGCGAACAGCACCGCGCCCTCGCCCAGGGCGTCGAACAGCTCCCCGCCCCGGCGCAGCTCGCGCACGGCGGCGGTCTGGGCGTTGTCCTCGCCGCCGCCCAGCAGGTACACCGCGCCGTCGCGCGGCAGCTCGTCGCCGGGCTCCACCTGGATCACCTCGGCGTCGATGCCGCGCCACTGCAGCCGCTTGGCCAGCACCTTCGAGTTGCCCTGGTCGCCGTAAATCCCCAGCAGCGACTGGTACACCAGCACGATCTTCACGGTCATCGCAGCCCTGCCATCTTCAGTAACTTCTGGAACGGGGTGTAGGTGGCGATCACGTCCACCGGGTCGGGGGTGCCGCGGACCGCGCGCACCGCGTCGGCCACGTCGAGGATGACCTCGTGGTCGACGTCGCCGTACTCGAGGCGGACCGCCAGGTCGTAGGCGCGGGGGCCGGTGCAGATGACGTGCCGGTCGCCCAGCTGCTCGAAGTCGACGTCCCACAGCCAGGAGACGTCCTTGCCGTCGGCGGCCACGGAGTCGATGGCGAGGATGACCGGGTCGGTCTTCAGCAGGGGCAGCGATTCCGCCCAGCCGGCCGGATTCTTGCTCAGCACGAGCCGCACCAGCGACTCCCCGATGGTCGCGACCGCGAAGCGCCCCGCCGGCGAGCGGACCGTGGAGAAGCCGGCCAGGGCGTCGGGCACCGCGACGCCCAACTGCACCGCCGCGGCCAGCGCGCACGCCGCGTTGGCGACGTTGAAGGCGCCCGGCACGTTCAGCCGGGTCGCGACGATCGTCCCGTCGGGCAGTTGCACGTCGGTGCCGCGGACCACGTAGTCGGCGGCCGGCTCGGACAGGGGGCAGGCGGGGCAGTCCCACGCGCCGGTGGGGGAGCCCTCGGACGGGTTGGTGCGCTGCAGGAGCCCGCCGCACTCCGGGCACAGCGCGGCGTCGGCGGTCCACGTGGACGCCGTGTCGATCCAGATGACCCGGTGCGCGGTCTGCGCCGACCAGACGATCAGCGGATCGTCGGAGTTGGCCACCACGACGGGGCCGTCGGGCCCGGCGGCGGCCAGCGCCTCGCGCCACGAGCGGGCCAGGAACTTGATCTCGTGGTTGCGGTCGAGCTGGTCGCGGCTGAAGTTGAGCATGACGAGCACCTCGGGCCGGCCCTGGGCCAGCAGATCCTTCACCACGCGCTCATCTGTCTCCAGGACGGCGAGGTCGGCGCGCGGCGCCTTGGCCAGCGCCGAGGCGATGCCGTAGTGGAGGTTGGCGCCGTCGGCGTTGGTCACCAGGCGGCCGGCCTCCGACCCCAGGCCGGCACGCAGGGCGGCGGCCAGGAGGTGGCTCGTGGTCGTCTTGCCGTTCGTCCCGGTGACGGCCGCGATCCGGCGTCTCTTGACCAGGGCGCCGAACGCGCCCGGGTAGGCCCGCGTCAGGATCTGGCCGCGGATCGAGGCGCCGGACCCCTTCCCGAGGGCACGGGACGCCAGCGCGGCGGCGTCGCCCAGCAGCGTGCCCACCCCCAGCCGGATCCGGTCGAGGGCCGGCAGCGGGGACGGCACGGCGCGCGCGTTCAGGTCGTTCACCACGCGCCCATTGTGCCAGTGGCCGTGTTACGGGCCCGCAACGCCGCCGCCGACGTGCCGGTCCCGGCTAGAGCAGGCCCTTCTCCTTGAGCCAGGCCGACGCGATGTCGGCGGACTTCGCCTGCTCGTCGACGCTCTTGGCGTTGAGCTGCTGCAGATCGGTCGCGGTCAGCTTGGCGTCGACGGCGTCGATCGCGGCCGCGGCCTTGTCGTCCACCTTGCTGGACACCACCGGGGTCACGTTCTGCGGCAGGATCAGGTGCTCGGGATCCTGCAGCGTGACCAGGTTGTTCTTCACGATCGACGGATCCGCGGTGTACAGGTCGGCGATCTGCACCGTGCCGTCGGTGAGCGCGCGCAGCGTGAGCGGGCCGCCCGAGTCCTCCACGGGCACGAGTTCGAGGGTGACCCCGTAGGCCTTCTGGACGCCCTCGGGGCCGTACGGGCGGGTCGCGAACTCGCTGTTGGCGGCGATCTTAAGCGGCTGCGGGGCCTTGGTCAGGTCGCCGATGCTGCTCAGTCCGTGCTGCTGCGCGAAGGCCTGCGTGACGGTGTAGGAGTCCTGGTCGGACGCCTCGGCGGGCTTGAGCGCCCGCAGGCCCGCGGGCAGCACCTTGGCCAGGGTGGCGGTGATCTCGGCCGGGTCGGTCGCGGTGGCCGCCTTGTCGTAGTACTGCATGAGGTTGCCGCTGTACTCGGGGATCACGTCGATCTTGCCGGACTCCAGCTCGGGCAGGTAGATCTCGCGCTGGCCGATCTGGTACTGCCGGCTCACGCTGAAGCCCGCCTTCTCCAGCACCTGCGCGTAGAGCTCGGCGATGATCTCGTTCGAGTAGTACTGCTGCGACCCGACGGTGAGCGAGCCGCCGCCCCCGCCGGCGGCGGTCGTGGCCGGGCCGGTGGTGGGCTGGGCGGTGCCGAGCGGGTCGCCGGAGGCGCAGCCGGCGAGCACGCCGAGCCCTCCGACGGCGGCCAGTTGGGTGAGACGACGACGGGAGAGAGACATGGCTGAGTCCTTTCGTTCGGTGCAGGTGGTCAGCGGAAGCGGGTGGGGGAGGCGAGGCGCTGCGCGGTGGCGAACGCGATGTCGCACACGAGCGCCAGGGCGACGACGAGCAGGGACGCCGCCAGCATCTGGGCGTAGTCCTGCGTCTTGAGGCCGAGGAACAGGAAGCGGCCCAGGCCGCCGGCGCCGACGTAGGCGGCCAGCGTCGCGGTCGCGATCACCTGCAGGAACGCCGAGCGGATGCCGCCGATCAGCAGCGGCAGGCCGAGTGGCACCTCGACGCGGAGCAGCACCTGCATCTCGGTCATGCCGGACGCCCGGGCGCCGTCCACGGCCTGCTTGTCGGCGGACTCCACCCCGGAGTACGCGCCGGCCAGCACCGAGGGCAGCGCCAGCACGATGAAGGCGACCATCGGCCCGACCAGGCCGATGCCGAACAGGATGCCCAGCAGGGTGACCAGACCGAGGGTCGGCAGCGCGCGGGCGCCCCCGGAGATGCCCACGGCCAACCCGCGCAGCCTGCCCGTGTGGCCGACCCACCAGCCGGCCGGGATGGCGATGACGCAGGCCACGAGCACGCCGAGGACCGAGTACGCCAGGTGCTCGCCGAGCCGCACGCCGATGCCGTTGGCCCCCGGCCAGTGCGTGGGGTCGTTGATCCAGGCGATGGCGTCCAGGAGGTAGTTCACGCGGCCACCTCCGCCACGGCGTCCTGCGCCTGCGTCCGGACGGGACGCTTGCGCGTCCACGGCATCAGGACGCGGCCCAGCAGCACCAGGAGGCCGTCCAGCAGGAGCGCCAGGACGACGGTGAGGATGATCCCGGTCACGATCTCGGCGAGGATGCCGCGCTGGAAGCCGTCGGTGAACAGCGACCCGAGGCTGGGGATGCCCAGCACCGCGCCGACGGTCACCAGGGAGACGGTGCTCACCGCCACCACGCGGACGCCGGCCAGCAGCGTCGGCCCGGCCAGGGGCAGTTCCACGGTGAGGAAGCGGCGCAGCGGCGGATAGCCCATCGCCTTGGCGGCGTCCAGGGCGAGCGGGTTGACCTGCCGCAGCCCGTCGGCGGTCAGCGGCAGCATCAGCGCCAGCCCGTAGATGGTGAGGGCCACGATGATGTTGGCCGGGTCGCGCGTCTGGGTGCCGATGATGATCGGCAGGACGATGAACAGCGGCAGCGACGGGATCGCGTACGTGAGCCCGGCGCCGGTCAGCAGCGGGGTGCGCAGCCAGCGGAACCGGTTCGCCAGCCAGCCCAGCGGCACGGCGAGCAGGAAGCTCAGCGCGATCGGGGGCAGCGCGAGCGTGAGGTGGCTGGCGAGGTAGCCGGCCACCGCGCCCAGGTTCTCCAGCAGCCACGTCACGCGGGCGCATCCCCCGCCAGGACGCCGGCCGCGCGGCCGAAGCCGTCGACCAGGACGCCGTCCTTGTCGAACAGGTCGCGGCTGCCGCGGTCCAGGCCCATGAAGTCGGCCACGAACGGGCTCGCGGGCGCGCCGAGCAGCTCGGGCCCCGTCCCGCGCTGGGCGACGTGGCCGCCCTCTTCGAGCAGGATGATCTGGTCGCCCAGGCGCAGCGCCTCGTCCACGTCGTGGGTGACGAAGACGATGGTCTTGGCCAGCGTCTGCTGGATCCGGAGCAGTTCGTCCTGCAGGTCGGCCCGCACCAGCGGATCCACCGCACCGAACGGCTCGTCCATGAGCAGGACGTTCGGGTCGGCCGCGAGGCCGCGCGCGACGCCCACCCGCTGCTGCTGGCCGCCCGAGAGTTGGCCGGGGTAGCGCCTGGCCAGCTTGTCGTCGAGGCCGACCAGCCCCATCAGCTCCCGCGCGCGGGCGTAGGCCTGTTGCTTGGGCTCGCCGTTGAGCAGCGGCACGGTGGCGATGTTGTCCAGCACCGAGCGGTGCGGCAGCAGCCCGCCGTTCTGCATGACGTAGCCGATGCTGCGGCGCAGCAGCACCGGATCCCGGTCGGCGATGTTCTCCCCGTCGATGGTGATGGTGCCCGAGGTGGCGTCCACCATGCGGTTGATCATGCGCAGGATGGTGGTCTTGCCGCTGCCCGAGGACCCGAGCAGGACGGTGGTCTCGTGCGGCGGGAACTGCGCGTCGAAGTGGTCGACCGCGACGGTGCCGTCGGGGTACGTCTTGGTCACGCCGGTCAGCTCGATCATGATGCCTTCGCTGTCGAGGTCGTCGGTCCAGGTGCCACGCTGTTCCGACCACCCTAGCCGCTCGCCCCGACAAGGCCCATGGCGCGGTTCGGCGCCCGGACGCCGCAGGGAAGGTCCCCGCAGCGCCGGCTGCGTCACGCCGGGGTGGTGCGCTCCCAGGTCTGCGTCGCGACGGCGGCGACGTTCTCCGGGGTCAGGCCGGCGCGGCGCAGCAGTTCGGCCCCGTCGCCGGAGTGCCCGAAGTCCTCCACCGACACCACGGCGCCCAGCGGCCCTACGTACTTCCACCACAGGGCGCCCGACCCGGCCTCGACGGCGACGCGGGCGGGGACGTCGGGCCGGACGACGGGCTCGCGGTAGGCGTCCGGCTGCTGCTCGAACCACTCCCAGCACGGCAGCGACGACACCTGGACGCGGCGTCCGGACGCGGCGAGCAGGTCGGCCGCCGCGAGGGCGAGCGACACCTCCGAGCCGGTCGCGAGCAGCACCACGTCGGGGTGCTCCTCGGCGCGGACGACGTAGCCGCCGCGCTGCGCGCCGGCGACCGCGGCGTCCCCGAGCCCCAACCGGGGGACGGCCTGCCGGCTCGAGACGACGACGGCGGGACCCTCGGGGCGCTCCAGGATGCGCCGCAGGGCGCCCAGCACCTCGTCGGCATCCGCGGGGCGCACGACGTCGACCCCCGGGATCAGGCGCAGCGACGAGACGTGTTCGACGGGCTGGTGCGTGGGGCCGTCCTCGCCCACCGCGATGGAGTCGTGCGTCAGGGAGTACAGCACCGGCAGCCCCATCAGGGCCGCCAGCCGCAGCGACGGGCGCAGGTAGTCGGCGAAGACGAGGTAGCCGTTGGCGAACGGCCGGGACAGGCCGCCCAGCGCGATGCCGTTGCTGATGGCCGCCATGGCGTGCTCGCGGACGCCGTAGTGCACCTGCTGGCCGCCCGGCGATCCGGGGCGTCCGGACGCGTCGGCGGGGCGCAGGAAGTTGTCGGACGCCGTGAGCCGCCCGCCGGCGGTGTCGGCCAGGTCGGCCGAGCCGCCCCACAGTTCGGGGAGCCGGGCGGCGAGCGCGGCCAGGTAGCCGGCGGTCGCGGAGCGGATCGGCAGGCTCGGCTCCTCGAAAACCGGGAGGTCATCCCACAGGCCCTCGGGCAGCGCGCCGGCGGCGAGGCGGTCCAGGAGCGCGACGCGCTCGGCGGGGGCGTCCGCGCGCCACGCCGCCAGGTCCCGCTCCCACGCCCGGTGCCGGGCGGCGCCGCGCTCGGCCCGTCCGGCGCGGACCCGCTCCAGCAGGTCGGCCGGCATGGCGAACTGCTCGTCGGGGTCGAGCCCCAGGATCTGCTTGGCCGCGCGGATCTCGTCCTCGCCGGGCGCGCCCGCGTGGGCTCGCGCGGTGCCGCCGACGTGGGGGAGCGGATGGCCGATCCGCGTCCGGACGCGGACGAAGGTGGGCGGCCCGAGGGGGTCGGCCGCCGCGGCGGACGTCAGCGTGGCGTCGAGCGCCGCGAGGTCCTCGCCGTCGGCGACCTCGAGGACGCGGAAGCCGTACGCGGCGAACCGCGCGGCGACGTCCTCGGTCCAGGTGATGTCGGTGCCGCCCTCGATGGTGATGCCGTTGTCGTCCCAGAGGATCACCAGGTTGCCCAGTCCCAGGTGCCCGGCCAGCGACGCCGCCTCGTGGCTGATGCCCTCCATCAGGTCGCCGTCGCCGGCGACGCACCACACCCGGTGCGCGAACGGGCTGGACGGCCCGCCGTCCGGATCGAACAGCTGCTGCTGCCGGCGCTGGTCCATCGCCAGCCCGACGGCGTTGCCGATGCCCTGGCCCAGCGGCCCGGTGCTGGTCTCGACCCCGTTCGTGACACCGCGCTCGGGGTGGCCCGGCGTCAGCGACCCCAGGCGGCGCGTCCGGCGCAGATCGTCCAGGGTGAGCCCGTAACCCGACAGGTACAGCTGCACGTACAGCACCAGGGCGGCGTGGCCTGCCGACAGCACGAACCGGTCACGCCCGGCCCAGGCCGCGTCGGCCGGGTCGTCGCGCAGGTGGGTGCCGAACAGCAGGGTCATGAGCGGGGCGAGGCTGGCGGCGGTGCCCGCGTGCCCGTTCCCCTTCGCCTGCACGATGTCCGGCGGCAGGACGCGGGCGTAGCGGATGATGTCGTGTTCGGCCGTGGCCATCGGGGGCTCCGTTTCGAGGTGAGGGGATGAAAAGGCCGGGTGCCGGGACGACGACGTCCCGGCACCCGTGGTGGTGCGGTCAGGAAGCGGACTTCGCGGCGTCGGCGGCGGCCTTGGCGGCCTCTGCCTCGTCCCTGAGCCACTGCTGGTGCTTCAGGCCGGGGTTCCAGCCGGTGTTGACCAAGCGCTTCTGGTAGAAGCTGGCGCCCACGAGCAGGGCGGCCGCCAGGATCAGGACGCCGATGACGCCGCCGATCGGGCCCAGCTTGATCATGTTGCCGACGAGGATGCCGTACCAGCCGAAGTCCGCGTCGCCGAAGGTGGTGTTGGCGAAGCCGAGGCTGCCCAGCACCGTCAGCAGGAACGCCGGCAGGAAGGAGATCAGCACGCCGTTGGTGAACGCGCCGATGACCGCGCCGCGGCGTCCGCCGGTGGCGTTGCCGAAGACGCCCGCGGCGCCGCCGGTGAAGAAGTGCGGCACCATGCCGGGCAGGATCAGCGCCAGGCCGAACGCCGGACCGAAGATCGTCGCCAGCAGGAAGAACGACACCAGGCCGCCCACGAAGCTGGAGATGAAGCCGATCAGCACCGCGTTGGGGGCGAACGGGAACACGATGGGGCAGTCCAGGGCGGGGACCGCGCCGGGGACGACCTTGCGCGAAATGCCCTCGAACGCCGGGACCAGCTCGGCGAGGATCGTGCGGACGCCGTAGAGGATGATCGAGACGCCGATGCCGAACTGCAGGCCCTGGGCCAGCCCCTTCATGATGAAGTCGCCGCCGTCGGTGGCCTCGAGCAGCTTGAAGGCGGCCTCGTTGCCCACCCTCGCCCACGCCCACGCGCAGAAGATGATGTAGAAGAGCACCATCGACAGGGCCGTGGAGACCATCGAGTCACGCAGGAAGCGGAGCTGGTCGGGGACCTTCAGATCCTCGGTGGACTTGGAGTTGCGCCCGACGACCGAGCCGATGGCGCCCGCGGCGATGTAGCCCAACGTCCCGAAGTGGCCGACGGCGAGCTTGTCGTTGCCGGTGACGTCCTTGGTGAAGGGCTGCGCGAACGCCGGCATGACGGTCATGACCGTGCCGAGCAGGATGGCGCCGACCGCGACCAGGACCCAGGCGTTGAGGTTGGCGACCGAGAGGACCACGGTCAGCATGGTGGCCATGAAGAACATGTGATGGCCGGTGAGGAAGACGTACTTCAGCGGCGTGAACCGCGCGATGACGAGGCTGATCAGGAAGCCCGCGATCATGACCCAGGCGACCTGGGCGCCGAACTGCTCGGCGGCGATCGAGACGATGGCCTCGTTGGTGGGCACGACGCCCTGGGCGCCGGTGGCGGCCAGGATCAGGTTCCCCAGCGGCTCCAGCGACGCGACGACGACGTTGGCGCCGGCTCCGAGCAGGAGGAAGCCCAGCGTGGCCTTGAGGCCACCACCGATCACCTGACCGGACTTCTTGCCCATGGCCGCGAGGCCGATGGCGGTGATGAGGCCGACCAGGTAGGCCGGCACGGACAGGATCTGGTTGACGATGAAATCGAGAACGGGCATGACGCGTCCTGTCGGTGGCTAGGTCGTGGTCGCGTCCGAGATCTGCTGGGCGATCTCGTCGACGTCCATGAAGTTGTTGATGACGCGGACCGGGGTGCTGAGGCCTTCGAGTTCCTCGGCGAGTTCCGCGCTGGTGAGCACCAGATCGGCGGTGGTGGCCGCCCCCTTGGCCGTCCCGATGTCGGTGGCCTCGACGTCTCCGTCGATCCCCAACTGTTCGAGGGCCTTATCGGCGTTCATCTTGAGCAGGATGGACGTTCCGATGCCCATGCCGCACACGGCGATGATCTTCACTTGTCTTCTCCTTGATTCATCAGTTTCAGCAACTCTTCGGGGGTGGTCGCAGCCTCCAGCGCGTCCATGCGCGTGGGGTCGGTGGCCAGCGCGGCCACCAGCTGCAGGGCGGCCAGATGCTCCTCGTGCCCGTGGCTGGCCAGGCCAAGGACGATCTTGACAGGGTCGTTCTTGTCGTGACCGAACCGAACAGGCTCGTCCAGCGACACCCACGACATGCCGGTCCGCAGCACGGCCTCGGAGGCGCGTGCGTGGGCCAGGGCGAAGCCGGGGGCGATGACGATGTACGGGCCGTACCTCTCCACCGCCTGGATCATCTGGTCGGTGTATGCCGTTGTCGAGGCCCCGGAGGCGACCAGAAGGTCTCCGGCCTGCCTGATGGCGTCGCGCCAGTCGTCCGCGTGGGCGTGCAGCCTGATCGCGGCGGGTGGCAGGAGGGGTGCCAGGGGGTTCCGCGCCTGGTCGGAGGGCATCGCTCCACTCCTTTCTGGGACCACTGCGTCCCACTTATGTTCACTCTAGGACGGAAATGAAGGCTGCGCTAGCCTCGTTTCCGAAAAGGGATCGAAACCAAGGAGTGGCGTGGTGGCGGTGAGCCGACCCCCCCGGGGGATCCAGCGAGTGAGCAGGGCGGGTGCGGCGCGACAGCGCGCCCCGTTCCGCACGGAGATGGGCCCCGGTGCCCTGCTGGGCGTGATCATGGAGCGCGGCGGGGGCACCCGCAAGGACCTGATCGAACGGACCGGGCTGGCGCGCGCCACCCTGGAGGCCCGACTGTCGGAACTGCTGGCCACGGGCTTCCTGGTCGAGGACGTCGCGCCCACCACGGGCGGCGGCCGGCCGCCGCGCCGGGTCGCCTTCAACCCCTCGGGCGGCCACCTGGTGTGCGTCGAACTGGGCTCGCGGCGCTCCCGGATCGGCATCGCCGACCTCGGGGGCCACCTGCTCGCCACCGAGGGCCTCGATCTCGACATGGACGCCGGCCCCGGGGTCCTGCTCGGCTCGATCGGTACCCAGTTGCGCGCGCTGATCGCCCGCCGGGGCGTGGACCCCGGCAGCGTGCTGGGCGTCGGCGTCGGGCTGCCCAGCCCGGTCGAGTTGGGCGGCCGGATGGCGCGGCCGCCCTCCACGGGGACGGGACCGCTGGAGGGGCAGTGGGCCGACCTCATCGTGGGGCAGGAGATCGCGGCGTTCCTGCCGGCGCTGGGGATCAGCGCCGCCGCGCCCGTGGTCGTCGACAAGGACGCCAACCTGATGGCCCTGGGCGAGTGGAAGTCGAGCTGGCCACAGGCGCGCGACCTCATCGTGGTCAACGTCGACATCGGTCTGGCATGCGGCATCGTCGCCGGCGGGCAGGTCGTGCGGGGCGCGGCCGGGATGGCCGGCGATCTCGCCCACGTGCCCGACCCCGACAGCGACGTGCGTTGCCGGTGTGGGGAGGTCGGCTGCGCCGAGGTCACCGCGAGTCTGGCCGCGATCGGGCGCGAACTCGGCTACACCACCGACGAGCGCGAGTGGGCCGACCAGATCGCGCGCTCGCTGCACGAAGGGGTTCCCGAGGTGGTCGCGGCCGTGAGCCGGGTCGGAGGGCGCCTGGGGCGGGTGATCGCGGGTGCGGTGGCCACCTTGAACCCGCGCCTGGTCGTGGTCGGCGGCCGGCTGGCGGGGGAGCAGCCGCTGTTCGTCGACGTCATCCGCGAGGCGGCCGTGGCGCGGTTGCACCCGCTCGTCGCGGCCACGACCCAGGTCGTCGGGACGTCGGGGAAGCAGGATGCGTGCCTCCAGGGGGCCGCGTTCGTGGCCCGCGAGAAGGCGCTGGATCCGCTCTTGATCGACGCGCTGATCCTGGCCAGGCTGGGGAACCGCTGAACCGTGACGATCGTCGGCGGCGCCTGGTATCCATGGGACGGGCCGCACGACGGCCGTCCGCAGGCAGGGCCGCGTGGCCCGGAGGAGGAACCATCATGGCCGGACACCGCATCTTCGGCACCAGCTTCGCCAGCATCCACCCGCTGTACGTGACCAAGGCCGAGAAGAAGGGCCGCACCCGCGGCGAGGTCGACGAGGTCATCGGCTGGCTGACCGGGTACGACCCGGAGGGGATCGCCGAGGCCATCGCGGACGAGCGCGACCTGGAGACGTTCTTCGCGGACGCCCCGGCGCTCAACCCGCACGCCGCGCTGATCACCGGCGTGATCTGTGGCCACCGCGTCGAGGAGATCGAGGATCCCCTGATGCAGCAGATCCGCTGGATGGACAAGCTCGTCGACGAGTTGGCCCGGGGGCGCGCGATGGACAAGATCCTGCGGCAGCCCGCCTGAGGGCGCGCCGGTGCGAACCGTGGCGCTGCTGCGGGGCATCGCCCCGAGCGGACGCAACATGTCCAACGCGCACCTGCGCGGCGTCGTCGAGCGGCTGGGCTTCACCGAGGTGGGCTCGGTGATCTCCTCGGGCAACATCACCTTCACGGCTCCGGGCGGGGACGCCCCCGAGGCGCGGTCCGCGCTGGAGCGCCGCATCGAGGGGGCGCTCACCGCCGACCTCGGCCTGAGGAGCCGGGCGCTGGTGCGCTCGCTGCCGCAACTGCGGGGGCTGGCGGCGTCCGACCCGTTCGAGGGGCTCACCCACAGCCCGGAGACCTACCTGACGGTGACGTTCCTGCGCGACCCGGTGGCCGACCCGGCCGTGCTGGACGACCAGCCCGACAAGGACGTGCACGTCCTCGGGCACGACGGGGGCGCGGCGGCGATCCTGTCGGTCGCCGACAACAGCGAGCCCGGCAACGCCCGGCGCTACCTGGCGTGGCTCGAGCGCCGCTTCGGGACGGCGATGACCACCCGCAGTTGGCTGACGGTGCTGCGGGTCATCGCCCGGCTCGAGGAGGGCGGGGCGCCGGTCAGCCCAGGTCGGTCACCGGGACGCTGACGTCTTCGAACCAGAGCCCCCGCAGGGTGACGGTCCCGGTGCCGGCGGGCAGCGGCGGATACAGCACGGTCAGGGGGCCCGATTCCTTCCCGGGCTCGATCCGGTAGATCGGGTTCGCCACCGCGGCCCACTCCCCGCTCTCCTGCTGGAAGGTCACCACCCGATAGGAGTGGGTCGGCGTCTCGAGCCGCGGCGCCTTCTCCCAGGCGCGCGGCAGCGCGTCGCTCGGGCTGGCGTGCTCCGTACCGCCGGTGACCGTGTAGGTCAGGATGGTCGCGGTGTCGCTGCGGCTGAGGCCGTAGATCGTGAAGGTCGAGCCGCGGAAGGACGACGTGGGCTTGGCCTGCGTCGTGGCGACGGCGGTCAGCGTGGGCGGCTGGGCCAGCACCTCGTCCGACCGATCCACGAGCGTCGGCGTCGCGGGCGGCGTGGCGGCGGTGGGCGCCGCGCTGGGGGGCCCACCGCTGGGCGGCGGCTGCTGCCCGCCGCCGGTGCACCCCGACAGCAGGATGGTCCCGGCCAGGGTCGCCCCGAGGACGCGCAGAGATCGAATCAGCATGGTGCCCTCCCTTCTCACTCGGGCAGCTTGATGGTGACCCGGCGGTTGAGCGCCCGGCCCTCGGCGGTGGCGTTCGTCGCGATCGGCTCGGCCTCGCCCTTGCCCACCGCCTCGATGGTGTGGTCGGGGAGCAGCGCCTTCAGGGCCGCTGTCACCGACGCCGCCCGGTTCTGCGACAGCTTGAGGTTGTAGGCGTCGTCGGCGGTGGAGTCGGTGTGCCCCTCGACGATGAGCGTGCCGGACGGCGCCTTCGCCCGGATCGTCTCCGCGGCGTCCGCGATGACCTGGTTCGCGGCCGGCGTGAGGTCGTACTTGTCCACGGCGAACAGGACCGACGCGTCGATCTCGAGGGACTCCTGCGACTCGGAGACCTGCGTGTCGAGGTCCGTCACCATGGTGCGGAGCGGCCGGACGGCCTCAGCGGGCGCGACCGCCTGGGACAGGTCGCCGAGATCGACCTTCGGCCAGCCCGTGCCGACCACGATCGGCCCGGACGCCGTCGCGAGCGGCTCCAGGGGGCCGTCCTCCACGGGCACCGCGTGCAGCAGCTGGCTGCCGACGTAGAGGTCGACGGTGGTCAGCTCCTTCGGGATCGGCGCGATCACCGCGTACGCGACGATGGCCGCGTGCGGTCCGGTCGTGGCGTTGGTGCCGAAGTCGCCGATGTCGGTGCCGAAGCAGCGGCTGCCCCCGCGCGGCGCAGGGCCGTGTAGGCGAGGCCGCCGGCGACGTCCAGGGCGGCCGCGCTGCACTGGACGCTGCCGGCCCCGGGCTCCTGGATGAGCACGTTGAAGAACCCGGTGCCGTAGCTGCTGAAGAGCGTGCGCTCCGCGGCCTCACCCGACCGGGGCAGGCCCATCGAGAAGTAGATGACGGAGGCCGACTCGAGGCGGCGCACCCCGTGCACCGTGAGCCGGGCGGGGATGCGGGTCTCCTGGTCGGAGGAGTTCCCGATCCAGGTTCGCGCGAGCGCGGGCACCCCCTCCACGGTCGGCGGTGGAGCGGGCTCCGCCGCCGCGGGCGGAGCCAGGCTGACGATCAGCGCGCCGGCCAGTGCGGCGACGGTCAGGCGTGATCGCACGGGTACCTCCAGGGGTGGATCGGCGGCAGGGGGCGTCCCCACCTAACGGGTCTACCCGCGGAGGGGTCCCCGCCGGTACTCTCGGCGGACCAGCGCCCGCCCCTCCCGCCCAGGAGCGCCATGACACTCACGCCCGATCCCTGGTGGCCCTGTGTCGTGCTCGCCGGGGTCCTGGTGATCGACGCCCTGCTGGGTGTGCGCCCGCCGGCTTTCGTGCGCGCCTGCCTCGACGGGGTGGGGTTCCCGGAGCGTTGGTGGTGGGTGCTGCTGGTCGCCAAACTGCTCGGCGCCGGGGGACTGCTCGCGGGGCTGTGGCTCCCGGGCGTGGGGCTCGCCGCCAACGTGGGGGTGGTGGCCTACTTCTGCTGCGCGGCCGCCGCGCACGTCCGCGCCCGCTTCCTGCGATCGTCCTTCTGGTTGAACTGTCTCGGCATGCTGGCGTTGTCCTCCGGGGTACTCGTCGTGTCGTTCGTGGTGTAGCGCCCCTGCGCGGGGAGGATGGCACGATGCGGATGCACCCGGGTCAGATCGAGATCGAGATCGAGGCGGTCCGAGCCGCGGTCGCCGACCAGATCGTGGGCGCGCGCGGGCTCCCCGTCGTCGCGGTGGCGTCCGCCGGGACGGTGGTCGCCCCCTTCCGGATCGGCGATGGCCTTGTCGCACGCGTCCCGCTGGTGCCCCAGGACGCCGACGCCCGCGCCCGTCTGCTGGCCGAGGGCGAGCATGCGCGACGGCTCGCGGCGTCCCTTCCGCTGGAGGTCTCCCAACTGGTCGCGATCGGGGAGGCCTTCCCCGGCTACGACGGGGTGTGGTCGGTCTGGACGTGGGTCGAGGGGGCGTCGCTGGACGCGCTGACCCCGGACGCCTCCGCCGACCTGGACCGGGGCCGACTGGCCGCGGACCTCGCCGCGGTGCTGCGCGCCTTCCACGCCCTGCCCACCGGCGGGGCGGGGTGGGGCGGGGCGGCCGGGGCAGCCGCCCGCTCGCCGACACCGACTGGGTGCGGACCTCGATCCGGCGCAGCGCCCACCTGCTCGACGCGGACGCGGCCACCGCGACCTGGGAGCGGGCGCTGCGGGCGGCGCCGCTCGCGGGCCCACCCCGGACGATCCACGGTGACCCGGTTCCGGGGAATCTGGTGATCCGGGACGGTCGCCTGGCCGGGCTCATCGACATCGCCGTGCCGCAGATCGGCGATCCGGCGTCCGATCTGGCGCCCGCCTGGACCGTCTTCGAGGAGCCGGAACGCTCGCTGTTCCGGGAGGCACTGGGGCTGGACGCCGCCGCCTGGGAACGCGGGCGCGGCTGGGCCTTCGAGATGGCGATCGGGGGGCTGCACTACTACGAGGAGACCAACCCGGTGTTCGCCCGGCAGGCGGCCCGGACGCTCGCGCGGCTGATGGACGACGGGGCGGCGTCCGGGCTGGGCGGCGCGGGCGGGGTGCGTTAGCGTCAGGCTGAGCCCCCAGGAGGTCGCCATGCAAGCACCCGACCCGGCGGCGCGCGGAGCGGACGCCGGCGCCCCACCCCAACCGGCGCGTGCCGCGACGACGGGCGTGCCCGCCGCGCAGGCCGATCTCGTGTTCCGGCTTCGCGGGCTGCTGGCCGACGAGCCCACGCTGCGCGACGTGTCGATGTTCGGCGGCCGCTCGTTCATGGTCGAGGGCCGGATGCTGGTCGCCGCGGGTCGGGACGGCAGCCTCCTGGTGCGGGTGGCCGGGGCGCGTCACGACGAACTGGTGGCCCGACCGGGCGCGGCGCAGGCGCAGATGGGCGCGGGGCGGTCGATGGGCCCGGGATGGATCCGGGTGGAGGCGCAGGCGCTCGAGGACGACGCCGCCCTCACGTCGTGGCTGGACCTGGCCCGGGAGCACCACCGCCGGGCGGCCGAAGGCTGAGGTCCTCGCGCGCCGCACGGCGGACGGCGCCGGGCGGGCTCCCGACGACGCGGGTGAAGGCGCGGTGGAAGGCCGCCTCGGAGCGGTATCCCAGGTCGGCGGCCAGCCGGGCGACGGTCACGTCCTCCTCGCGCAGCCGCGCGCACGCCAGCCGCATCCGCCAGCGCGTGACGTAGGCGCCCGGCGCCTCGCCCAGGAGGTCCGCGAACCGGGCGGCGAACGCCGAGCGCGAGAGGGTGGCCGCGGCGGCGAGCCGGTCGAGCGTCCAGTCCGCGCCGGGGTCGGCGGCCAGCGCCTCCAGGGACGCTCCGATCCGCGGGTCGGCGATGCCGCTCAGCCAGCCGGGCGGCGGATCGGCCCGGGTCTCGAGCCAGGAGCGGATGGCCTGCACGACGAGGACGTCCGCGAGCCGCGTCGCGATCGTGTCGCCACCCAGGCGTGGATGCTCCGCCTCCGCGGTCATCAGCCGCACCGTCGCGTGCAGCGCGTCGGACTCCGCCGCGGTCGCCCCGGCGACCCGCAGCAGCGGTGGCAGCCCGCGCACCAGCTCGGCCGCAGCCTGGTCGTCGAACCCGACCACGCCGCAGAACAGCAGGCCGCGCGCGCCGGGGCCGCCGTGCCGCAGGACCGAGTGGTGGGCGCTGAGGTAGCGCTGGGGGAGCAGGTCGACCCGTGCCGCGTCCGCCCGCCCCGCACGCAGGGTGTGGCCGCGGCCGTGGGGGACGAGCGCCACGTCGCCCGCGGCCAGGGCGACCGGATCGCAGCCCGGGACGGCGAGCGCGCACGACCCCGCCAGCACGACGTGGAAGCTGAGGGCGTCGGGGAGCGCGGGCATCTCCAGCGCCCACGGCTCGCCCAGTTCGGCGCGACAGGAGAAGACGCGGCGCATCCGGAGCGTCTGCAGCGTCCGGGCGAGCCGGTCCGCCGCGGTCCGCGGGAGGGTGGTCATGGCCGATTCTCCCATGCGGCGCGGCGAGATCCGGGACGAATGAGCAAGAGAACCGTTCACAGGGGCATGGTTCGTCGCGCCGGGGCGTCCTAGCGTGGTCGTGACGTCGGATGAGGGGAGCCGGAATGGTCGCGCAGTGGCTGCTGGTGGGGGCGATTCTGATCAACGGGCTGCTGGCCGGGTTGTACTTCGCCTTCGCCTGCTCGGTGGTGCTGGCGTTCGCGCGGCTCGACGACGCCGCCTACGTGACCGCGTTCCGGCTCATCAACACCGCGATCCTCAACCGGTGGTTCCTCCCGGTGTTCTTCCTGGCGCCCGCGCTGGCGCTCGTCGCCGTCGGCGCGCGGGCGGCCGAGGGCGACCTCGGCGCCGCCGGGGTGCTCGGAGCGGCGGCGTCGGCGGCGACCTTCCTCATCACGGTGGCGGCCAACGTCCCCCTGAACCGACGCCTGGACGCCGCGCCCACGGCGTCCGGGGTGGAACTGCGGGCGGCGCGGGACGCCTTCGAGGGGCCCTGGCGCCGCTGGAACCTGGTTCGCGCCGTCACCGGCGCGGTCGCCGTGCTGGCGCTGGCCGCTGCCGCCTGACCCGGCCTCGCCCCTCACGGGCGAGAGAGTCGCCTCCGCGCGCTCACAGCGTCGCCCCGAGCAGCGCCCGGTGCACGCGGCGGGCCGCCTCGGGGATGTCGTCGGGCAGCGGCGTCGCGCCCCTGACTCCGGCGCGCGCGGCGCCGCCGACCCACACCGAGACCGGCAGGTCGGCCAGGGCGTCGGCGACGAGGGTGCCGGCGCGGGCGTCCCGGCGCGAGTGAACCGCGAGGACGGCGGCCAGCGGGTGCCGGTCGCGTACGGCAGCCCGCCAGTCGGCCGGGGGGACGTCGGCCCCCAGGTACAGGACATCGGCGCCGAGCCGGCGCAGGCAGACGGCGAACGCGAGCAGCGCGAGCTCGTGCCGCGCGCCGCTCGGCAGGCCCACCAGGACCGTCGGGCCGCGCTCGTGCGGGGCCGCGGCGGCGAAGGCCGAGGCCAGCGCCCCCATGAGGCCCGCGCTGGTGAAGTGTTCGTGGGCGACCGACAGCCGCCCCGACGCCCAGGCCTCGCCCAGCAGGTCGAGTTGGGGGAGCAACCACGCCGTCACCGACTTCTCGAAGTCGCCGTCCGCGAGGCCGGCCCGGATGGTCGGGCCCAGCACCTCCGGATCGAGCGAGGCGGCGGCCGCGACCAGATCCGGCGTGCCCGAGGTGGCCCCACCCGGCGTCGGGAGGGCGCTGAGACTGGCGGCCGCGAGCGCGGGACGCATCCCACCGGCGACGCGCGCAGCCATCTCCCGCAGCAGTTCGATCTGCGCCGGGTCGTAGAGCCGGTAGCCGCCCTCGGTGCGGCTCGGGGCGATGACGCTGTAGCGGCGCTCCCAGGCGCGCAGCGTGGCAGCGGGGACGCCGACGAGGCGGGCGGCCTGGCTGACCGTGTACACCCTCGCCTCCTCGAATCGTGCGCCTGCGCCGAGCCTATCCCGTCGCGCGGGGGCCGATCGCCGCCCGTCGCGGTCGGATCGTCCCATCTCGAGGGCCACTCTTGTACAAGGTTTGTCCAATGTCTAGGGTGGCGTGCATGACCGCCGTCCTCTGGCTTCGCCGCGACCTCCGTCGCGCTGACCTGCCCGCGCTGGCCGCAGCCCACGGCCGCGCGTCCGGCGGCGAGGTGGCGGTCTGCGTCGCGCTCGATCCGGGCGACGAGGCGCGGGGAGCCGCGCCGCGCGCCTGGTGGGCGGCCACGCTCCTGGCGCTGCGGGAGACCTACGAGGGTCGGCTCACGCTGCTGGAGGGGGACCCCGCCGAGGCGCTCGTGGCGTTCGCCGCCCGCTTGGGCGCCTCCTCGGTGCACGTCTCGCGGGAGACCGAGCCGGCCGGAGTGGCCCGCGACGCCCGCGTCCGGGCCGCGCTCGCAGCCGCCGGCGTCGACTGGGTCGAGACCGGGACCCCCTATGCGGTCGCGCCCGGCGCGGTGCTGACGGCTGCGGGGCGACCCTTCGAGATCTTCACCCCGTTCGCGCGGCGATGGCGCGAGCACCTGGGCGAGCCCCCGGCCCAGGAGCCGCCGGGCCTGCGGCTGGCGCCGGCGTCCGGCGACGAGGGCGCCTGGGCCCGGCTCGAGGCCCGCGCGGACGCCGCCGCGGCGCTCGAACTGCCCCCGGCCGGCGAGGAGGCGGCGCTGGCGCGCTGGCACGGGTTCCTCGACGAGGGGCTGCCGGGGTACGCGCGGCGCCGGGACCGGGCCGACCTGGACGGCACCTCCCGCCTGTCGCCGTACCTCGCGCTGGGCGTGCTGCACCCCGGACCCTGCTCGCCGACCTGCTCGCGGACGGCGGCCCGGACGCCGAGAAGTTCCTCACCGAGCTCGCCTGGCGCGAGTTCTACGCCGACGTGACCCATCACCACCCCGGCAGCCTGGACGCCGACCTGAGTCCCGCGCTCGCGTCCCTGGCCTACGACGACGACCCCGCCGCCCTGGTCGCCTGGCAGGAGGGCCGCACCGGCTATCCCCTCGTGGACGCCGGCATGCGGCAGTTGCTCGCGACCGGATGGATGCACAACCGGGTGCGCATGGTGGCGGCCAGCTTCCTCACCAAGGACCTGCACGCCTGGTGGCCCGCCGGCGCGCGCTGGTTCCTGCGGCACCTGATCGACGGCGACCCGGCCTCGAACGCCCACGGCTGGCAGTGGACCGCCGGCACCGGCACCGACGCCGCCCCCTACTTCCGGGTGTTCAACCCCGTCCGGCAGGGGCTCACGCACGACCCGGACGGCGACTACGTGCGCCGGTGGATCCCCGAACTCGCCCACATCGACGGCCCGCGCGTCCACGAGCCGTGGGCCGTGCCGGGCGGCCACGCCCACGGCTACCCCGAGCGTCTGGTGGACCACGCCGCCGAGCGGCGGGACGCCCTGGAACGCCACGCGCGGGCCCGCGCCGACCGACCCGAACCGACGAACCACCCCCCGACCCGAAAGGAAGGCCGCCCATGACGACCCTGACCCGAAGGCTGCTCGACACCGCAGCCCTCATCCTCATGCTCGTGGGAACCCTGTGGGGTTCGGACTGCTCGGAAACCCGGTGGAGGACACGGCCGGGGGTGCGCTGGCCGCGGACGCCACGCTGCTGGCCCCGGCGACCGCCGCGTTCTCGATCTGGAGCCTGATCTACCTGCTGCTGCTGGCCTATGTGGTCTGGGGCTGGACGCCGGCCGCCGCGCGGTCGAAGCGGTGGCGGAGCCTCGGCTGGCTGCCCGCCGGCACGATGGTCCTCAACGGCGCCTGGCTCGGGATCACCCAGGCCGGCTGGCTGTGGCTCAGCGTCGTGGACATCGCGGCGCTGGCCGTGGTCCTCGGCGTCCTCAACCGTCGGCTGGCTGCCTCCCGGCCGTCCGGGGCACTGGAGGGCGTGGTGCTCGACGGCACGTTCGGCGTCTACCTGGGCTGGGTGACCGTCGCCACGTGCGCGAACGTCACGGCCGCGGCTGTGGCCCAGGGCGTCGACCTGGGTGCTGTGGGCAACGCCGTCGCCGCTGTGCTCGTCCTCGCGGTCGCCGCCGCGCTCGGCGCCTTGTTCATGCGGCGGTTCGGGGTGGCCGCCCTCGGCGTCGCGGCCGCCATGGCGTGGGGGCTCGGCTGGATCGCCGTCGGACGCCTGGCCGGCACCCCGGCCTCGACGACCGTCGGCGTGATGGCCGCACTGAGCGCCGTCGCGGTGCTGGCCGCGCTGGCCTGGAGCCGGGCCCGTCCGGCGGTCGCGGCCGCATGACCGCATCGCCCGACCCCGACCCTCGGCCCGGAGGCGCTGAGACGCCCGCTCCGGGTAATCGTGGCCGCTCGGCGGCGATCCTCGTCCTGGTGCTCGGGCTGGGCGCAGGGATCGCCTGGGCCGGCTCGCAGGGCGGGGCGCTCGTGGGCGGCGTCCCCGTGTTCGCGCTCGCCGTGGCCTGGGTCTTCCTGGTGCAGTCCGTCGGCTTCCTCCACGCCTGGACGAAGCAGACCGAGCACTACTTCGACCTGCTCGGCAGCCTGACCTACATCACCACGGTCGTCGCCGCGTGGGTGCTGAGCGGCCATCGCGACGCGACGGCGATGCTCATCGGCGGCGCGGTGGTCGTGTGGGCGGCCCGGCTGGGGACCTTCCTGTTCCGACGGGTCCGGCGGGCCGGCTCGGATGACCGCTTCGACGCGATCAAGCCGAACTTCCCCCGGTTCCTCAACGTCTGGATGCTGCAGGGGCTGTGGGTCACCATCACGCTGGGTGCCGCCCTGGCGGCGATCACCGCCGCGCCGCGACCCGCGTTCGGCGCGATGACCGTCGTCGGCCTGCTCGTCTGGGCGCTCGGGTTCGGGTTCGAGGTCGTGGCCGACACCCAGAAGAGCCGCTTCCGCGCGGACCCGGCCAACCAGGGTGAGTTCATCTCCACGGGCGTGTGGGCGTGGTCGCGGCACCCCAACTACTTCGGTGAGATCGTCGCCTGGGCCGGGATCGCCCTCGCGGCGTTCCCGGCGCTGCACGGCTGGCAGTACGTCACCCTGCTCTCGCCGGTGTTCGTCGTCCTGCTGCTCACCCGGGTCAGCGGGATCCCACTGTTGGAGAAGAAGGCGGACGCGCGCTGGGGCGATCGGGCCGACTACCAGGCCTACCGCGCCGCGACGCCGGTGCTGGTGCCGCGTCCCCGGCCGAAGCGGGCGTGACGGCGCCCGAGGGGGCGCGCGGCTCAGCCCCTCACGGGCGGGCGCCGCGGGCGTCCTCGGCGTCCTGCGCGTCGCCGCCGCGGACGCGGCGCCGCCCGGCCCAGACCAGCAGCACCAGCGCGGCGCCGCCGAGCACGACCAGGGCGTCCACCACCGGGCTGGCCAGGCCGCCCGCGCGCTCCTGGAGCCATGCCTGCGCCTCGACCGGGACCAGCGCGGGCGCCCCCACCAGGCCGTTGGTGGTCCAGAACAGGACGCCGACCGCCATGATCAGCACCCCGGTGACGAGCGAGGTCGTGTGCAGTTCGCGGCCCAGCGCCGTGACGGTGCGGCCGCGCAACCACCGGCGTCCCCGGTCACCGAGCCGCTGCCACAGCGCGGCGATCGCCAGCAGCGGCACGACCATCCCGGCGCCGTAGACGGCGAGCAGGACGCCGGCGGCCAGCGCGTCGCCGCGCGCGGCGGCCAGCGTCAGCACGGCCCCGAGGATCGGGCCGGCGCAGAAGCCCGCGATGCCGCTGGCGGCGCCCAGCAGCAGCGTCTTGGCCAGGCCCGTCCGGGACGCGGCCCGGGCGTGCAGGTCGGCGGAGGCGGGCAGCAGGCGCGAGGGGTCGAACCCGAACCCGAGCGCCTGGGCTGCGCCCAGGACGACCAGGACGACCGAGGCCAGCAGCACGATCGCCTGTCGGTGCGTCACGAACAGCGTCCCGAGCGCCCCGGCGCCGGTGCCGACGGGGACCAGCACCAGGAGGAGGCCCAGGTAGAACACCGCGCCGTGCGCCAGCAGCCGCGGGCCCGACCCCACCGTCGAGGCGAAGAACGCGGGCAGCATGAGCGCCGCGCACGGGCTCAGCAGCGCGAGCGTGCCGCCGACGAACGCGGCGAGCAGTCCGATGTCCATGGGCTCACGCCGCGGCGTCGAGCGCGGCGGCGAAGGCCGCCTCGAACACCTCGGTCGGCTGCGCGCCCACCAGCGGACGTCCGCCCAACAGGAACACCGGCGTCGAGGTCGCCCCCAGGCTGAACGCGAGCTGCTGGTTGGCGGCGATCGCCTGCGCGGTCTCCTCCGAGCGCAGGTCGGCGGCGAACCGGTCCGTCTGCAGGCCGAGGTCGCCCGCCAGCGCGATGAGCGCCTCCTCACTGAGCTCGGCCTCCGTGCGGGTGCGCCCGCCCTCGAACAGGGCGTCGTGGTAGGCCCACAGGGCGCCCTGCCGGGCGGCGGCGTGGGTGGCGCGCGCGCCGCGCTCGGACGCCGGGCCGAACGCGTTCACGTCCCGCCACTCGATCCGCAGGTCGCCCGCCGCGACGTGCGCGCGCATCGCCGGGAGCGTCTGCTCGCTCCAGCGCGCGCAGTACGGGCACTGGTAGTCGGAGAAGACCACGAGCACCACCGGCGCGTCCACGGGGCCGTCGGCGAGGAGGTCGGCGGCGTCCCTGCCCTCGGCTGCAGAGAGGTCGGGTCCCTGCTGCTGCGGGGCCACGGACGCCGCGCCCGTGGGGCTCGGGACCACCGGGGCCGCGGGCTCGCCGCGGTTCACCAGCGCGATCGTCGCGAGCAGCACGGCGGCCACCGCGAGCACGGCGACGGGTACCTTCCACGACGAGGGCGAGCGGCGCGGCGCTCCCGGACGGGCGCGGGTGTCGGCGGGCATGCGGGTCCCTCTTCCTGTCGTGGCTCCGGCGTTACTATCCAAGATAGTCGACTATGGTCGATAGTCGAGTCGTGCCACAATGGCCGCATGTCGTCCCGTCTCGTCCGGCCGCTGCGCGCCGGCGCCGAAAGCGTCCGGCTCGCCGGCCGCGCGCTGGGGCTCTGGAACGCCCGGCAGGCGCTGGTCGCCGCCGCGGCCGCCGTCGGGGTCGCGCTGCTGATCGGCGTGGCCACCGTCTTGATCCCCAACCCGATCTTCGGCCGCGAGATCCCGCCGGTGTGGTGGAACTACCCCGTGTGGCTGGTGACCTCGGCCCTGTCGGGGATGCTGCTCGCCACCTACGTGCGGCCCCGGGACGCGGCCCCGGCCATCGGAACCGCCGGCGACCCCGAACCCGCGACCAGCCCGGCCGCCGAGGCCGACGGCGACCCCGCCCCCGGACGGGCCCGGACGCCGCCGGCGGCGGCCAGGAAGGGCGCGGCAGCAGACTCGGCGTGGCGGGCGGCGTCCTGGCCTGGTTCGCCGTCGGGTGCCCGGTCTGCAACAAACTGGCCCTGCTCGCGCTGGGCTACGCCGGCGCGATCACGTGGTTCGCCCCGCTGCAACCGGTGCTCGCGGCCGCCGCGCTGATCCTCACCGGCGTCGCGCTGGTGTGGCGGCTGCGCGGACAGATCGCCTGCCCGGTGCGTCCGGCGACGGTGGCGGTGCGATGAGGGGCGCTCCCGAGCATCCGGGTGAGCCGCTGCGCCTGGGCGCGCTGGAGGCCCAGGTCATGGGCGTGCTGTGGGATCACGGCCCCGCGACGGTGCGCGAGGTGATCGAGCGGCTGCCGACCGACCCGGCCTACACCACCATCGCGACCGTGCTCACCAACCTGGACCGCAAGCACCTCCTGTCGATCACCCGGCAGAACCACTCGACGCGCTACAGCGCGCGGATCGGCCGCCACGAGCACGCGGCCGCGCTCATGGAGCAGGTGCTCGAGGCGAGTCGGGATCGCAGCGCCTCGATCCTGCAGTTCGTGGACTCGATGCCGGACAGCGACCTCGACCTGCTGCGGGACTACCTGAAACGCCGCGACGCGGGGGAGCGTCCGTGACCGCCGGTCTGCTCGCGGTGGTGCTGTGCGCCGCGGTCCTGGCGGGGACGGCCGCCGGGCCGTGGCTGTTGCGGCACGCGTCCCCCTTCCTGGTGCGGATGCCGCGGCTGGCCGTCCTGGTCATCGCCGGCGGGCTGGGGCTGTGGCTGGTCGCGCTGCTCGCGATCGGCCCCGTGCTGGCGTGGGCCGCTGCTGGACCCGCGCTCCTGCCCGAGGGGGCCGCGGACGTGTGCCGGCGCTGCCTGAGCGCGGCCAACCCGTTCCCGGGCCAGGCCGCCTCCGGCCCCGTGCCTGCTGTCCTGCTGCTGGCCCCGACGGCGGCGCTGACGCTGGTCGTCGGGGCGGGGCTGCTGCGCAGCCTGCTCCGCGCGGACGCGCAGGCGCGGAGCGCGGCCGGGGTGCTGTTGCCCGGCGCCCAGCACCGTTGGGTGCAGGGCCACGACGTGACGGTGGTCGAGGCCGAACGCCCGTTCGCGCTGACCCTCCCCGCCCGGCGCGGCGGGATCGTGCTGTCCACCGCGGCGCTCCACGCGCTGGCCGACGACGAACTCGCCGCCGTCCTGGCCCACGAGGACGCCCACCTGCGGCAGCGGCACCACCTCGTCTCCGCGCTGGTGGACGGGCTGGCCGCGCCCCTGCTGTGGGTGCCGGTGGTTCGCGCGGCCGTGGACGCGTTGCCGCACTACCTGGAGATCGCCGCCGACGACCGCGCCCGCCGCAGCGTCGGCACCCCGGCGCTGGTCGGCGCGCTGCTCAAGCTGGGGGAGCGCGGCCACCCCGCGACGGCGCTGCCCTCGGGCCGGGTCGTGCTCCAGGCCGCCGGGCCGGAGCGCATCCGGCACCTGGTGCGTCCGGTCGGCGGCTGGGCCGGCGCCCTCCCGGCTGGCGCGCTCGCCGGCTACCTCGTCGGGATGGCCGCACTGAGCGCCGCCGTCCACCTGCCCTACGCCGCCGCCGCGCTGAGCGGTTGCGGGCTCTGACTACCCACGGCGACCCCCGACCGGAACAGCAGCACCCCTGAGAAATCAAGAATCGCGCAGTCGAGCCCGGTCTCGACGGCATTCCCCCTTGTGGGGCACAGCCGCGCGGCTGTCGAGTGCGCGATTCTTGATTTTTCGCTCCGCTGCCCTGCATCGAGGCCGGGGCGGGAAAACTGCGAGGCCCCCATCGGGTCCTGGTGGACTCGATGAGGGCCTCGGCTCTGGGGTGCCTGAGTAGCACGTTCGGCAACTCCGCCCCCAAGACAAAAATCCTGGTCAGCCGCCTAGACCGTGGGGTCTACGAGGTCTCCCGACGTCCCCAGGATACCGCTCCGAAGGACGATCGTGGCCCCGTCGTGAGGACTGTCGAGACGGCTCAAACTTTTCTCACCGCCTCCGAGGTGGATGCGCTCGTCGGCGACTACCTGGCCGGGATGAGCGTCAAGGCCCTCGCCGAGAGGTACGGTATCCACCGCGCCACCGTGTTCGCTCACCTACGTCGCCGCAACGTGCCGAGCCGCCGACCAGGGCTCGGGATCGACGAGAAGGCCGAGGCCGTGCGCCTCGCACGCGCGGGCGTCTCGATGCGCGCGATCGGCCGCCGGATGGGCGTGGACCGCAAGGCCGTGCGCGCAGCACTGGTCGAGGCTGGACTCATTGCGGATGAGTCCGCCAGCAGTTCGTAGCGCCGCTCTGGGCCGCTGATGGCGCAGAGGGTTTCGGCGGACATCGTCGCTCCCGACGTGTCTCAGCCCGGAGAGCGAGGCGTGCAGCTACCGTTGGAGACGAACGACTGCTCTCGCCAGTTCGGCACCGAGGGCGTGGATCGCCGGACGGAGCACGAGAGCAGGGCTGGATATGGCTTACGAGCAGCTACCGATAGTCGAGGTCGACCTCGAACAGCTCCTTCTCGACCTGGAGAACTACCGCATACCGACACGCCGCGACGACGAAGCAGGTGCGCTGAAGTACCTGTTTGCATCCGAGGACGTCCTCGGAGCGGCGCGCCTGATCCTCCGTGACGGCTACTTCGACAACGAAGTCCCGATCGTGACGTCGGCATCAGCGTCCGGCGGTAGCTCCCCATACACCGTGCTGGAAGGCAACCGTCGAGTTAGCGCGCTCAAGGCGCTTCAGGACCCGACGATCGTGCCCGGCCATGAGGCAGAGATTCGCGCGCTGCTGAAGCGGTACGCAGTGGAGGCGGAGAATCTCCCCGAACGAATCCGTGTCATCGTCGCTCCCGACCGGGCGACGGCTGCACCTCACGTCGCGAGGTTGCACACCGGCATCTCGAAGAGGCGCTGGAGTCGCGATCAGCAGGCAACCTTCTACTATTCGCTCGTCGACGAGCAGACCACGGTCGACGATGTGAAGGCACAGTACCCGGATGTCGAGGTTGCCAGGTTCATGCGGATGGCCGTGATGCGGCGCTTCCTCAGCGCAGCGCCATTCTCCGATCACACCCTCCGGCAGTACGCCGCAAGTGACGACCTGGCGATGTCGGCCTTCGAGTATGCCTACCGAAGCAAGGAGATTGCCTCCGCGATCGGTGTCGAGTTCGACAAGGATGGCATGCTTCTGCCGCGGGCCTCGACGCCTGAGAAGATCGCTGTGAAGTTGACGAAGAAGAAGCTCAATGCTTTGGAGTACCTTGTCAGCGAGTTCCGTGCAGGGCGTCTCAACACTCGCTCACCAGAGTTCAAGAAGCGCAACCAGGAGTATCAGTCCCTGGTGGATCGCCTCAACGGCGTATCGACTGCGGCTCCGCCCCAACCAGCGCCGCCCACTCCTCCCGTGCAACCGACGCCATCCGGGCCGTCCCAAGGTGGCGCGTCCGGCGCGCCCGGTGGCCCCAACACTGGCGGGAGTGGTGCTGCTCCGAACCCACCCGGCCCTCCTGGCGGCACGGGCAGCCGTGGACCCAACCATCCAGACACGAAGGACACGCTTGATCTGTCGGGGCTGGACTACGAGAACGCGCCGCTGAATCTCAAGCTGCGATACTTCGAGTTGCGCAAGATCAGCCTCTCGAATCTCCCTATCGCGGCCGCGATCCTCATGCGCTCAGTATTGGAGGCCACCATCAAGGTCCATTTCGAGGGCTCTCCAACCCCCGCCACTGGACAGTTGAGCGATGTATTCAAGCGCGTGGTGCAGGCCTATGGACAAGAGAAGTCGCTCAAGTCAGGCATTAGTGCTATCCAGTCGGGTAACGCGCACAAGCACGGATCGATCCAGTGGTTCAACCTCATCGCGCACAGTGCCGATGCTTCCGTGAGTGCGGATGACGTCCGGCAGGCATGGAAGGTCGTGAACCCGCTGCTTAGGCGCTTGTTGCGCCCGCCATCGCAGACGTCGTCTGCAACGACTTGATCGCCCGCGCGACAGACGGGGATGCCACGAGCAGCTCTTCCGCCTGGCCCGGATACCTGGCGGAGTAGGTGAGTTCCAGTCGGCACTGGAACTGATTTCGATACAGTTTCTCGATCAGCGGGGCTGTGTCATAGGTCATCAACCAGTGTGCACTTTCAACGGAGTTGACGATCGTCGAGAGTGCCTTGTGGTCTCGTCCGTCGAAGGCATTGAGATAGAGTTGCGAGCCTGCTTGCACGTAGGGCGGGTCGATGTACATGAATGACCGGTCATCGTGAGAGTACTGCTGGATCACAGTCCGGCCATCCAGATCAGAGACCGTGATTCGATCCGCTAGAGCACCGATCGCAGTCAACCGCTCGACGAGTGTGAGCCGGTTGAATCGCGCATCAATCTTGTATTTTCCCTCCTGGCGCTGGCCGCCGATAACGCCGGCGTTCAGAATCCCGGAGCGATTGGTTCGATTCAAGAAAAAGAACGCGAAGCCCAGGCGCAGTGCATCGCGCTCGTCCCGTGAGCGATATACGTCGCGCTGGCGCTGCCACTCGTCGATCGTGAGTGGTGTTGACGCCACCATTTCTACGAACTCTGCGTTGTTGCCAACGACGGACTTCCAGAAGGCGTGGACGGCTGGGTCGATGTCGTTGACTACCAAGTGTTGGACGATGCCCTCGCGCAGAAGCGCGATCCCCGCGCCCACACCTCCGGCGTAGGGTTCGATGTAGCGGGCGTCCTTGATGCCAAGAATGTCGATGATGTCAGCGAAGAAGCCAGCGAGCGCAGCTTTTCCGCCGGGGTATCGCAATGGTGAGAGTGTGCCGTATCGGCGTGACCCGATGACACGCAGGCTGTCAGTCATTGGAGTCCTTCCTTGCCCGGTGTGCGGCAACACGGCAGCGGGCTGAGCAGAAGCGAGCGTCACCTCGTCCGAGGAAGGCTTGGTCGCAGTGCTCGCAATCTCGCCATGCCTCTCGGCGGCGTAGGCGTTCATGGCGTAACGCGCGATCAAGCTCGGTGAGCCCCACGTCACTCAGGCTGCCTAGACGCTTCATGTTACGGATAGTACTCGTTACAGATCACATCGTGGTTCGCCACGCGGACGCTCCCGCGAATAGGCCGTTCTTCGGAGTCCGCCGGGTGAATCTCCGTAGCTGCGCCCGTTTCGCCTCACTCGGGAGAGGACCCCTGAGCAGGGTGGGTGTCCGCGAGGCTCGGTCCGCGCACCTCGTCGGTAACGAACGCCGAGAGGAACCGAAGATGGCCAGTTTGAGTGATGTCGCGAGCGACGAGCGCACCGCGAGGATGGTGCTGTCCATGCTCGTCGAGCCCAATGACTCGGTGACAGGACGCATCTTGTCCAGGCTCAGAGCAGTCGAGACGCTTTGGCTCGCTGAGCACGACCGCGAAGTAGTCGGTCTGAGCCCAGTGGACGCGCAGGTCTGGCGCGAACGCCTCAGGGTGCCAGATGCAAGGGAGCTCGCCGGGCGAATCGACCAGGTGCACCAATCGGGGGTTCGAGCACTCATCCCAGGCGATAACGACTGGCCTACCGCCTTCGACGATCTTGGTGAAGTTGCGCCCTACGTGCTGTGGACTCGCGGCACGTCGTCCTTCCTCTCGCGTCCGATGAGCGATCTCGTCACGATCACCGGGGCTCGGGCATGCACCTCCTACGGTGAATACGTGGCTCGGGAACTCGCCAGTTCCGTTGCCGCAGAGGAACGAGTTGTCGTCGCGGGAGGTGCCTACGGGATCGAAGGCGCGTCGCACCAGGCCGCCCTCGCTGCAGGTGGCGACACGATCGCCATTCTCGCCAACGGAGTCGATCGCCCGTACCCTGTCGGCCATCGCGACCTGCTTGATCGCGTCGCTGATGTCGGCCTTCTCGTCAGTGAGGTTCCGCCGGGTGCCGTTCCGACCCGACACCGGGTCATCGCCCGAGCCCGGCTGATGGCTGCGCTGTCCTACGCGTCGGTGATCGTCGAAGCGGGTGCTCGATCTGGCTCACTGCTGGTTGCCCAGCGAGCCGACGAGCTCGGCCGACGTGTCGGTGCCGTTCCCGGACCAGTCACGAGCGCCGCCAGCATAGGACCGCACCGCTTGTTGCGCGACGGCATCGCGACCTTGGTGGCGGACACTTCGGACCTCGCCAAGCTCGTGGAGCGGGGCCAGGTGTCACGAGAGCGACTCGACATGGAGCAGGTCGGCCCACCTTCTCCTGCTCCGACGCGCACGCTGTAGCGCGCCGGTCAGCAGTGGACGCCGGAGCCTGAACTCAGCGAGAGCTTCGAGTGAGCTCACCCAGTGGCACATCCTCGGAGAGCTCCTGCCGCTGCTGCCGCTGCTCGCGGTATTCACGGGCGCGAGCCCTTACGAGGAGAACGACGCTCACTGGGCCGATGGCCATCATCTTGAGAGCGTTCCAGAGGCAGACCAGCACGACGAGGTGGAGCCATCCAGGGCCGCCGTTCTCAATGAGTGTGGTGCACCAGAAGGCGATGACCAGGTAGGGACCGGCCAGGAGCATCGCGGGGACGCCCCACTTCAGTCCCTTCCTCGTGCGGATCAGATCGAGCAGGATGTTGCTCGGCATGTAGCAACGCAGGAAGTAGCGAACCTCGGCGCTGGCTGTCCACAGTAGGCGGATCATGATGGGCTCCTCTCAACACGCGAGTCGTTGTCGAGACGGTGCGTGGAGAGTGACCCGAAGGTCTGCCGCGAGCGGCCCAAAGATAAGGAGAAATCCGCCTCACCTCAAGGCTACGCCCCAGTCATGACATTGGGAAGGGTCAGATGCTGCGCCCGGGCCCGGGCTGGTCGCGCCTGACGGCCTGGAGATCGACCTCTGTCTGACGGCTCTCATCAGCGACCAGCTGACGTACCTTGTCGAGCGCGGAGCGCGCTCGGGCGGCGTCGATCTTCTGCGCGGCCGACTCGGGCGGGGCACCGATGGGCGCGTCGTCGGTGATGCGGTACCGGTCTCGGTAGGCCGCGACCACACGTGCGGACTTGCGCCAGGCCGCGGCTCGTCGTCGATCGGCGAGCGGTGTTCCGAGTGCCTTCGTCCACGCTGCGTTCTCGGTGAGCGCGGCTTCGAGTGTGGCGTCGGCGCGTGCCTCGATCAGTTCCTCTCGCTCGTCGAGAGCTGCTCGCATCTCGGCGTCGATGACTCCATGCGCCCGTGGGAGCAGGCCGGCGATGAGTCGTGCTGGCTTGCGGGTTCGGCCTGATCCTGCGGGCCGGGCGGTCGCCCGCTCGACTCGGTAGTGGAGGACGGCGGCGATGTCGTCCGCGTCACCGAACCCGCGCACGGCCACGAGGCGCGGCAGGAGGGCATCGACATTGTGATGGTTCGATTCAGCGCGTCGTAGTTCAGCCGCGAGCGGGCCGAACGCCTCGGACTCGATGGCACTCTCGGCCTGTTCCTCGGTGAGCCCGGAGCCCCGAACGAGAGTGGCCCAGCGGTCGCGTTGGGCTGCGGCGGCGATGGTCTCGTACTCGGCGGCGAGCTGGGCGATCGAGCCCCACTGTTCCTGCTCGGCGACGATGGTCTCGTGCGCCGAGAGTTCGGCCCCGCTGTGCTGAAGAACGCCGTACAGCACGCTTCGCGCGGTGGCATGCGGGTCGTCGCCAGGGTGCGGCTGGGCATGGTCGTCGGCGCGGTCGAGAGTCACGTAGGCGTGGTTCGAGTGCCGCCCTCGGGTCATCGCGACGTAGAAGGTCTCCCTCGTCGAGGTCGGTTCGACCAGCACGTGCGCAGTGTCGGTCGTGATGCCTTGGGCGCGGTAGGCGGTGACTGCGTAACCGAGATCGACATGCTCGGCCACATACGAGGCCGGGAGGACGATGCTGCCGCCGAACCTGCGCCCACGCCTGCGAGCCTTGATGGTTCCGTCGTCGCCGACGGTGGTGCCGGTTCCATAGTCGCGTGCGATGGTGATGGTGCTGTCGTCGCCGACGGCGGTGACGGTCCAGATGTCGCCGTTGCGTACCCAGTCCCGCCCGGCCAGGGTGCGCAGGTTCCGGTTGTTGAGTCGCGTGATGATGGTGTCGCCAACGCCGGCGGCGGTACCGTCGCGCAGCTCGACCTCGCGGTCGGGGTTCAGCGTCTTGTTGAGGATCAGATCGGCACGGGCGCGACCGTTCAGCGCGGTCACGTCCTCATGGGTCTCGGCGATCAGCACCGAGACGAGTCCCGCGTCGCGATCGGCGCGCCAGGCGTTGTAGGCGGCATCGGTCATGGCCTCGCCGTCGCCGTCGGTAATGCGCTGATGGGCGAGGTAGGTGTCGATAGCCGCCGTGCGGCCGTGGCGTAGCTCAAGTGAGGCGGTCTTCTCCCAGACGTGGGTGAAGCGGTGAACGTCGACCAGTTCGGGGGTGTCGGCTCGGTCTCTGGCGATCATCGCGAATGCTCCGCCGGCGTCCACGGATTGCAGTTGCGCGTAGTCGCCGACCAGCAGCACCTTCGCGCCCGCTTCATGGGCGAGGTGGGTGATGCGGTCCAGCGACAGGGCGCCGGCCAGGGATGCTTCGTCGATGATGACGAGCTGACTCGCCTCGAACGTGGTGCCGTGGATGAGGTGGTTCTGCCACCACTTCGCCGTGTTCTCCGTCGCGATCCCGAGATCGTCCGCCAGCACCTGGGCGGCAACCGCCGACGGTGCCAACCCGACGACCGAACCGGAGCCGTGCTCGGCTTCCCACGCTCGTCGGAGCGCGCTCATGGCGGTGGTCTTGCCCGCCCCAGCAGGACCGACCAGCACGTCAAGCATCCGCCCCGACACCGCGATCCGGGTCAAGGCATCGGCTTGGTCGTCGCCGAGCATTCGACCATCCGCGGCGGGTCTGCGCGTGGTCTTTTCGACCGTCGCGAGCTGCACCGTCGGCCCGGCCAGGTTCGCTGCTCGTTCGAGGAGTCTGTCCTCGGCCGCGAGCTGGGCCTCGGAGGTGAACACCGTCGAGCTCTTCGGTCGGAACACGGAACTGCCGTCGGGCCGACGGAACACGACAGGCGAGGAGGCGAGTTCGGGGGCGTCAGCCGAAAGGAAACGAGCTCGGCGGCATCGGCAACCATCGCGACGATCGCTTCCCGATCGTGCATGGTGGCGAACCGCCAGCCCATCGTCTGCCGGGATGCCTCGGCCATGAGATTCCACCGCCGCCAGGTCGAACGCTTCTCACCGACCACCTCGACGACCGAACGCCCCAGCTCACCGATGACATCGAGCGGCACGTCGTCGGCATGCAGCAGGAGCGGCTTGTCGTTGTCGGTCACCTCGCGCGCCCACGTCGTCGCATCCCGCCCCAACGCTTTCGTGGCGCGCTCCCGCCATTCGACGGTGAGGTCAGCCAAGGACCGAACCTGCTTCTCGGGCCGAGTCGCGAGTGTGGCTTGAGCTCGCAATTTCATGATCGCCGCTGGTGTCGGGCGTCGTCCGTGCGCTGCGACGTACTTGGCGATGAGGCGATCGGTCTCGGCGTTGATGTGACGCGCGCGGGTAGAGAACTCGGCGATCAGTTCCTCGGGCACTCCAGTGATCGCCCATGCAGGGTTGTGGTCGCGGCCCATCTCTCGGGCCTCCCATGAGACGCCGAAGGTGCGTGTCATGTGGTCGGCGAACACGGCTTCGTGGAGTTCGGAGAGCGCGACGACGGCGGTGTGCATGGGTCTGCCGTCGAGCGAGCGCCATTTGCCGTCGAGGACGGTCTTGGCCTTGTTGCTGATGACGACGTGCGTGTGGAGGTGGGGGTCGCCGGCGCGGGAGTCGAAGTGATCGAAGGCGGTCGCGATGAGCCCGGTGACATCGACCTGCGCAACCGCGCCGTCTCCGGCGGTTGCGCCCGTGCGCGTGGCTGCAACCTCGCGTTCCATGAACGCAACCACCTCCGCAACCGCGCGATGATGCGCCTCGGCGATGAGTGCTTGTACCCCGGCGTCGGCGACTGCCCACAACACGCTCGCGGACTTCGGGATCGAGAAGGTGAAGTCGAAGCCCGCCACAGCACGCCGTGTACTTCGGGCTGTCTCCTCGGCAACGATCTGCGCGACGGCCTCTCCCTTGGCGCCGGGGGTCATGGTCGGTTCGAGGTCGGCGATCCGCGCTTCGATTCGCTGCTCCTGGTTCTTGTATGCCGCGAAGCCCAGGCCGAGCTTGTCGCCGGTGATCGGATCACAGCCTGTGCCCATGAGGAGCTGGAGTTGGTGTTCCGATACTCGGTCGCCCACCTGAATCTCGCCCTTGCCGAGGGCCGCTACGCCTGCGCCGAGCCAGCGGCCGGGCGGTGTGCCTTCTTCCATGTAGTAGCGGGTAAGCGGCGTCGAGAGCGGCCTGTTGCCGTCGGCTGCCGCGACGGTCTTGAGCAGGTACTTGTAGCCGTCACCTGCCGACATCACGCGCATCGAAACCGTCATGCCCACCTCCGCTCCTGCCGGGCAGGTGAGCACCCTCACCCGGTGACTTCTGAAGCGGTCATGGCCGGCTCAACCTCGACCTGCAAGAGGCGTGTCAGCTCAGAAAAGGCAGGGTGTGGCGGAGCTTCCTGAGTGCGGGCTGTCGTGAATGGACGTTGCTGGTCGATGGACTGGATGGCACTGGGCCGGCGACCGCGAGGACAGGTCAGCACGACGTAGTGGTGCACCTGACAGGTGACCAGCCCGGCGACACGACTCACGCGAGTTCTGGCCGGGGATCATCCCGTCAGCCGGAGCATTCATGCACGACACACCGACCGATCCCGCGAGTCCGCTGAGGATCGGTTCGCTCTTCTCGGGATACGGCGGCCTCGACCTCGCTGTCGAACATGTCTTCGGCGGAGAGACCGTCTGGTTCTCTGAGATCAATGAGCCCGTGGCCAGGGTCTTCGCCCACCACTGGCCCGACGCCCCGAATCTGGGCGACATCACAAGGATCAGCTGGTCGCAGGTCGAGCCCGTTGACATTCTGATCGGCGGCTTCCCCTGCCAAGACGTGTCCACCGTCGGCAAGCGCGCCGGTCTCGCACCCGGAACCCGCTCAGGTCTATGGGCGCACATGGGCACAGCCATCGAAGTGCTGCAACCCCAATGGGTCGTCATCGAAAACGTCCGCGGTCTGCTCTCGTCCCCAGCCATCCGACCGATCACCGAAGGAGACGACAATGCCCCGCGCAACCCCTGCGCAGCAACCCCCGACGATACAGCCCTTCGCGCTCTGGAGCCCGACCCGTGGCATCTGGGAGACAGCGCAACTCGACCTCTACGAGCAGCCGGCGCCGTTATGCCGAGTGGATGGTTATGCCGACCGGTCCCGCAGCGTGCCCGGATGCTGGGCGCCGATGTCGATTCCGGTCGGCATAACCGTGGCGCCCTCATCGATCGGTGAGGAAGGCGATGAGAGCGTCTGACGCCTGATAGCGGGCCGGCGGGTGGTCTCCGATTGGGGCGAGCCGGTCAAGGCTGCGGCGCTTGAGCTCCAGGTCCGCATGCAGGTATGCCTGGGTGGTCTGGATGGTGGCGTGGCCGAGCCAGAGCGCGATGCTCGCGGTGTCGATCCCGGCGTGCAGAAGCATCATCGCGCAGGTGTGCCGCAGGGTGTGCGGGGTGACGTTCTTCCCGCGCAGGCTCGGGCAGCGTCCGGACGCGACCGTGACGTGCCGAGCGAGGAGCTTCGCGACCGCCGCCCGGCTCAACGGCGTTCCCCGGCTTGTAGGGAACAGCGGTGCCGTCGGGGTCGTGCCCGATTCGGCGAGCCAGGCGTTCAGGAGCCGGACGGCGGGCTTCTGCAGTGGTATCACCCGGTGCTTGCGGCCCTTGCCGAGACAGCGGAGCTGACTGTGCGGCCCGATCTCGACGTCGACAACGCGCAGACCGATGAGTTCGCTGACGCGCAGCCCGGTCTGGATGCCCAGGTGCAGCAGGAGCCGGTCACGTCGACCGGTCCAGGTCGTGGTGTCAGGAGCTGCGATTAGCGCCTCGGCCTCGGTGCGGGTGAGGAACGACACGATGGTCGTCTTGGTCCGTTTCGCGGGGATCGCCAGCACCTGGCTGATCGTCGCGATCGCTCCGGGTGCCCGGTAGCTGGCGTAGGTGAAGAACGATCGCAACGCGGCGCGTCTGGCGTTGCGTGTCGAGGCGGAGTTGCCGCGTTTGTCTTCTAGGTGTTGGAGGAACCCCCCGATCATGTCGGCGTCCAGGTCCGCCAGCCTCAAGGCGGACGGGGCGGTGCCGGTGCGCTGGTGGGCGTAGGTGAGCAGGAGCCGGAAGGTGTCGGCGTAGGCGGCCTTGGTGTGAACACTGGCGTTCATCTGCCCGTCGAGCTTGTCGGTGAAGAACCGCTGCAACAGCGGAGCGAGATCACTCATCGTCGCCCCCGATCATCGGGAGGCGTGCGCCAAGCGCTGCGGCCAGCTCGGGGGTGTTCGACAGATACCAGTAGGTCGAGACCGGGCTGACGTGCCCGAGCCAGGCCGAAAGCACCGGCATCATCTGCTCGATGTCACCGCCAGTGCGGATGTGCCCGATCAGGGTGTTGGTGGCGAAGGAATGCCGAAAGTCATGCAACCGGGCCGCCGGTTCCGACGTGCTGCCGGTCATGCCTGCAAGGGTGCGGATTTCACGGAACGTCGCCCCGGCCGTCGACGCGGCGATCCTCGTGCCTCGCCGGGTGACGAACACAGCTTCGCTGACCGGACTCGGGAACCGCTCATCTCGAAGCCTCCGATAGGCGGCGATCGCGGTCATCGTGGTGGTGTGGACGGGGACCAGACGGGACTTGCCGAACTTCGACTCCATCACGCGCACCCATCCGCCCTCGCCGGTGTCGTCGGTGGTGATGTCGGCGTCGTTGAGGTCGCAGGCTTCGCTGATCCGTAGTCCGGTCACCGCCAGCAGCCCGAGCAGCGTCTGCCAGACCGCGGCGCGGACGGTTGGCGTCAGCCGTCCCGCCGCGCGCAACAGGACATCGATCTGCTCGGTGGTGTAGATGTGCGGACGAGGACGGTGGTTCACGTAGGGTCTGCCGTCCAGGACGGGGACCTCGGTGGCGGGATCGAACCAAGCAACGTGCTCGGCGAACTGGCGGACCGTGTTCAACCGGATCAGCACCGTGCCTCGGGAGAACCTGGCCGCCCAGGCGATGGCGAGATCGTGACGGATCGTGGTCTGGCCCTTCTCGTCCATGAAGTCCACGAACTCACCGAGCACCCGACCCGGCTCGGTGAGCTTGAACCCCAACGCTCGCCTGGTCCTCAAGTAGCGATCCAGCAGGTCACGCAGCGCACTCATCGCTCCCACCTGCCCTCAGCCGCGGCCGGCCACTCAGGGACGAGCTGGGTGAGCCTGGTCTGGTCGACCTTGGTGTAGTTCGCGGTGGTCCGCAGTTGTGCGTGCCGCAGTAGCCCCTGGACTTCCTGGAGCGTGGCGCCCGAGGCGAGCAGCCCGGTGGCGAAGGTGTGCCGCAGTCGATGCGGACCGAACTCGGTGATCCCCGCCCGCGAACAAGCCATCCGCACGATCTTGCTGATGCCGTTCGAGGCCACCGGGCGCACCGGCTCGAACATCGTCAAGAACACCTCGTCATAGCCTGCTCTGCCGCCCCGGCCATGCACCACGTAGTCCTCTAAAGCACGCCCCACCTCCTCGGGCAACGGCAGCTCATCGGCACGGTCGCCCTTACCGCGGATGCGTAGTGTGCCGGTGCGCCAGCCGATGTCGGTCAGCCGCAACGCCGCGATCTCCCCAGCCCGCAAACCCAGACCGGTCAACAGCAGCAGAATCGCCCGGTCCCGCAACCCCTTGGGCGCCTGCAGATCCAGACTGTCTAACAGCGTCTGGATCGTGCCCTCGGGCACCGGGTCCGGGATCGTGGACAGCCGCCATCCCGCAGCATGGGGCACCACCGCGGAGAAGTCCGCACTGGCCCGGCCGGTGCGGTGACAGAACCGCAGGAACGATCGCAGCATCACCAACTGCTTGCGCAACGTCGAGGGCTTCAACCCCTGCCGTGCAGCGTGGTCCACCCACTCCAGAATCGCCCCCGGTGTCAAGCTCCGCAAGGACTCCTCGACCGGGGCCGGTAGCCACCCGATGAACCCGACGATCTGATCGACATAGACCCGCGCCGTGGTCTCCCGGACCGACCGCTCCCGCAGCAGCCAGTCCTCGAACTCCTCCAACACGTCCTGCGCATCCGAGCGCTCACGCTTGCGATACTTCGACATCACGATCCTCCTTGATCTGTGCCAGGCGATCGGTGTGACCGCCCAGTCAGATCAAGCGAACTCCTCGTGACGATGCCAGAGGCCGCCGCCGGCAGAGTTGCGCAATTCGCTGCCGAACGCTGATCTCACACAAGCGTCCGTCTGGCGGGCAGCGCAGACGGAGCGACCATCACGATTCCGCCGCGACCAGGGCCTCAGCGGCTGTCACACCGGGCGGCAACAGTCGAATGGTGGCTCTTCATACCTGCGGTGGGTCGAGGTTGAGTCCGCCGCCGATGAGGAGCATGCGTAGTCGGTAGTTCTCGCGGTTGCGGAAGCCTCTGGCGATGCGTCGGTGGAGCTCGATGAGCCCGTTGATGCTCTCGGTGCCGCCATTGGATGCGCGGCCGGTGTCGAAGTAGGCCAGGAAGGCGTCTTTCCACTGTCTGAGGGTGCGGCCGAGTCGGGCGATCTCGGGGATCGGGCAGGAGGGGAACCCGTCGACGACTTGCTCGGCAATCTGGCGGCCCTTGGCTGGGTCGGGGTGGGCGTAGGCGGCTCGAACCTTCTGGGCGCACTGCCAGGCGACGTGGACGGCGTCGTGGCGGTCATCGGCGGCGATCGCCGCGGCGAGGCGGGCGTGTTGCTTGTCTGTGAGCCGTTCGGCCGCGCAACGCAGGATGTTACGGATCCCGTAGAGCGGGTCGCCGGAACGACCCCGGTGGCCGTGGATCTCCTGCTGCACGCGGCGGCGGACCTCATCGACGGCCCGGCTGGCCAGAGCGACCACATGAAACGCATCAAGGACGGCGGTGGCGTCGGCGAGCTTGTCGTCGATGGCGTTCTTGTAGCCGCGGAACGGGTCCAGGGTGGCGACCTCGACCCCGGCCTTGAACCCCTTCCCGCGCTGGTCGAGCCACGTCTTGTACACGGTGCCCGAACGTCCCGGCACCAGATCGAGCAGCCGGGCATGGACGCGTCCGTCCTTGTCACGAGTGAGGTCGACCATGCCGGTGAGCTCCTTGGGGCCACGCTTGCGGGGGCTCACGTGGTGCCACAGGTGCTCATCCACCCCAAGCGTGGTCACGCCGGCGAACCGGGACTCATCAGCGGCGGCACGCTGCAGGATCGGCTCGATGCTGGTCCACACAGTCCGCCACGTGGTGGCCAACTGCCGAGCCAGCCCGGCGATGCTGGCGTGCTCGCGTCGGACCTGCTCGGTCGCCCAGCGACACGCCCGGGTGGTGAGCATCGCGCGTGGCTTGGCGATCTGTTCGTCCTGCTCGGTGAACACCCCTACGGGACAGGACGGCTCGGGACACGTCCACGTGCGTTTGCGCCAACGCACGCGTGTCGGGGCTCCGAAGCAGGGGATGTCGACCAAGGTGACCGTCCGTCGGCCATGGCTGCGGGCTACCACCCCGCAGGTCGGGCAGCCCATCATCGCTGGTGGGGACTCGACCTCGACCACCAGCCCGGCAGGTCGCCGGTCCACTCCGATGACGTGCACGCCGGGCAAGCCGACCAGACGGTCACAGTTGTCGCAGTAGGCGTCGTCATGGGGGCAGCGCGCAGCACACGTCGTAGGCTCAGACACAGTCGGGGTCCTCGGTGGATAAGAAGCTTGGTAACTCCTGATCCTGAGGGCCCCGACCCCTACCTCAGCCCACCCCGCTCACCCGGCGTGTCGCCCCCGACCCACCGCAAGTACGAAGAGCCCGAATGGTCCGCTTGGTCGTGTCGTACTCGACCAAGCGGGCCTTGTGTAGCTGCTTCAACACGTCCTTACGGAAGGACGGCAGTCCAGGGTGCTCCAGCCAGCGGAACAAATCAGCCTCGTCCACGTCGCTCGTCTCGGTGAGCAACAGCATGAGAGTCTGTTGCTTCCAGGTCAGTCCTTTTCGCAATACGCGCTTCTTGTCGTCGTGCGTCCAGACCCACGCGACTTCACGCTGAATGAGGCCGTCCACGACGGCGGTGGCCTCTTCCGTGGTGAGCGTGTGGAGCAGTCGCACCAACTCGGCGACGAGCCACTTGGAGGTATACAGCACTGCGGTGGCATCCATATGGTTTGGATCGACCTCGGCGCCGGCGTGGCCCACTCCGCGGTTGTTCCGGACGTCGTAGAGGCCGATCATCATCCGTGGGATGAGGATGCGGGCCGACCTGCTGTTCGGAACCTGCTGGTAGACGCTCTCCATCTCCCAGCACTTGTTCGGGAACCTACTCGGCTTCTCAGCGCGAGCGGGGTAGTTTCCTCCCTCCAGCCAGCCCTTGCAGATTGTGTAAGCGGCCTCACACAACTTGCCGCCATTCAGCTCTGAGGGTTCCCATCGATGCTCGCGGTAATTCTTGACGATCTCGTTAAACGCATTCAAAAGATCATCGCGCAGGGTGCTCGGAAGGACCGAGAGCGCGTCCGCCGGCGCCAGGCCCACGTCAGGAGCCCTCGCCGCGCAACATGCCCTGCACGTAGACCAAACCTTCGTGAGTCACCTTGTAGGTCTTGCGCGCCTGCTTGGCGTTGCCAGCCTTCTGCAACTGGATAATTCGTTGCGGCTTCTTCCTCATGTTGCTGGTCAGCGCGTCTGTGATGTTACTGATCGCGTGGCCGAGATTCTTGAGCTCCTTCTGCAACGCTGCCGACTGCCACGTACTCTCGCCCTGAATCGCCTGTAGCCAGTACGCGGCGACCAGTGCCTTATCCGGTTCAGTCTTCGGCTGTGCCTTCGCGAACAGCTCTGCGAAGTGTTCGTACGCGGGCGCTTCCTCTGCGATCTCTTCTTCGGTGACTTCGTCACCCGCCTCCTCGGCCTGATCGCCAGCGCTCGGGCCGCTTCGACGGCCGCTTGTCGCAATGCTCACGCCGTATCGCTCGGCGGCCCAGCGCAGCACACGGCCTTGCGCGTCTTCTTCGAGGTCGGTCAGCGCGGTAGCTACCGCCGACATCGCGTCGATCTCCGGGTCTCCCATGATGCCTCCTATTGGTCAATGTACCTCATATCATACACCAATGTAAGATAGATAACGCGCATGGATGACGCCAATGATCGGTGCTCGACACCGATGGGATGGTCTGTACACCCCGAAGTCTCATCAGCGCCTTCATCAGGGGACGCCGGCTGGCTCGGCAATGTAACCGTCCAGACCATCCAGGCCTATCCCACACTGGTCCGGAGTTGGAGCACCGAAGCTTGTATCGGCTCCAGATGATCGACGTCAGGCCGCCCGCCCGTTACCAGACGGTGGACGCTCTCATCGCCTTCCTCACCGACCGATGACGGCGCCACGGTTATGCCGACCAGGATCGCCGTCGGCACTCAGCTTCGAGGCGCGCCGTGCGGCCGGTCGACATAACCACTCCCTCGGCATAACGGCGCTTATGTGGAAGTTCGCATAAGCGCCGTACTCGGCGATTTGGCCGACCTGCGGATGGATGCACGATGGGTCGGTCTACCTGCTTCCCTTGTCGGCGCTCCTCACCCCCGGTTCCGCATCTTCCTCCTGGCCCGGCGTCAAGACGCTGTTCCGAACCCCGCTCGCGTCGGACTCGCTTCGAGGTGGAGAGACCCTGGACAAGGTGAAGGCGAGACGGGGCACGATCGCACTCTCGCACCAGATCATCGACCTCGCGCTCCACGGACCGGATGGCTCGCTCAGCAGGCACAGCGACTCGGCGACGTTGTGGTCGCTGACCGAGGACATCTTCACCGCTGGGGACGCTATGCACACGCCGTGGCTCGTTGGGAGCACATCACCGGACGAGTCGCACCAGCGCCCGCACTCCTGAGGAACGAGAATGGCCCGCGTCCAGCACCGGAGTTCGTGGAGTGGCTCATGGGACTCCCTACCGCCTGGCTCTCCGATCCACGACATGGCCTTCCGCCGAACCAGCAACTGATGGCGCTTGGCAATGGGGTCCTGCCTCTACAAGCGGCGATCGCACTGACTGCCGTGTCAGCGTTCTCGCCGCTTGGGTAGCGGAGGCTACGCGACCGCCGGCCGGCCGCGATCACTCCGCTGGGTGAGCGGCGGGGGTGTCCCCGATGCGGTGATCCTGCGTTCGTAGATCGGCCAGGCAGCGAGCAGTAGGAGCCCGTTGGCCGCTCGGCGTGCTGGGGTCCGCGGTGTGGGTGGTGATTGAGAGTGAATCCCCCGGCGTGTCCGGAGGCTCAACTGTGTGTGAGCTCAGCCGGTGGCTGGGCGTGTAGACGAGCGTAGAACGCGTTCTCGAGTTCTGCTGGTGGGATGTCGCCGCAGTACTCATACAGCCGTCGGTGGTTGAACCAGTCGATCCATTCGGCGGTGGCGTACTCGACATCATCCAGGGTCCGCCACGGCGCCCGGCGTTTGATCAGTTCGGTCTTGTACAAGCCGTTGATCGTCTCGGCCAGCGCGTTGTCATACGACGAACCGATGGCCCCGACCGAGGGCTGGATCCCGGCAGCGGCGAGCCGTTCGCTATAGCGGACGGCGCTGTACTGGGAGCCCCGGTCGTGATGCGCGATCACCGAGGCCAACTCGTGTCCGTCGCGTTGCCGGGTCCAGATGGCCTGCTCGACCGCGTCGAGGACGAGTTGGGTGGTCATGGTGGCCGAGCAGCGCCAGCCCAGGATCCGGCGGGCGTAGGCATCGGTGACGAACGCGACATACGCCCAGCCGGCCCACGTCGACACATACGTGATGTCGGCCACCCAAAGCCTGTTGGGCTCCAGCGGGGCGAAGTTCCGTTTCACCAGATCACCGGGACGAACGGCTGCCGGATCCGCGATCGTGGTGCGTTTCACCTTGCCACGCACCACCCCCGTCAGCCCGGCCGCGCGCATCAGCCGCTCGATCGTGCAGCGGGCCACGCTGATCCCTTCCCGGTTCAGCTGCAGCCACACCTTCCGGGCCCCGTACACGCCGTAATGAGCGGCATGCACCCGATGCACCTCCACCAACAAGGCCTGGTCGCGTTCTTGCCGACGCGTGGGAAGCTTGTCCTTCCACTCATAAAAAGTCGATGGGGCGATCGGCAGGCCATGCTCGGTCAGCACAGCACAGATCGGCTCAACACCCCATCGCAGCCCGCCAGGCTCCTGGCGGTCGGCGTGCTCGCGGATGAAGTCCACGATCACAGCCCTGGCCGGTCGAGCTCGGCCGCGAAGAAAGCCGAGGCCGCCTTCAAGATCGCGTTCGCCCGACGCAACTCGGCGTTCTCACGCTTGAGCCGCTTCAACTCGGCCGACTCCTCCGACGTGACCCCCGGCCGGGCACCCTGGTCGACCTCGGCCTGACGCACCCACTTCCGCAACGTTTCCGGCGTGGCCACCCCCAGCAGGCCGGCCACCTTGGCCATCGCCGCCCAATCCGTCGGATGATCCGGCCGGACCTCGGCGTACATGCGCACCGCCCGCTGCTTCAACTCAAGCGGATACCTCTTCGATGTGTTCCCTGGCATGACTCCAAACCTTCCCTTCCCAAGGTTCGGAGCCCCCGGACACGCCGGGGGATTCATCCTTGCAGCAAACGTCCTGTGCGGAAGCGAGCCTGAGGGCCACATCACCTTGACCACGATCCATGCGGATACGGACTATGTGATCGATCAGGTCTACTGGCAGCACGCTGGGCTCGTGCGGGATCGGCTTGATGCTCAGGACTTCGCGGCGACCATCTACGCCGAGCCAGCGCAGGTTCTCAGCCTCGGTGAAAGGCAGGCCGAGGCACTCACAACTTGGCTCGACGAGATGGTCGCGCTGAGCGCCGAGCGGCCCGTTGCTCGCTACTTCTTCCGGATGCAGGCCCTGTGGTTTTCCATAGCACACGTCATTGCCCCGTTCATCAAGGCGTCCCCGGTGCGGATATCAGCCGCCCGGCCGAGTCATGTCCGGCCAACCTTGCCGAGGGAACGACGGTTCGCTCCCATCAGGGAGGAGGCCCGCAGAGTTGCTGAGCTGTTGCGGACATCACCCGAGCGGCGATGGACTCTCGCCGCTTTGGCCATGGAAGTACACCTGTCGGCTGCTCAGCTAGGCAGGGTGTTCGTCGACGCCTTTGGCAAGACACCGCTCGCGTTCCTAACGATGGTGCGAGCCGAACGCTTGGCAAGGTACCTGCGCGAGACGGACCTCACTGTCACCGAGGCAATGTGGCGGGTCGGATGGCGCAGCCGAAGTCACGGCACGGAACTGTTCCGTCAGTACGTCGGACTGACGCCGGGTGCCTACCGACGACGCCAAGGGTCGTGTGGGCGCAACTGATGTACCCGATCTCGTCGTGTTCAGTGCCCGATTTCGGGACGTCTGTCTTCCCTAGGCCTCTCATAGCCGGTCGGTGATGTAGTCCGGTAGGGACTCGTCAGGTTCGTGTTGTCGCCTGGCGGTCTTGGTCGCACCCCTGGCCCGCCGTGCTTCTTGATGTTCCTGGCGTACCTCACGGTCACCGACGATCGGGTGATCTCGGCGGAGGGAAGGTCCAGGATGACTGCGACGGAGGAAGTACGAGCCAAGCGGGACGCGAAGCTCGATGAGCTGCACGAGAAGCTGACTGGCGCGGTGGAGACGCTGGTCTCCGGGCGGGACTGGGCCCGCGCGTTGGCGTTCGCGGCCCGGTTCCGATCGCGCTCGTTCAACAACACGCTGCTGATCTGGGTTCAGCACGAGGCTGCGTTCGAGGCTGGCCGGGTGCCCGGGCCGGTGCCGTCGTATGTGGCTGGGTATCGGCAGTGGCAGCAGCTTGGCCAGCAGGTGCAGAAGGGCCAGCCGGGTTACATGATCTTCGCTCCGGTGACCGGCCGGTTCGCCTCGTCGAATCCTGGTGATCCGTCGTCGTGGCGTCGTTTGGGTCCGCGCGAGAAGCACAAGGTCAACGAGGTAGTGCGCACGAAGATGGTGGGCGCTCGGCCCGCCTATGTGTGGGACGTGACGCAGACCGAGGGCGATCCGATCCCTGAGCCACCCGCACCGAAGCTGCTGGACGGCGAAGCCCCGCAGGGACTGTGGGATGGCCTGGCCATGCAGGTCGAAGCGTTGGGGTTCGAGGTGCTGCGTGTCCCGGATGCCGGGCGGATCGGCGGCGCGGACGGCCTGACCGACTATCTGGCTCGGCAGGTGTCGGTGCGTACCGATGTGACGGAGGTCAATCAGATCGCCACGTTGGCGCACGAGCTGGCGCATGTGCTGATGCACGACCCCAAGGATGAGGACGCTCGCCAGCACCGGGGTGTTCGGGAGGTGGAGGCCGAGAGCGTGGCGTTGATGGTCGGTGCTGCGCACGGTTTGGATACCAGTGGTTACACGATTCCGTATGTGGCGGGGTGGGCGTCGTCGGTCAAGGACGCTGAACCGGCGGAGGTCGTCAAGGCGACCGGTGAGCGGGTGCGGAGGACGGCGCTGGGCATCCTCGACCAGCTGGACACGTTCCAGGTCGCCGATGGCACGCCGCCTGGTCTTGCGCGTGATGTTCCCACTGCGGAGCCGAAGGCGCTGCATGTGCCGCCGCCGTCGGAGCATCGGCCGGCGGCGAGGGTGCCGGTGGTGGCGGGTCGGGGGTTGTGATGCCTGCGCGTGCCGACTTCACCAGGGCGTTGTTGCGTGCCAGTGGTGCTTCGACGCTGGCGGCGTCGGCCCGGCATCTCGCGCAGGTGGGGGTGCCGGTGTTCCCCTGCCAGCCGCGCGGGAAGCGTCCGCTCACGACGCGGGGGTTCCACGATGCCACCACCGACATCGGTCGCGTCGAGGCGTGGTGGTCGCGGACTCCGGAGGCGAACCTGGGTGTCCCGACTGGCGCGGTGTCGGGGATGGTCGTGGTGGATGTGGACGTGCATGGCCCGGTTGATGGGCGGCAAGCGTTCGCCCGCGCCGAGCGAGCCGGGCTCGTCGATGGCTGGGGTCTGCTGGTGGAGACCCCGACGGGTGGCCTGCACGCCTACTTCGCTGCGACGGCGGGGGTCGAGCAGCGGTCATGGCAGGCCGCTCGCGCTGGGGTGGACTCCCGGGGTGATGGCGGGTACATCATCGTGTCGCCCTCGGTTCGCATCGTCGGCGGTGTCCCGATCCGCTACGAGGTCGTCAATGTCGGCGACCAGCCTGCCGCTGCGCTGGACTCGCGTCGGCTGCGGGACTTCCTCGATCCACGTCCGGGACCGGTCGTGCGGCAGGGTCGTGGGTTGGTGCGGTTGGCGGATATGAACCGGCTGGCGTTCTGGGTCGCTGGGCGTGGTGAGGGTGAGCGGAACCGGGGGCTGTTCTGGGCCGCGTGCCGCTTGGCCGAGAGTGATGTCTCTGCCTCGGATGCGCTCGATGTCCTCAGCGCAGCCGCCAGCCAGGCCGGGCTGGGCGAACGCGAGATCGCCACCACGGTGCGCTCCGCCTACCGGATCGCGCACCCCGCGCCCGAAGCCGGTGGCCCCGGCCTCGGTGGCGGCGCCTGGTTCGAGCGAGCCAACGCCCCGAACCCAGGCATGGGTGGGCGGAGGCTGTGATGAAGACGACCGGTAGGCAGTGGGCGGGGCGCACCGCAGTGGTGGGGACGGTGTTCATCGCGTTGGGTGCGTTCTGGCTGAGCTTTACCGCGCTCGCCGATCTGGCGGCGCGTTCCGGGGTCGACCGGGGACAGGCGTGGGCGTGGCCGTTGATCGTTGATGGGATCATCGTGGTGGCGACGGTCGCGGTGGTGGCGCTGGCTGGGCAACGCTCAGCCTGGTATCCCTGGTCGCTGCTGGTCGGCGGGGCGCTGGTGTCGGTGACGGCGAATGCGATCCACGCTGTGGTCGCTGCGGACGCCGATGTGCCCGGCCTGCTGGCTGCCTCGGTGGCCGCGGTACCGCCGGTGGTGCTGCTGGCGATCACCCATCTCACCGTGATCCTCACCCGCACCTTCCCACAGGAGTTGCCGGGGCAGCCTGAGGTGTTGTCCGAGATCCCGGAGATGCTGTCCGAGGTGTATGCCGGACCGCAGGGTGTTGTCCACTCAAAGTCGTTGTTGTCCGTTGCCTCTGAACCTCTGGCCGATGAGCGGGAGTTGTCCTTAGCCTCGGATGAAACCCCTGGTCGTTCTGATCGCCGGGCTCGTGCTGCGGCGTTGCGGGCCGCGGGCTGGTCGAACAAGCGGATTGCCCGCGAGGTGCAGGTGCATCCGGCAACTGTGGGGAGATGGTTCGCCGCCGCGCACCTTCCCGACACCAATGATGACGCCGCCGGCGAGCGGGAGGAGACGCGTCAGCGCCAGCCCTCCCCTGACGACGCCGACGGCCCCCGCCCAGCACCGGCATTCGTCGAATGGCTCATGGGCCTGCCGACTGGATGGGTCACCGATAGCGGCGGCCTGACGCAGAATCAACAGATCACCGCCCTCGGCAACGGATTGCTACCCCTCCAGGCTGTGTCCGCGCTGTCACTGCTCGCCGCGTGAACGTGGGCTACGAGAGAGCGGCGTCCTCCGGTGCTCCCGGTGTCGTTCCCAGAGCGGCGAGCAGGCGGACCCGGACTCGCTGCTTGCGCTGCTCGAAGAACGAGGTGAAGTCGGCCAAGTCGAGCGGAAGGCCGTCGAGGTCGTCCTCGGCAAGGTACGTAGCTCGCTTGTTCTCGCTCGGGAAGGCGGTGTCCATCCACTCCGCAGGCAGTCCATCCTGCTTCTCGATGTTGGCGGCCCCACTCAGCAACTGAAGGTTCGGCAGCAGGCATGCGGCGGCCAAGTAGTCGTCGATCTTAATCGAGCGGGACGCCGGCACGGAGGAACGGGACATATTCTCCACGACGGATCTTCGAGCACTTCGCCACGCTCGCTGGTAGGGAGCTGTCAACTGACTCGCCGCTCGTGAGGACACCTGGCGCCGACTGTACGTCGTACAGTGTATAGTCATCGTATGCTGACTATTTCCGATCGACTCGACGTGATGAACCGGCTCGGCCGAGCTATGGCCGACCCGACCCGCTCCCGCATTCTGCTGACCCTGCTGGCCGGGCCGAGCTACCCGGCGGTGCTGTCCCGCGAGCTGGGGTTGTCGCGCTCGAACGTGTCGAACCATCTGACATGCCTGCGCGGGTGCGGGATCGTGGTGGCCGAGCCCGAGGGCCGACAGACCCGCTACGAGGTGGCAGACCCGCACCTGGCCCGCGCGCTGACGGCGCTGGTGGATGTCACGCTCGCGGTTGACGAGAGCGTGCCGTGCATGGACCCGGACTGCGGGGTCGAGGGTTGCCAGGCGGGGGAGGTGCGGGCGTGAGCGCGGTCACGGGTTCGCAGGTCGAGCATGTCGACCTCGACGACCACGATGATGACGATGACCGGCCGTGGTATCGGAGCCCGAGCGTTCTGATCCCGATCGCCTCCGGCGTCGCGTTCGCCGCCGGCCTGGTGTGCGAGTGGACCGGCGCGGAGACCGCGGGCCTGGTGCTGTTCTGGATCGGCCTGCTGCTGGGCGCGTACACGTTCGTGCCGGGCGCGCTGCGCAAGCTGTTCACCAAGGGCAAGTTCGGCATCGGGCTGCTGATGACGATCAGCGCGACCGGCGCGGTGATCCTCGGCTACGTCGAGGAGGCCGCCGCGCTGGCATTCCTGTACTCCATCGCGGAGGCGCTGGAGGACAAGGCGATGGACCGCGCCCGCGCAGGGTTGCGGGCGCTGTTGAAGCTCGTGCCCGAAACCGCACTCGTCAAGCGCGGCGACGCCACCGCCGAGGTCGAGGCGAAGGAGCTGCGCGTCGGGGATGTCCTGGTGGTCCGGCCGGGCGAACGGATCGCCACCGACGGCACCGTGCGGGCCGGGCGGAGCAGCCTGGACACGTCCGCGATCACGGGTGAATCGATCCCGGTCGAGGTCGAACCGGGCACCGACGTCTCGGCCGGGTCGATCAACACCACCGGCGTGCTCGAGGTCGAGGCCACCGCCGCCGGCACCGACAACTCGCTCACCACCATCGTGGAGCTGGTCGAGCAGGCGCAGGCCGAGAAGGGCGACCGTGCCCGCCTGGCCGACCGGATCGCCCGCCCGCTGGTGCCCGGCGTGATGATCCTCGCCGTGCTGGTCGGCGTGCTTGGGTCGCTGTTGAGCGGCGACCCTGAGCTGTGGATCACCCGCGCTCTGGTGGTGCTGGTCGCAGCCTCGCCGTGCGCGCTGGCGATCGCCGTCCCGGTCACCGTTGTTTCCGCGATCGGCGCGGCGTCGAAGTTCGGTGTGGTCGTGAAGTCCGGGGCCGCGTTCGAGCGGTTCGGCGGCATCCGCCACGTCGCCGTCGACAAGACCGGCACGCTGACCCGCAACGAGCCCACGGTGACCCGCGTCGTCACCACCGGCGCGACCGAGAATGAGGTGCTGGCGTGGGCGGCGAGCCTGGAAGGTCACAGCACGCACCCGCTGGCCGCCGCGATCACGAAGGCCGTCCCCGACGCCCCGACCGCGCACGACGTCACCGAGACCGCCGGGCGCGGCATCACCGGCACGCTCGGTAGTGCCCGTCTCGCCGTCGGTAGCCCCCGCTGGCTGGACGCCGGCACGCTGGCCGACCAGGTGCAGGTGATGGAATCCGAGGGGATGACCGTCGTCATCGTCCACCGCGGCGACCGGCCGGCTGGCGCGATCGGGGTGCGTGACGAACTGCGCCCAGAGGTTCCCGAGGTCATCGCCACGCTGAACCGCCGCGGGATCGGGGTGACGATGCTCACCGGCGACAACGCCCGCACCGCCGCAGCGCTGGCCGGCCAGGCCGGCATCATGGACGTGCGCGCCGAGCTGCGCCCCGAGGACAAGGCCACCGCCGTCGCGGAGTTGTCGAAGTCTCAGCCCACTGCCATGATCGGGGACGGCATCAACGACGCTCCCGCGCTGGCGGCCGCGGATGTGGGGATCGCGATGGGAGCCAAGGGCGCCGATGCTGCGATCGAGTCGGCCGACGTCGCGTTCACCGGCCACGACCTGCGCCTCATCCCACAGGCCCTCGCCCACGCCCGCCGCGGCCGCAACATAATCAACCAGAACGTCGTGTTGTCGATCGCGATCATCGTGGTGCTGCTGCCGCTGGCGATTACCGGAGTCCTCGGGCTCGCCGCGGTCGTGCTTGTACACGAGGTCGCTGAAGTCGTCGTCATCCTCAACGGGCTCCGCGCGGCGCGGCGCACGAAGGCATGACCGATCCCCTTGACGGCTCCGCTCCCTCCCCGGGAAAAGCGGATGCCGTGGAAGCGAGTTCTGCCGGCCCGGCGGCGGCGCGCGTCCGGCTCCGCTGGTTCCTGCTCGCGTGCGCCGTCGCCGCTGGCGCGGTGCTGATCGATCAAGGCAGCAAGGCACTCGCCCTCGCTCAGCTCAGCGAGGATGACCGTATTCCGCTCTTGGGAGACTGGCTCGGCTTGCAGCTCGCGTTCAACCCCGGCACCGTGATGTCCCTCGGAGCCGGCGCAACCTGGCTGCTCACCGTCATCGCCGCGGCGGCCTCTGTCGCTCTACTCGTCGCCGCAACCCGCGCCCGCACCGTCGGGTGGGCGGTCGCGATCGGCCTGGTGTGGGGAGGCGCGGTCGGCAACCTGCTGGACCGGCTGTTCGCCCCTCCCGAGTTTGGCCGCGGTCACGTCACCGACTTCCTCGCCTACGGCAACCTGTTCATCGGCAACCTTGCCGACGTCATCCTCGGTTTCGGCGTCGCCCTGGGCGTCCTGCTTTACCTCCGAGGCCCACACCACACCAGGAACGGACAATGATGGTCGCAGAGTATCAACGGCACGCGGCTGCCGGAACCGCTGGGTCGCCAGGCGGCTGTAACGCGGCGGTGGGCGCATGATCCTGTCCTCCGTCCTGCAGGCGATCGGCCTATTCATCGCCACGAACATCGATGACATCATCGTGCTCTCACTGTTCTTCGCCCGAGGCGTGGGCCAGCGCGGGACCACCGCCCGAATCCTGGTCGGACAGTACCTCGGGTTCGCTGGCATCCTGGGCGCTTCCGTGCTGGTGACGCTCGGGGCGGGAGCGTTCCTGCCGCCAGAGGTCATCCCCTACTTCGGACTCATTCCGCTGGGGTTGGGACTTTGGGCTGCGTGGCAAGCCTGGCGCAACCGCGGTGCCGACGATGACGATGAGGCAAAGGTCGAGGGCAAGAAGGTTGGGGTGTGGACGGTGGCCGGGGTGACCTTCGCCAACGGCGGGGACAACATCGGCGTCTACGTCCCGGTCTTCCTCAGCGTGGGCCCAGCGGCCGTGGTGGCGTACTGCATCGTGTTCCTCGCCCTGGTCGCCGCCCTCGTCGGCCTGGGCAAGTTCGTCGCCACCCGCCGACCGATCGCCGAACTCCTGGAACGCTGGGAACACATCCTGTTCCCGATCGTGCTCATCGGCCTGGGCATCTTCATCCTCGTCAGTGGTGGTGCCTTCGGCCTCTGAACTCGTAGCCGACTGCGTAGATGGCAGCGTGCTGTGGTTGCTACCTGGCGGCTGAGTGTCCCGGTGCGCTGCGCGTGTGAGCGGCCCAGACGACGTGCTCGGCGCCGCTGCCTCAACTGAGCCCACGCTGACCGCGTAGGCGTCGATCACGCGGTCGGTGCCGGTGTTGAAGGCGTCGCGGATATCACTTGGATCACCACATCGCTGGGCCCGGCTCTTGTGTCAGGCGCAGCAGGAGGTGGGGAGTTCGTTGCGGAAGAGGTTCGCGGTGAGGCGGATGCCTTCGGCCATGGTGAGGTAGGGGGCCCAGGTGTCGGCGAGTTGGGTGACGGTGAATCCGGCGGTGATGGCGTAGGTTGCGGCGAGCATCATCTCCCCAGCGGTGTCGGCGAGGGCGTGGATACCGAGGACTTTGCCGGTGTCGGCGTCGGCGACGACCTTGATGCCGCCGCGTGTGTCGTGGTTGGCGATGGCCCTGGGCACGTCGGAAAGTCGTAGGAATCGGCAGGCGCACCGGTATCCGGCGGCGATGGCGCTGGCTTCGGTGATCCCGGCGGAGGCCAGTTGGGGTGAGGTGAACAGCACAGACGGCAACCCGGTGTAGTCGACTCGCTCGTCGTGACCCAGGGCGTTGTGCGCGGCGATCTTCCCAGTCCTCGCGGCGACGTACACGTACTGGGGCACGTCAGTGACGTCACCGGCGGCGAACACAGCCGGGTTCGTGGTCCGCTGCTGCTCGTCTACGATGACGAAGCCGCGCTCGTCGGTCGCGATACCCGCAGCAGGAAGGTTGAGCCCTTCGGTGCGCGGGGTGCGACCGGTGGCAACGAGGACACGTTCACCGGTCGCGTCCTTCCCGTTGCGGGTCGTCACCTGGACCAGGCCCTCGTGCTGGGTGATCGTGGCTGCGCGGTCGCCGATGACGCTGATCCCCTCGGCCAGGAAGGCCTTGCGGAGCTCGGATGACAGTTCCGGTTCGGCGTGCGGGGCGAGCCGACCGATGACGGTGACCTCTACTCCGAGCCGGGCGAACAGCTGCGCCTGTTCCAGGCCGACGAAGCCACCGCCGATCACCACGAGCGACGCGGGCAGTTCCGTCAGTTCCATCGCTGTGGTCGACGTGAGGTAATCAACCTGCTCAAGCCCAGGGATTGCCGGCACGTGCGGCTCGGCGCCGGTGGCGACGAGATACGACTTCGCGCGCACCGGTCGTCCATCCACGAGCAGGGTTCCAGCGTCTGTGAACGTTGCAGTGCCCGGGAGGATGTCAAACCCGTAGGCAGCGGCGATGTCGGCGTACTTGGTCTGGCGGAGCATCCCAACCAGATCATCCTTCTGCTCGATGAGCGCGCTGAGATCGACCATCCCAGCAGAGCTGGGGACGCCTGAGAACCGGTTCGTGAGGGCGGAGTGCCGGGTGTGCGCGGCCGCGAGAAGCGTCTTGGACGGCACACAACCCACGTTCACGCAGGTACCGCCGAGGGTTCCCGATTCGATGGCGACCACGCTGGCCCCCTCGAGGCGCGCGTGGATCGCTGCGGACATCGCCGCCCCGCCCGTCCCGATCACCACGAGATCAACCTCCGTGTGCCATGTCACGATGCCTCCTCCAGTTCGAACCGGCCACTCGTGCGGCCACTCCTGAAAGAATGGACCTTAAAGTATGCTTGAAGGTCAAGTCGGTGGCCGAGGTGACGATGCGGATCGGGGAACTCGCGGGGAAGGCGAAGACGAGGGCGTCCACGCTGCGGTACTACGAGGAGCGCGGGCTGCTCCAACCGCCGGAGCGCACCCCGGCTGGGTACCGCAACTACGGCGACGAGGCGGTGCAGCGGCTCGAATTCATCGACCGGGCCCGCGCAGCAGGGCTCACTCTCGCGCAAACCGCCGAGATCCTCGAAGTACGTGACGCGGGCGGGTCGCCGTGCGGTCATGTTCGAGACCTTCTCGACCGGCGACTGGTCGAGATCGACGAGCAGCTCGAGCAGCTCCGCCTGCTCCGTACCAGCGTCGCCGACCTACGCGCGAACGCAGCACAGACGCCGCCGGAGGTCTGCACACCCGAGTCGATCTGCCGGTACCTCTGACCAATCGGCTGAAGGGTCTTGCTGCCCGGAGGGAACCGTTGTCTTGTCCGCGTAAGGTTGTCGCGCTCGCGGTAGTTCGTCAGGAACTCGTAGAACGTGTACGACTGCGCGGTCGGGCTTGAAGTTCCAGAGCAGGAAGGAGCCGACGGGGTATCCGTGCCTCAGACAAATTCACGATGGATAGCTGGCATCAGATACTCGCGCTTGCGGATGGCGGTGAGCATCTCCTCGATGCTGCACGGGGTCTAGAAGTACATGCGGCTCTCTCGATTCGGGCTGACGGGTGGTCAGACTGCGGTCTCGTCGTTGACGGCGACGACGGTGTCGTAGAGGCCGTAGCGGCGCAGGCCCTTGTGGGACTCGATGCCGGTGTAGGACAAGGAGGAGTCCTCGTAGCGGCGGAAGGCGAAGACGGCCTGGTTCATATGGGTGGCGTTAAAGACGCCGAGATTCACGAGGAGGTGGAAGTCCTCGACGGTCAGTCCGGTGACGGTGCGGAACAAGCCGGGTTCGAGCTTGGTGATGACGTCGGTAAGAGTGTTCTCACGGAAGTCGGTCAGGTACATGAACGCAGGGACGCGGGTGGCGAACTTGACCAGCTTCTCCTGAATCTGCGTCCGCTTGGACTTGTACTCCTTCTCCTCCTCCGTCAACTCCTTCTTCTCCGCCGGAGTAATGTCGTCGCCCTTCTCCTTCTTCGCCTTCTTCACGGCGTCGCTCTTGTTCACGACGGTCTCGAAAATGTCGCTGCCGAGCGCGCGGAAGCCTTCGATGTTCATGACGGCGTTGAGGGCGTCGGGGTTGTTCATGATCTTGCGCAGGGTGTCGTTGTCGACGTTGACGAGGATTGCGGACTCCCACTTGCGGGCCAGGAGGGTCGCGGAGGTGCCCGACATGGCGATGTCGAGGATGCCGCCGGCATCGACCTGGGTCATATTCGACCCGTCGTACGCCAACACGGGCAGGAACTTCACGAGCTCCTCGACGGCTTGCTCAGGGTTCGGCGTCTCCGGCGAGAGACCGGCGCCGTAGTCGGCGATCTGACGCAGCGCGCGAGTGGGCGCGAAGTCGAACACGAAGCACACAGGCTTGAGGACTGCTTCGGCGCTCGGGTTGTCTCCGTCGGGATTCTTGATCGACCACGGTGACTGTACGCGGAACGCTGCCTGAAAGTAGGTCTCGGGTGAGTTGAGGTTGCGCAACATCAGGATCGAGGACCACTGCTTGACGGTGACGCCCGTGGTGAGCTTGCCGCACGACAGGGTGATCGTCTTGGTGTCGTGGCCGTCGCCGATCGCCGCCCGCACTGGCGGGAGAGCATCCAGCCCGATGCCCGCGCCGGGACCCGCGACGACGAGGACCTTGTAGTCGTGCCAGAACACGTTCTGCTTCTCCGCGAGCAGGTTCGACATTGCCTCGCAGGCAGCAACGTTGGGCAGGAACCAGAACGAGTGCTGAAGGTACGGCAGGAGTCGGACATCGGAGTACGGGAATGGCGGGCGGGTGCCCATCCGCATCGCGTCGACCTGGGTGGGAAGGTGAGCGCCGCGGACGAGATCGAGCCACTTCTGCACGTCGGTCTTGTGGGTGAACTCGGCGTCCTTACCGATGCCCTTTGCCTCGAAGAACTCGTTGAGGTCGAACTCGTCGAACTCTCCCTGATTCGCAACGGCAATCAACTCGTCAGGCATCTGGTACGTGAACAGACGCATCTCCGGGAGCGACCCGTACGGGTTCCAGGCGTCCGGTTGCGCGACGGCGTACTCGGCCTTGGCGCGCTGCTCATCGGTGTAGGTCCAGTTGAAGATTTGCTCCTCGATGAACTCACCGGTTGCCAGCGCCTTGAATGGCGTGCCCGACAGGTACAGGTAGGCGCGGGTGGTGATCGGCAGGAAGTCGTCCTCGTCGTTGCCGAGTTCGTCAAGCTCCTCGTCGAAGGCCACGAGGCCGTCGTTGTACTCCGCGGCCAGTTCCTTCTGCTTGACTTTCTCGTCCTCGCCCTCGAACAGCTCCTTGGCGGACTCTCGCCACGCACCGAAGTGGTATTCATCGAAGATGACGAGGTCCCAGTTGGTGGTGTGGACCCACTCGTTCTTCGCCTTGATGAGGCCGGTCTTCCGATCTCGCCCGAGCAGGTCCTGGAACGATCCGAAGTAGACCAGTGGCCGAGTCTTGTCCGCCTCATCTGGGCTGCCCCCGGTGGCCGAGGAGAGGTACTGCCAGCCGTCGAAGTCGGCGTGAGACTCCAGGTCGGTCTGCCAGGCGTCCTCCACTGCGGGCTTGAAGGTGACCACGAGGATGCGTTTGGCGCCGAGCCGCTTCGCGAGTTGGTAGGAGGCGAAGGTCTTCCCGAAGCGCATCTTGGCGTTCCACAGGAACCGTGGCACCGCGTGAGAGTCCTCGGCCCAGATGGACTTGTAGTAGCCCTCGGCCTTGTCCACGGCGCTGGCTTGCTCCGGGCGCATCGGAAACTTCTCATGATGGGTTCCACTGAGCTTCACGCCTGTGCGAAGCTCAGTGATCGCCGTGCGCACATCGTCTGGGGTGCACCACATCCACTCTCGCGCTGAGCCGAAGATCGGGTTCTCGAAGCCCTTGTCGATCAGCCGTTGGCGCACATCTGAGTCGCGAAACACCGTCCCGTCGCCTCGTTCGGCGAGCTCATCAACGTGCAGCGTGTATGCCTGCTGCATCTGCCCCTGAGACTCGCGGATGCGCGCGTTCACATCCGCCTTCGTCGTCTGGCCCACCTTGAGAAGCCCCGCGTAGCCGACTGGTGGATCGTTCGGCGACCATGCGTAGATTCGCAGTCGCGCCTCGGGCTTCTTGGGGAGGAGTTCGTCAATCTCCCGCTTCACTCGTCCGCCTCCATCGGGCGAACGATCCGCTCGACGAAGTCGATCTCGTCTTCCGAGAGTCCGTACTTCTCGTAAAGATCATGATCGTTCCAGTCTCGCGTCCAATCCTGGGTCGGAACGAAGGCATAGACCTTCCGCGTGGTGTCTTGCGAGGGCTTGTGAAGGAGGATGAGAAAGCGCGTCAGACGGCAGCGGAGGTACGACAGCGCGCTCTCCGCCTCTCCTCGTGTATCGAAGGTTCCGATGCAGAGGTACGTCTCGGAGGAGATGCTCCCGCTCTCGCCAAGGAAGGGAGTGCTGATGATCCGATGGGGATAGGTGTCCTTATTTCCCGTGCCGGGCGCGGCGCGGCCAACGTAAACCTTCCAGCCATCGATGAGGTGAGCGCCCGAAGGGATCGATGCTCGGTCCACATACCCAGTCCCACCGTTCTGGTAGATGAGCACGTCGCCAGGCGCCTTTGACGCTCTGCCCTTGAACGTGGTCTCAAATCCAAAGGGCTTACGGGAGCTGACCAGCCTTTCGAAGCGCTTGCTCTCCGGCAGTGCCAGCGAGTGCTCCTGCCCGGTCTCGACGGCAATCACCTTGCGCAAGATTGACAGAGCCTCGTTGAACCGGATGAAGACATCCGCGCCTGGTTCGAGCAAAGAGCGAGTGGCCGTGGTCGTCGGCCAATCCTTGAAGTGGGTGGTGACCTCGCAGAGTCCGGGGTGGTCGCGATCCCAGAGGAAGTAGCACACCCCGCCCTTTAGTCCGACGCCTGGGAACACGTCCGAAGCGCTCAGGTAATCGTTGATTGCCCGCACGCGGCTGTCGGTCAGCATTGACTCCCTGAACTCATCGAGGCCTTTTCCTCCCGCAAACCAACGCGAGGGAACGATCATGGACAAGAAACGCGGGTCGAGTTTCTTGGCCTGCTCTACGAAGAGTTGATAGATCGGGGCGGCGCTGGTCCCATGACCGCCGTCGCTGAGCTGGTAGGGCGGGTTGCCGATGATGACGTCGAACTGCATGGTGTCTCCGAACAGCTCCGCGATGCGGGCTTTGATGTCGTCGGTGTGGATGAAGGCGTAGGCGTGAGTCTCAAGGTCGTCACCACGGGCGTAGTCATCCTCGCCTGCGCCGCAGTAGATGCACTTGCGGTTGGTATAGACGGCGACTTCCTCGCTGGTCAGTGGATCAGCACGGAACTCCCGCTTCCCGCCGCCCCAGGTGTGCTCGGTGCGCTCGAACCAGATGTTGCCGTCCTCGGTCGTGAATGACCTAGCGATCGAGTGCGGGCCGTTGGCGAACTTCGAGCAGTAGACGCTCCGGCGCGCGAGCAGCGCCGTGAGCTGGGTGATCCCGATGCCGAACACTTGGTGGGTGAGGATGTGATCGACGCGTTCGGTGAGGTCGGGGATCGTCAGGATCAGGCCGTCGGTGAGTCGGCGCACGATCTCGCGGAGGAACACACCAGACTTGGTGAACGGATCGAGGAACGTGACATCGGGGTTGGCCCAGATGTCGGCGCCGTCGTTGGCGTCTGCCCACGCGGCGGCAAGCGTGTCGAGCATCTGGTTCGCGAACTCCGGCGGGGTGAAGACCTCATCGTTGGAGAGGTTCGCGATGCAGGTCAAGACATCCGGGTTGTGCCCTCGGAGAGTCAAAGGTGCAAGGGTCACGCGGCGGCCTCGGCGATCTGAATGACGGTCATCGTCGGGTAAGTCTGCGCGGGGACGAACAGGTCCTCGTCATCGAGCTCGCCGAATAGGGTTCCCTCGTACGAGGCGCGCTGAGTGAGGTCGTCGTAGCGAAAGTCGCGCCTCTGGAACTTGCCTTTGCCGAGGTAGCCCCACTCAGGAAAGGTGATCGGCTGGCCGCTTGGCACGGTCATGGTCAAGGCATCGCCCTGGACGATGTTCACGGTGAGAACCGCGCGGGCCGCTCGTGCCCACTGGTCATCGTTGCCGATACCCAAGAACGTGTTGAACACCTCGGCGAGATTGTGACGGCACTCTTCGGCGTTGTCTGCGAGAAGTTCGATACCGTAGGTGCACATGAGCGCGAACAATGCGTAGTGGCGCTTCTCGAACTCGCTCTTGCCGTGCCGAAGCTCGACCGTGGCGAGCTTGCGAGCCAGGACGGGGATGAGGAAGTTGCCCGAGCCGCAGGCGGGTTCGAGTACGCGGGAGTCGATCCGCTCAGACTCGTGCTTAACGAGGTCGAGCATGTCCTCGACCATCCACGCCGGCGTGAACACCTCGCCGTGGTCCGCAACGCGTTGCTTGGACTTCACCAAGCGCTGGGCGTCTTTCAGGTTCATCTTCCCCCCTCCCGGTGCTCGTCGTTGTCATGAGCGTAGGAGCGTCCACCGACACCGGGATGGGCTACGTGGAGCTCTTGGTCACTGGCCGCCGCACCCGCGCGCACCCAGTCGTCTATCTCGCTGGCTTGGAACTTCCAGAGGCGTCCGACCTTGTGGGCGGGCATGGCCTTCTCGGCGATCCAGGTGTAGACGGTGTCTTTGGTGACCCCGAGGTGGGCGGCGATGTCGTCTGCGGACAGCCACGGCTCAGCCACGTTGGTCCTCCCTCGCTCAATGGCCCAGGCAGGCCAACACCCACGATGATACCGGCTGAGGTACGGCTTGAGTTGGGTTTCTCCGGGCGTGGCCGAACGAGACGGGTTTCGAGAGTGGCCGCTGCGTTCTGCCGATCAGCGTGGGATGCGCACCTTGAGCCAGGCGGTCACCGTGTTCCGCCAGCGGTCCAGATCGCTGTTCCAGCAGAGGGTGTGGCCGGCATCGAAGGTCTCAAGCTCAACGAGGTCCGGGCGAGCGTCTCGGAGTGCTTGTGAGAGCCGGATCGGCACGGAGTCGTCTCGGGTGCCGTGGAGGATCAGGGTCGGCGTGTTGAGCTCTACGGCTCGGGATGTCCAGTCGAAGGTGGGAAGTGGGATGCGTCCTGGCAGGCCGACTGTGCGTGCCAGTGGGTCGAGGGTGAGCCACGGGATCGCGAGGTGCCCGGCTGCTGCAGGCCATCCGCTGCGGGCGCAGTTGGACTTGATGACTTCGGTCCAGTTGAGGACTGGGGAGTCGAGTACGAGCGCGGCGATCAGTCCCGGATGTCGCGGGTGGTCGGCGAGCTGGAGAGCGACAGCGGCACCCATCGACCAGCCGAAGATCACGACCTGTTCGGCTCCTCGTCGGACGGCGTACCCGATGGCCTCGTCAACGTCGCTCGTCTCTGCGTAGCCGAAGGTCGTCCGGCCGGTGCCAACTCGCGGCCCTTCTGCTGTGTTGCGGTAGCTGACGACGAGGGAGGTGTAGCCGAGTTCGGTTGCGGCGAGGACGCCGCGGAGGGTGCCGGCGCGGGTGCTGCCGAGGCCGTGGATGTGGATGGCCCAGGTCGCGAGGTCGCCGTCGATGCGCCAGGCCGGGCATGGTCCTGCGGGGGTCGTGATGGTGATGTCGCGTGTGTGGAGTCCGGCGTCGGCTGGGGTGGCGTAGTAGATGCCGCTCCAGGAGGCGCAATCGCCGGTCTTCGGAGTGAAACCCGATGTGGTGCCCGTGATCCTGCGAGCGACGCGGGTGGGTCCTCGATCGACGCTATCTGTGGCGAGCTGCGCCCAGCCGCCGTGCTCGAACCAGAGATTGTAGATGCCTGGCGCGGCGGCCTGGTCGGTGCGGTCGAGCACGATCAGGTCGCCGTCGTCGGTGTACTCGACGCCTCGAACGGTGAGGTCGAACATTCGTGGGCCGACGGGTGCGGTGAGCCGCCGCGCGATGGCCCACCCGACCCCGGCAACCGCTGCCGCCGCGGCCCCAGCGCCGAGAGCGATGCGGCCTATCACGACTCCCGCTCCTCGACGTAGGGAACGGGCGAGGTCGTCGCGAGGGCACTGTCGCTTCCGACGAGGTGGCTCTCGGCGCGTTCGAGCAGGTCGCGGTCGTCGGTGCTGATGTCGAAGGTGATGCGAGGGTCGATCATCGCGTCGCGGATTTCGACGATCACTCGGTGGAGGTGCCCTTCGGGGTCTTCGCTACTGGCGGCGAGGGGGTCGGCCTGGCTCAGCCCGGGCCGTGCGCGCGTCGCCTGGTGCCAAAGCGACTCCAGCTGCGCTGTGAGGGCGACGGTCTGCCTCTGCCGGGCGCGGTGCTGAGCGCGACGGACGGCAGGCTGGATCGCGAACCCGGCACAGAGGAACACGAAGGTCAGGACGGAGAGCGGATCGTAGGCGGACTGGATAGTGTGCATGAGGTCGAGGTGGCCCGTGGCGTGGGCAACGTCCATGACGATCACGGCGAGGCAGAGCGCGACGCCGAACGCCGACCCCAGGCTCAACAGTGCCGCGGGGAGGTGCTGGATGCCGGTGTTGTGCCGGTACTGCCTTATGGCGAGGACGAGCATCGCCACGACAATGACGAGGCAGTAGGTGAAGTTGATGATCGAGTAGACCGCCGCCGCTGGCTGTGCGCCGAGGTCGATCATAAATCGTGTGGTAGTGGTGCCGCGGTCGATGAGCAGGAACGATGCGGTGATCGCGAGCAGCGCGACGAGCAGGACGGGGATGCTGACGGCGGCTCGGACGAGCCTGGGCCGGTACTCGCCGGTCTTCATGACGCCGCGGCCGAGGAAGAACAGCCCGGTCATCAGGAGCGCGTCCGCGATCAGGGTGGCGAGGTTGGTGCCACCGAGCAGTCGATCGACGGCGCTGTAGGCGGCATCCACGTTGAGCGTCATCGCGATGGCGATGGTGAGGGCGGCGTAGGTGATGCTTCGGTCGGTGCGTTTGCGTCGGAAGATGAGCAGGCTCGCCACGAGCGCCCACATGAGCGTTGCGACGAGCGTCTGGATCATCCGAATATCTCCGAGTATCTGGACTCTGCGAACACCGACCCTCGGATGCCGGCGGCGAGCCGGTCGGCGAGGGACTCGGCGGCGATCTCGGTTTCGCTGTCGAGGTCTTGCCGCCTGAGCAGGCGACCTCTGGTGTACGGCGGGATGTTGGGCAGCAGTACCTCCCCGACTGCACAGCCGTCGCCTTCGCCGTGGCCAAGGATCATGTGGGCGAGCTCGTGGAGCACGAACTGCTGGCGATGCAGCGCGGAGTCGCTGCGGGCGTGAAGCACGACGTCTTCGGCATCGGTGGAGAGCCAGAGCGCGCAGAGGCCGTCGTGGGTGTCGAGGTCTGCGAGTTCGACGACGCGGAGCCTACGGTGCCGCCGGTCTTGGACGGTGTGGAGGAGATCGTCAAGGGCGAAGGTATTGCCGAGCTCAAGGCCCGCGACGGCCGCCGATACGGTCTGTTCGATCTTCACGGTTCGCCCCTTCTCTGTAGGGAGCAGGGACCGGTGGCGGCTCCATCGTGCGGTACCGGTCAGTGCTCGGGCATGTGTGTCATTTCCTCGTCCAGGAACTTGGTGATGGCGTGGAGTGCTTTCGGCGAGATATCGCCGAGGGTGCGGGCAGCGTAGGACTTCACCTTCGCGGCACGCATGGACCGAACCAGGTCGAGCTGCGCAGAGACCTTCTCGGGAGTGGCAGCACCGTCCTCGCCGAGCAGGAACGCGGCGTCCACGTCGAAGAACTCCGCGAGCCCTTCGAAGACGGCGGGGTCTTGGACGTAGCGGTGGCCGTTGACCATGTACGTCCAGCGCGACCGCGACAGGTTGGTGCCTCGTTCTTGGAGGTAGCCGGCGATCTGCGAGTAGGTCGGCTCCGTGCCGGACTCGGCGACGGCGACATCCATCAGGAGCCGCAGACGTTTGGCGAGGTCTTCGGCCGCAGCCTGGCTCTCGTCTTCGGTCATGACGGTGACCCCCTTCCCTTCGCAACGGGCAAGGCATCGATGTAGTCCACCCAGAAGGTGGTTGTGCATGCTCAACCGTACTCGTTGAGCATGCACAAATCAAGGCTTGCGCATGCTCAACGGTCAGTGTTAGAACAGGACTCCGGGGCATTTTGAGCATGCTCAATGTTGCGTCCCGGTCTCGGCTCGGGCTGCCTCAAGGAGGTGAACGATGTCCAGCTCACGGTCTGGGCGCGGGTGTTCGCGCCTACCTGCCAGGTGTACCGCCGCGCGCAGCCGCGTCGCGGCCCGCCGAAGAGGAGGCCGGAGCATGGCATCGAACGAGGACGCCCGCGCGGCGCGAGAGGCGAAGCTCGACGAGCTGCACGAGAAGCTGACCGGCGCGGTCGAGTCGCTGGTCTCGGGTGACGACTGGCGCCAGGCGCTCGCCTTCGCGGCGCGGTTCCGGTCGCGGTCGTTCAACAACACGATGCTGATCTGGGTGCAGCACGAAGCCGCGTTCGAGGCAGGCCGCGTGCCCGAACCCTTCCCCACCCTGGTTGCCGGGTACCGGCAGTGGCAGGGGCTCGGTCGGCAGGTGATGAAGGGCCAGCCGGGCTACATGATCTTCGCGCCCGTGACGGGCCGGTTCGCCACCGCGACCCCTGCCGATGCGGGCTCGTGGCGGCGGCTCGGGCCGAGGGAGACGCCGAAGGCCGGCGAGGTGGTGCGCTCGCGGATGGTCGGAGCCCGGCCGGCCTACGTGTGGGATGCCTCCCAGACCGACGGAGAACCATTGCCAGTTCCGCCCGCTCCGACGCTGCTGGAAGGCGAAGCACCCTCGGGGCTGTGGGACGGGCTGGCCGGGCAGATTCGCGGCGCGGGGTTCGAGGTGCTGCGGGTGCCACACGAGGGGATGATCTCCGGCGCGAACGGCATGACCGACTATGAGGAGCGCACGGTAGCGGTGCGGGAGAACATGGACCCTGCTGCGCAGGTCAAGACGCTCGCGCACGAGCTGGCGCACGTGCTGATGCACGATCCCGACGACGAGGAAGCACGTCAGCATCGCGGCATCCGCGAGGTCGAAGCCGAGTCCGTCGCGCTGATGATCGGTGCCGCGCACGGCATGGACACCACCGGGTACACGATCCCGTACGTCTCGACCTGGGCCGCCCGCGTGGACGGCCAAGAGCCCGTCCAGGTGGTGCAGTCCACCGGCGAGCGGGTGCGGAAGACCGCGCTGGCGATCCTCGACCAGCTCGACACGCTCCAGGTCGGCGACGGCACCCCGCCCGGACTCGAACGCGACGCTCCCAGTCCGCGCACCTCCCGTACGGCTGCGAACTCGGTGGAGACCGATCGTCCGCGTGCTGCGTCGGCGCCAGCGCTGGCAGGGCGGAGGCTGTGATGCCCGAAGCATTCGATGTCCTGGCGGCGCTCATTCGCGTGGATCGTTCACCGAGCCTGGGGCTCGCGGCGCGGAGCCTCGCGGCGGCTGGCGTGCCCGTGTTTCCGTGCGTCGTCGAGGGGAAGCGTCCGCTGACCCGCCGTGGGTTCCTCGATGCGAGCAGCGACCCGGAACAGGTTGCCGCGTGGTGGTCGCGCACACCGAACGCGAACATCGGCATCCCGACCGGCGCTCCATCCGGCGTTGTCGTCGTCGATGTCGATGTCCACGGCCCCCACGACGGCCGCGCGGCGTTCCAGCGCGCCACCGACGCGGGGCTCGTCGATGGCGCGGGTCTGCTCGTGCGCACACCCACCGGAGGCGCGCACGTGTACTTCCCGGCGACCCCGGGCCGCGAGCAGCGGTCGTGGCAGGCAGCCACCGCGGGCGTCGACTTCCGGGGCGACGGCGGCTACATCATCGCTCCTCCCTCCCGGCGAATCATCGACGGCAGTGTGTGCCGCTACGAGGTCGCGGACATCGCCGCGCACTCGGTCGGTCATGTGGACGCGGCCCGTCTGCGGGACTTCCTCGACCCGCGCCCCGTCGCTCCACTACGCGCCAGCAGCGGCTCGATGGATGAGGATGCTGAGCGGTTGGCGACGTGGGTCGCTGGGCGGGGTGAGGGCGAGCGGAACCGAGGCCTGTTCTGGGCTGCCTGCCGCCTCGCAGAGAACGGCGTCTCGCCCGCCGAGGCGCTCGATGCGCTGGGTGCTGCGGCACAGTCGGCGGGTCTGGGTGATCGCGAGATCACCACGACCGTGCGCTCCGCCTACCGAGCCACCCAGCCCGCATCCGAAGTGACGCCCGGCGGCCGGAGCCAGAGCGCGGGTCGGTGGTTCGGTCGCTCGGCGAGCCCACCGTCCGCAGCCTTGGGGAGGGCTGGGCTGTGAGGCGTGAATCGGGAGGGCGGCGCTGGGCCGCGATGACGGCGGTCGCGGGGACGGTGTTCATCGCCGCCGGGGCGTTCTGGCTGTCGTTCACGTCGTTGGCCGATCTGGCTGCTCGCTCCGGGATCGGGGCTGGGCAGGCGTGGGCGTGGCCGCTGATCGTGGACGGCATCATCGTCGTCGCCACGGTTGCCGTCGTCGCGCTCGCCGGGCAGCGCTCGGCCTGGTATCCGTGGGCGCTGCTGGTAGGCGGCGCGCTCGTGTCGGTGACGGCGAACGCCATTCATGCTGTCGTCGCCGCGGACGCCGACGTGCCAAGGATGCTCGCGGCCTCGGTCGCCGCGGTGCCGCCCGTCGTGCTGCTGGCCATCACGCACCTGACCGTGATTCTCACCCGCACCACCGACCCCCATGCGGAACCCGCCACTGCCGACTCGTTCTCGACGAACACCGCGGATTCGATGCCTGCGCTGCCGCCTGGCGAGATGGAGGCCAACCGTCGCGATGAGGGTGTGGCGGATCGGCGGGCGCTGGGGTGGGAGCTGCGCGAGGCGGGCTGGTCGAACAAGCGGATCGCCCGCGAACTCGGGGTGCATCCCTCGACCGTGGGCCGCTGGTTCGCCGTCGCGCACCTCACTGACACCACTGACACCGCCGACGAGCGGGAGGAGACGATCCCATGAACACCACTGAGAACCCCCAGCGCAACGATTCCGCGAGGCCCGATCCCGCACGGCTGGTGCCCGAGGAGCCGCGGGAGCGCCCCGAGTCGGTCGAAGTGATGAGTACGCCGGAGGCGGTGCGGGCCGCGCCGGTCGCCCGCGACGACAAGCGGCACGCGCTCGTTCGTGGGCGAGGCGTGGAGTGGGTGCGCCCCACTGACTTGATCGCCCGGCACTCGGCGCACGCGGCCGGGCGGGGTCTCGACTTCCAGGCCGAGCTGGCACGCCGCACCCGCACCCCGCTCGGTGCAGGTGTTCGTCGTCTCGGGGATCGCGCCCGGCGGTTGCCGCCGATCTCGGCGTTCGGGTGCAGCACCGCACCTGCCTCGCAGGTGTCCCGCTCCGGGGTCTCGATGAGTTGACGGTGGTGACAGGTCATGGCTGCGACGGCATCGGCATGCAGGACGCGCTCGTGGGAGCGAGTGCGCACCTGCCTGCCAGGAGGTGCCGACACCATGACCAGACCAACCAGCACCAGCACCGAGCAGACGGCCGACGGGGCTGAGGACTTCACCACCGGCGAGGGCCTGCGTGCCCTGCTCAATCGCCTCGCCGAGGGCGGCGAGGATGCCTGGGTTCACGACCCGGTGGCCCGCGACCTGATGGAGTTCGCCGCCGACAAGTACCGCGCTCTCGCGAGGAAACACAGGCTCGACACCTGGGAAGCGGTGACGGCGGCGTTCGACGCGATGCAGTACCGCTCGACCCGCGAGGCCAACGATCCGTGGGCGATCATCACCCACGCCGTGCGGATCACCTGCGTCTACGAGGAACGCGCCCAAGGCCTGCTCTGCTCGGTGCACCAGGCTCGTCGCGCGCACGTTTCGGCGTTCCACGATCCTGAACGGTTCTCCGAACGCGACACCGCGCTGGCCGACTATCATCCCGCGTTCCACACCACCGACCTGCGTCCCAGCGACCTCGAACCGGAACCGCGCGACAGTCTCGGGTCAGCGCAAGCGTGCATGTCCGCTGGATCGGCGGCCGAGGACGCCATCGCGATGCTGTGCCTGCTCGACTGGCCCGCCGACACCGCACGGGCCGCGGTCGAGCACGTCTGCGGGGCGTTGACGAAAGCCGGCACCCGCCAGTCCGCCTACGAGACGCTGCGCCGCGACCGGCACGCGCGGGCACTGCTCGACCTCCCGCGCCGCTCCTGGGCCGCACTGCTGAAGGCGCTGCTCGGGAACCCGCACCCGGCCTACGTCGCCACCAGCAGCGGTCGCGGCATCCTGCTCCGGCTGCTGCTGGGCGAAACGCTCGACCTACTGCTCCGCGACGACGATCTGATCCTCGCGCTCGCTCTGGCCGCTCCGAGTGGTGGAGGCGGTGAGTCGTCGTGACCGAGCCACAGATCGGCAGCATCCAGCTCGACCGCACCGTCGAGTCGATCCTCGTCGGCACCCGGCACCGCGCCGACCTCGGCGACATCGACGCCCTCGCGGCATCCATCGGGCGCGACGGATTGCTGCAACCACTCACCATCACGATCGACGGCGTACTGGTGTGCGGGGCACGACGCCTGGCCGCGATCAAGAAGCTCGGCTGGCGCACCGTCAACGTGTGGGTGCGCAGCGGCCTGTCCGGCCGGCTCGGGCAGCTCCTCGCCGAGCAGGACGACAACATGCTCCACAAGCCCTACACCCAGCTCGAAGCCGCCGGCCTCTACCGCGAGATCAAGCAGGTCATGGCCGAAGACGCCGCCCGTCGCAAGAGCGCGACCCAGTTCAGCAGCGAGAACCAGCCAGGAAACGACGGTGGTGCAAAATTTGCACCACCGTCGAGCGGGCCGCTTGGGAAGGCCCGGGAGCAGGCGGCGGCGATGATTCCGGGTGGCGCGTCGCACACGACGCTGGAGAAGATCGGCTACCTCGAAGACATCGCTGGCAACCCTGCTCTGCCAGAGACTCTGCGCGCCGAGGCCGCCGCCGGGTTGGGTCGGATCGAGGCCGGTGACGCGGTGCATCCGATCTATCAAGCGATCCGCGATGCCGACACCGCTGCGCGGGAGCGGCGCGAGGCAGAGATGCACGCTCGCGCCGAAGCAGCCGTGGCCCAGGCGAAGTCGATCAAGAAGGGCAAGCGCACCCCACCCAAGCCGTTGCCGCTCGTCACCGGCGACGGCCAACCCGTCCGCTACCCGCTTCGCGCGTTCGTGCAGACCTGGGGCGAGCTCACCAACTGGTGGACCCACTACGACGCCGACACACTCGCCGCCGAGTTAACCGACGAGCAGTTCGAGAACTTCCTCACCACCACCGACGGCACCGTCCGGTTCGCCGACGCCCTCCGTGCCGCACGCGAAGACGCGGTGGAGCGGCCACGACTCCGCGCGCTCTGACCGCTGGCATGGGTGTCGGATGTGCACCTGCTCGGCATGAGCCCTGCACCCACCGATCCCCGGAACCGCCGCCGACTCGTCGCCCTCATCGCCGCCGGCATCGTCCTGCTGCTCCTCGCCAGTGTCGGCGTCTACGGACTCCTCACCGGCCCCCGCACCAGCACCAGCACCGATCCCGGCCCGGAGCCTGGCCCGACCACGACGGCACCGCCGACCGTGGCACCGAGCACGCCCCGGACACCACGGGTTCCAGCGGTTCCGCGTTCGGTAGACCCCGAGACCTTCGCTCGCGGCGTCGCGTCCACGCTGTTCGCGTGGGACACCGCCTCGGGGCTGTGGCCGCTGGACTACAGCCCGACGATCCTCGCGGTCGGTGACCCCAGCGGGGACGAACAGGCGGGGCTGGCCTCCGACGTAGCCGTCTACCTGCCGACCCGAGACGCCTGGATCGAGCTGCGGCAATACGCCACCCGCCAACACCTCACCATCGAGGCCGCGTACGTCCCCGACGGCTGGGCCGACGCGGCAGCGCAGGCCCAGCCGGGGCAGCTCGCGGCAGGAACGACGGCCGTCACGATCGAGGGCACCCGCTACCGTGCCGGGGTCTGGAACGGGCAACCGGTCACCAGCGAGCATCCGGTCGCGTTCACCGTGTTCGTCGTCTGCGCCCCGACCTACCCGACCTGTCATCTGCTGCGGCTCTCGCAGCTCGACAACCCGCTGCGCTGAAGGGCTGGCGTCGTGTTCCGCAAAGCCACCATCGCAGCGCTGGCACTGCTGTTCTTCGCCCCCGCCGCCACGCTCCTCGGGATCGGGGTGCTGATGAACCCCGCCGCTGCGTACTGCGCCACACCTGCCGGGAGCGTGAACCTCGGACCGATCCCGGACGCGCTCACCGTGACCACCGCGAACGACGAGACCTTCACGCTGAATCGTCAGCAGCTCACGCACGCGGCCACGATCATCACGGTCGGCAACGGCATCACCAACGTGGGCAGGCCGGGAATCAAGATCGCGCTGATGGCCGCGCTCACCGAGTCCACGCTGCGGATGCTCACCAACACCGGCACCTACCCCGACTCGGCGAACTACCCGAACGACGGCAACGGCGGCGACCACGACTCCCTCGGCCTGTTCCAGATGCGCCCCCAATCCGGGTGGGGCACCGTCGCCGAGTTGATGGACCCGAACTATCAGGCGCAGGCGTTCTTCGGCGGGCCGACCGGCCCGAACTACCCCTCGCCGCGCGGGCTGCTCGACATCCCCGGCTGGCAACAGATGGACCCTGGCGAAGCCGCCCAAGCCGTCGAGGTCTCCGCCTTCCCCGACGGCTACCGCAACTACGCGCCCGTCGCCGACAGCATCCTCGCCGCCCTCACCACAGGCGGCGGTGCCGCTAGCGGCGCGGGCGGCCCGGCGGTCTTGTCGTCGCGGGTGGTGTTCCCGCTGCCCGAGGGCACCTGGGTGCTGACCTCGCCGTTCGGGATGCGAGTGCACCCGATCACGGGCGAACGGAAGATGCACACCGGCACCGACTTCGCCGCGCCCGACGGCACGCCGATCCTCGCCGCCGCGGATGGCACCGTGACCGTCGCGGAGTTCTCCGGTGGGTACGGCGGCCTCATCGTCATCGAGCACACCATCGACGGCCAGACCGTCGCCACGGCCTACGCGCACATGTGGCAGAGCGGCATCCACGTCCGTCCCGGTGACCGCGTGAACGCAGGGCAGCACATCGGCGATGTCGGCTCCTCGGGCATGAGCACCGGCGCACATCTGCACTTCGAGGTCCGGCCCGGCGGCACGAACGGGGAAGCCATCGACGCCGCCGCCTGGCTCAATGAGCACGGGGCTGCGAACCTGCCGACAGCGACCAGCGGATCACCCGCCGCCTGCAACAACACCACTGCGGGCACGCCGACCGGCGTCGATGGAGACCCCGACCGGCTCGTCGACGATCCCACCAGCTCGGGCAAGATCACCGCCCGCATGCTCCACCTCTACCAGCAGACCCTCGCAGCGTTCCCCGACACCGGCTGGGGCTGCTACTCACCACGCCCCGGCACCAAGTCCGAGCATCCCCTCGGCAGGGCTTGCGACATCACCTTCGGCAACCGCATCGGCCAGCGACCCACCCCGGCACAACTCGACGCCGGCTGGAAGGTCACCAACTGGATGAAGGACAACGCCGACGTGCTCGGCGTCGAGTACCTGATCTGGCAAGGCCAAATCTGGTCCGTCGCCCGCGACGCCGAGGGCTGGCGGCCATACAACGGCGGAGGCATGCACGACCCCGCCTCCATCACCGGCGGCCACTACGACCACCTCCACCTCACCGTCAAGGCAGGGTGACCTGCAATGGGTGTCTTCCCCGACTTCGACGGACTCGGCGGCATCGGCGACCTCCGCGCCGTGGTCGGCGCGCTCCTGACGTTCGTCCTGATCGTGGCCGTCCTCATGCTCATCGTCTCCGCGATCGTCTGGGCGATCGCGACGGCCCACGGAAACTACGCGACCGCCAGCAAAGGCCGCATCGGTGTCCTCGTCTCCGTCGGCGCGGCCGTCCTCGCCGGAGGCGGCGTGGCCTGGATGAACTGGCTACTCACAGTCGGTTCAAGTTTGTAGCTGCGGCTTCGCGGTCATCGGTCTGATTCCTCCGCGTCGGCGCTCGCTGTCTCGCACTGGTCGAGCAGGCGCGCGAGGTAACTGTATGCCGCGAGGCGCTCCATCGCTTCCTGCTCGGACAGTTCGGTGCGCGTGTGCGTCGTCACGTTGCGGACCGTGAGGTTCAGACCAGTGGCCAGCGCGTTGAGGGCCTTAGCGAGCGGTTCAAGACCGCCGCGCATGCTCTTCACCGTCTTGTCATCCGACCCTCCCGGCCAGGTGAGCTTCGGCTTGCCCGGTTCAGGAGCGCCCGACGATAACGTCTGCTGCCAGAAGACCGTGTCATCGACATCGTTCCGGCCGAGACGTTCCTTCCAGTGGACCGTGAGGCCTTCGGCTGCTTCACGAACTGCAACTCGGTACTGATGCGTCGTCCAATGGGCGGAAGCACCAGCCCAGACCACGGGGTGAAACTGTGCGGGAGCGAAGGTCGGAAGGTCAGAGTCGGTACGTGACTCGGCGTCGACGATCATCGCGTCGAGCCTGCCCTTGACGTTGGCGGTCGTAGTCCGAATATCCCGAGGCGCGATGGGGGCCTTGGGCGCAGACATAAATGACCAGTTAGAGATCGGGTCGATCGCTCCGAGACCAGCGATCCCAATGTAGGCACCGGTCACTGACACAGCGCTCGCCGCCAGGCCAGCAGCCTCCGCGACACCGAGTTCGAGCCGTTGAACCTCGCTCTGGTCCTGGCCTTCCTTTGTCCACACAGTAGGAAAGAGGCCGCGCGCCGACATGTGATCCGACTCAACCTGAGTGCTCATCCAGGCGTCGAACGCTTCCTCGAACTTCTCAACAGCGGCACGCAACCGCTGGAGGTAATCCACCCCGTACTGACTCATGTTCCTTGCACCTCTCGTCCGGCGGTCCCGTGCGGGCGAGCGACGCACAGATACTCCAAGGCTACGGGCGGCCACCGACAGGGACGGCGACGAGCGCGCACCTGTCGCGTGTACCCCGTCTGCGAGTTCGTGGGCGGGCCGCCCGTCGCCAAGGAGACCTACCGTGTTCGATCTGCTCGCCAACGTCATGTCCGCGCCGCTGCTGGTGCCAATGGACATCAACATCGACCCCAACACCAACGGCCTGCCGGGGATCAACCAACTGCGCACCATCGTCGGCGCGGTGATGACCATCGGCCTCATCCTGTCCGTGCTCGCGCTGATCGTGTCCGCGATCGTGTGGGGCTTCGGCGCGAACTCCTCCAACCCACACCTCGCCTCGCGCGGGAAGATCGGCGTCCTCGTCTCCTGCGGCGCTGCGGTGATCTGCGGCTCGAGCGTGACGCTCATCAACTTCTTCTGGAACGTCGGCCAGTCCGTCTGACCCGCCCCATCGTCGTCGAGAGCTGGTGTTCGTGATGGGCGTGTGCGACGTTCCCGTGATCTCCTCGGTGTGCGATGCCGTCGGCGAAGGAGCCGCGTCGTTGGTCGCGGCCCCGTTCGACTGGCTCGCGCAGGCGATGGGTGCCGCCGCCGGGTGGCTGTTCGAGGCGGTCTGGTCGGTCTTCGACACCACGACGCTGGTGGATGTCACCAAGCCCGGCTACATCGCCGTCTACAACCTGCTGTTCGGCATCGCCGTCTTCGTGATGCTGATCTTCTTCTGCCTCCAACTCATCACCGGGCTGATCCGCCGCGACCCCACCGCCCTGACCCGCGCCGCGCTCGGCCTGGCGAAGTCCGTCCTCGGATCGTTTGTCGTCATCACGCTCACGGCACTGCTGCTGGAAGTCGTCGATCAACTGTGCATCGGGATCGTGCAAGCCGCCGGAGAGACCACCGAGTCGATGGGCGACAAGATCGCCCTCCTCGCCGCAGGGCTGGTCGGCATCAACATCGCCGCTCCCGGTGTCGGCGCCATCATCACGATCTTCATGGCTGGCCTCGCGATCACCGCCGCCGCGATCGTGTGGCTGTCCCTCCTCGTCCGGAAAGCGCTCCTGCTGGTGGCGGTCGTGTTCGCGCCGCTCGCGTTCAGCGGTGCCTCGTGGGACGCCTCGCGGGGGTGGATCGGGAAGTGGGCGATGTTCGTCGTCGCGCTGATCTGCTCCAAGCTCGTGCTCGTCGTGATGTTCCTCGTCGCGATCACCCAGGTCTCCGCACCGATCGACGCCGACCTCGCCTCGGTCAGCGATCCCATCGCGGGGATCGTGCTGATGGCGATGGCCGCGTTCGCCCCGTATCTCACGTACAAGTTCATCGCGTTCGTCGGGTTCGACATGTACCACGCGATCGGCTCCGAGCAGGACGCCAAGAGCGCACTCAACCGCCCGATCCCCGTCCCGACCAAGCCGCAAGGAGGCGGCGATCGGAAGAAGGTGCTCGACGGGAGCAGCAGTGGCGGCGGGAACGCGGGCGGAGGCTCCGGTGGAGGAAGTAGCACACCGCCACCGCCGAAGACCCCGGCACCGGCACCCGCCGCGGGTGGTGGAGGTGCCGCCGCAGGCGGGGGCGGCGCGGCCGCGGCCGGCCCCGTGGCCGCAGGGGTGGTGGTCGGGGCGAGTGTCGCCAAGGGTGCCGCGACCGCCGGGCCGAAGGCCGGAACGGCGCTGGGAACCCAGGGCGAGCACGCCGCCGACGCAGCCGCGCAGACAACGCCACCGCCCGCCGCCTCACCTGCGGCACCGCCGTCAATCTCGGCACCACGACCGCCGAGCACCGACCCGTCACCGCCGCCGAAGCAGCCCCCGCCGCCCGCGCCACGCCCACCAAAGGAGTAGATGATGAGCAGCACGAACCAGGACCGGCCCACTGCGGGTGAACTCGTGCCGGTGAAGTTCTCCCGCCTCACCCGCCGCGGCGTCCTCCTCGGCCTGTCGCTGACCCAGCTCATCACACTCGCCATCGGCGGAGCCACACTCATCGGCGCGTTCTACGCCGGAGGTGGGATGCTGCTCGCCTACAGTGCCCCGATCTGGGTACTCGCCGCCGCGCTGACTTGGATACCGATCGCGGGCCGGCCGATCGTGGAGTGGCTGCCCATCGCCTGCTGGTGGCTGTGGCGTACCACCGGCGGACAACTGCTGTACCGGCGCAGGATCGTCGTCCCGCGCCCCGTCGGCACCCTCGCACTGCCCGGCGACATGGCGCGACTGCGCGAGTACACCGACCCCGACACCGGAGCGGGGATGATCCACGACCCCCACGCCGCCACGTTGACCGTGGTGTGCGAGGTCACCCATCCCGCGTTCGTGCTCCTCGATCCCGGCGAGCAGGAACGCCGCGTCAGCTCCTGGGGCCGGGTGCTGGCCACCGTCTGCCGCTCCGGGCGGATCGCGACTCTTCAGGTCTTGGAGCGGACTCTGCCGGACTCCGGCACCGGACTGGCCGAATGGTGGGCCACCCACGGCACCCCGGACGGATCATGGGCGGCCGACACCTACGCAGAACTCATCGACCGTGCCGGACCCGCCGGCGAACGCCACGCCACCACCCTCTCGCTGTCACTGGACATGAAGACCAGCGCTCGGCAGATCAGGACCGCGGGCGCCGGGATGCGCGGTGCTGCCGCCGTGCTGCGCCAAGAGATGAACACTCTCATCGCGGCGCTTCGCTCCGCCGACCTCTCGCCGTCGGGATGGCTGACACCAGGGCACATCGCGGTGATGCTGCGTTCCGCCTACGACCCAGCGATCGCCGCCACGCTGGAACGGCACGGCAGGCTCGGCCAGTCCCTCGCGACCGCAGGGCCGGTTGCGGTCACCGAGACCTGGGGCAAGCTGCGCACCGACTCCGCCCACCACGCGGTGCTCTGGGTCAGCGAGTGGCCCAGGTCGCTCGTCTATCCGGGATTCCTGTCGCCCGTGCTGCTGTCCACCGGCATCCAGCGGTCGTTCTCGCTGATCTGCACCCCGATGCGCTCCGATGCCGCTGCTCGCGACATCCGCAGGAAGAAGGTCGAGCACATCTCCGACCAGGCCCAGCGCGCGAAGATCGGCCAGATCGAGGACGCCTCGCAGACCGCCGAGTATCACGACGTGCTCCAGCAAGAAGCCGACCTCACCGCCGGCCACGGCATCCTCCGCTACACCGGCCTCATCGCCGTCTCTGCGCCCACCGGCGAAGAGCTCGATGCCGCCGTCGCCGCGATCGAGCAGGCCGCGATCCAAGCCTCCTGTGAGACGCGGCTGCTCGTCGGCCAGCAAGCCGCCGCCTTCACCGCCGCCGCGCTCCCGCTCTGCCGGCGGGTCTGAGTTCAGCCTTCAGGGCTGACGAGGATCGTGGCTGATGGATCGACATCGGGTGCCCAAGCAAGGGTCGGCAGGTCAGCGCTTTCCAGTCCCGCGAGTTCGAGCGCAGCCTGTCCCGACAGATGCGAAGAGATGATGGACTGCCCGTTTGCGACTGCCGCGTAGAACTGTGCGGCGTAGTTGATCGCATCGGCGTCTTCGATGCTGTCGGCCATCCCGATCGCGAACGGCACGACTCGAGCCACCAGGTCGTCGATCTGGGCTGCGGAGCGACACGAGTTCAGCAGGACGAGGAGCGGAGGATCGTCGGTTGCGCTGATCGCGCGTGCGAAGGCTAGCGCCGTCACGATCACTCCCTCGTGGGGTTCGTCTGCTTCATCCTCAAAGACGATCAGGTCGTCGTTGCTGTGGCCCGAGAAGTGGACCACGTGAGGACGGAACTTCGTGATGCCGTCCAGTAGGTCAGCCGTAGTTGCTGCTGGCCGCACATCGAGTTCGATCTGGTCACGGTGCAAAGCCGACTCGACCGCTGCCCGGATGCGCTTCTGCTCCCTTCCAACGCGGAGGTCACCTTCGGCCGAAGCACCCAGCATGAGCACTCGGAGCTTCTCCGGCTTGGGCGCTGGGAGCTGACGCAGCGCGTGACTGACGGCTACCTCGGCACCGCTGATCCGCGATTCAAGCTGGGCACGTTCAGCCGCCGCCCGCCGGTCGGCACGCTGCTGCTCGCTCTTTCGGCGTCTCTCGGCGGCATCGGCCTCCGACTGTTCGGCACGGGAGAGCTTGGTCTGTAGCGCGGCCTCGTCCTTCGCGTAGCCGGCTGCCCGGGTCTGCCAGCGGCTGGCCTCCTTGCCCGCAGTCTCCGCTTCCTTCTCGCGGCGCTCGGCGTCCCGCAACTTGCTGCTGCGGGTGGAACTGCTCGTCGTCTTTGCGGCAGCCTGCCGCGCCTTGGCGGCATCGGCTCGCTTCGAGGACTCCTTCGACCGGTACTCACCCGCCTTCTTGTCCGCGTCGATCCGCTGTTTGCGCTTGCGGTCAAGCTGTCCTCGGTACTGACTTGCGCTCACTCTGTCGGGCTCCTGCCTCGTTTGCCCTCGTGTCATCTACAACGCTAGGCCGCACCACCGACATTTTCCGTTCGCTGGTGCGCACCTCCCCGTCATACGGCACCAGGAGGTCACCATGCCTACGTTCTTCGATTCGACTGCCGACGCCGCCGAGGCGTCCGAAGCCTTGCGCGGCCTCGCGCACGCGAGCCGGGGCTTCGATCAGCCCGCCGAGATGTACGGGGTGATCGGTGATCTGTCCTCGGGCATGCGCTCGCTGCGGCAGGCGCTCGACCAGATCGCCGATGTTCACGAGCGCAAGGCCGCGCACGCGTTCAACGACGCCGGAAGCCACGAGGCAGGCGTGCGGGAGGCGCTCGCTGCTGCGGAAGAGTTGCGTCAGGCCGCGAACCTCGTCGACCGGGCCCACGACCGGCTCGCGGAAGGCTTCATCGCCGCGGGGCGGATCGCCTGGCACCCCGAGCCCGCCGTCGAGGAGGTCATGCCGTCGCGGTGGGTCAGCGTGGTGTTCCTCCAGGGCGAGGAGGCCGACCGGCCGTTGCACATCCTGGGCGAGCTGGGACACGTGGATGCGGTGGACTTCCTCGCGCAGTGGGACTACGGCGACGAGACCACGCAGGCCGCGCTGGAGAACGGGTATGTCTACGACAAGCCCGGCGAGGGCACCAACGATCGGGTTGCGCTCTCGGGCGACTACGCGCTGGTCGTCAACCCGCATATCGGCTACGTCTCGCTGCTGCGCCGCTACACCGAACCAGAGGCCGAGCCCCAGGATGCCGAGCTGGTCGAACCGGCTCCGGTGCAGCCGGGGCCGGAGCTTCTGGTGTCGTACTCGTCGCCGGGCGCTCCGAAGCGAGCCGACCCGCCGACCCCGAAGCGGGATGGGTCGTGGTTCGAGCCGGCCAAGATCACGGCGGTCAAGCAGTCGCGGGGGCTGGTGCGGTGACCGAGGATCGCGCGCGGCTGCATACCGCTGTCCTGGTGGCACCGTCGAAGGAGCGGCGGAAGCTCCGCAAGCAGCGCCGCAAGGCCGAGGCCCGACTCCACGCCGAGCAGCGAAGGACCGCGCTCGCCGCCGCGAAGGCAAAGGCCGAGGAGGAGCGTGCCGAGCGCCGCGCGACGGTCTACCTGCCGAAGGCAGGCGAGTCCGGCGCTGCGCGGCTGCGCACTCCGGGCCGGTTCCATCTGACGCGGCATCAGGACACGTCGGCGACGCTGGCGGGTGCGTACCCGTTCGTCGCCGAGGGCGGTCTCGGCGCCGATGGCGTGTTCGTCGGCCAAGACCTCTACTCGGGCGGGAGTTTCGTCTACGACCCGTGGGTGCTCTACGCACGCGGCATCATCACCGCACCCAACGTGGTGCTGGCCGGGATCGTCGGCTCCGGCAAGTCATCGCTGGCCAAGTCCCTCTACACGCGCTCGCTACCGTTCGGACGGCGCGTATACGTGCCCGGCGACCCGAAGGGCGAACACACCGCCGTCGCCAACGCCGTCGGTGGACGTGCCATCGTCCTCGGTCACGGACTCAACACTCGCCTGAATCCGCTCGATGAAGGCCACCGGCCCAGCGGTCTCTCGGATGAGCAATGGGCGTCCACTGTCGCAGCCCGACGGCGTGACCTGATCGGCGCACTCGCGGAGACCGTGCTCGCGCGGGGATTGTCGCCGTTGGAGCACACCGCGATCGACATCGCCCTGACCCAGACCGTGCGGGAGAACGATGTGCCGATCCTGCCGATGGTCGTTGACCGCATCCTCGCCCCGAGCGCGGATGCCGACGGCCGGTTGGCCGAGGACGGCAGGCTCGTCGGCCACGCGCTGCGCCGTCTCGTGGCCGGCGACCTGGCCGGACTGTTCGACGGGCCTTCGACGGTCGCGTTCGACCCGTCGCTGCCGATGATCTCGCTCGACCTCTCGCGCGTCACCGAGAACTCGACGCTCATTTCGGTGTTGATGACGTGCTCGTCGGCGTGGATGGAGTCCGCGCTGCTCGACCCGAACGGTGGACAGCGGTGGGTGATCTACGACGAGGCCTGGCGGCTCATGTCCCATCCAGCGCTGCTGCGGCGGATGGATGCGCACTGGCGACTCGCGCGGCACTACGGGATCGCGAACATGCTGATCTTCCACAAGCTCACCGACCTCGACAACGTGGGCGACCAAGGCTCAGCCATGCGCTCCCTGGCGAACTCACTACTCGCGAACGCGGAAACGCGGATCGTGTACCGGCAGGAGTCCGACCAGCTCGGACCGACCGCGACCGCCCTCGGTCTGACCGGCACGGAGCAGCAGCTCTTGCCGAACCTTGGCGTCGGCCAAGGGCTGTGGCGGATCAAGGCCAGGAGCTTCGTCTGCCAGCACCAACTCCACCCCGACGAACTCGCCCTGTTCGACACCAGCAGCCGCGCCGCAGGAGGACACCGATGAACCTCACCGGCCCGCGCCGATCCACCCCGAACGAAGACGATGCCACGGCTCCCGTCGAGCTGCCGCACGTCCTCGTCACCGTCGCTGCAGACGGCACCCTCACCGCCACGGTCGATGGAACACCGTTCGCGTCGCCGGACGCGGGCGACTGGACGCGCGCGACGTTCGGGCCGCTCATGGATGCCATCACCAACGACCGCACCATCGCAGTCCGAGTCGAGGTGCGCGAGAACGACGGCAGCGTCTTCACCGACATCCTCCGCACCCGCAAACCCCGACGCGCAGTCGCACCGTCCGAGACCCCTGCGCCGGAAACTCGTCGAAGTCGCCACGCCCGACGGGTGCCGCGCTTGGCTGAGGTCACCGCGGGCGGGTTCGTGCCTGGCGAGGATGTCGCTGTCGCGACGATCGTCTCCCACACCGACGCTACCGGGACCGGCGAAGCCCGGACGCTCATCGACCTCGACGACCTACCCGACGGCACACACGAGGTGATCCTGTTCGGGCGCATCTCGGGCACGCTCGCGGTGCGGCGGCTGACATGAACCAGCGGCAGGCCGGGGGCATGGGCGACGAACTCACCAATGCCGCCCTCATTGGGCTGATCGGCATGTTCGGGATCGCCCTCGTTCTCCGCGCCGGTGGCAGTGTCGCCGCGTTCCTCACCGGCACACCCCAGCCAGACGCCGGCGCAGCGGCGGGACTCGCCGTGCTGTTCAACCCCGGCGACCCGGCAACCGCGCTCGGTGCCGACGGTCTCAACCCGGTCGCCTACTGGCTCGTCAGCGCGGCACTGCTCGGCGGACTCGCCACCGGGATCGTCTGGGTGTGGATCGTGCTGCGCCGCCACACGCGGAAGACCGAGACCGACCCGCACCGCCTTGCCGGGATCGCGACCAGCCATGAAGTCAAGACCGCAGCATCCGCGAAGGCACTGCTGCACCGCGCGGCCACACTGCGCCCCTCCTTGGAATCACCAGCCCCGCAGGATGTCGGCTACCTCCTCGGTGCCAGTCGCGGGACGGAGGTCTGGGCATCTGTCGAAGACTCGATCCTGCTGATCGGCCCACCCCGCTCAGGCAAGGGCCTACATGTCGTCATCAACGCGATCCTCGACGCACCCGGAGCGGTCGTCACCACCAGCACCAGGCCCGACAACCTCACCGCGACCCTCCGCGCCCGACGCCGCAGGGGCGGACCGGTCGCGGTGTTCGACCCGCAACACCTCGCCGAAGGCATCCCCGCCGGGCTGCGCTGGTCGCCCATTCGCGGCTGTGACGATCCGCTGACCGCGATGATCCGCGCTAACGGCCTCGCAGCCGCCACAGGACTCAGCGCCGGAGGGGTCGAGTCCGGCGGGTTCTGGGAAGGCAAAACCCGCACCGCACTCCAAAGCCTGCTGCATGCCGCCGCGCTCGACGGCCGCCAGCCAGCCGAGCTGTTCAGATGGACCCTCGACCCCAGCGCCGCGTCCGAAGCCGTCGCCATCCTCAACTCACACCCGAACGCGGCGATGGGCTGGGACGACTCCCTGGCCGCGATGATCGACGCCGACCCCAAGACCCGCGACAGCATCTGGCAAGGCGTCTCCCTCGCACTGGCCGCACTGGCCGACCCGCGCGTGCTCGATGCCGTCACGCCAGGCCCGCACGAGCACTTCGACCCCGAGACCTTCCTCACCGAACAAGGCACCCTGTACCTGCTCGCCACCGGAGCAGGAGCAGGAGCCTCGGCATCGCTGGTCGCGGCGTTCGTCGAAGACCTCATCGAAACCGCCCGCCGACTTGCCGCCCGCTCGCCCGGAGCACGGCTCGACCCGCCGCTACTGCTCGCGCTCGACGAGATCGGGAATCTCGCACCGCTGCCGTCACTGCCGACGCTCATGGCCGAAGGCGGTGGCACCGGGATCACGACCATGCCGGTCTTGCAGTCCCTCGCACAGGCTCGCGACAGGTGGAGTGAACACCAGGCCGGCGCGATCTGGGACGCTAGCATCGTCAAGATCATCCTCGGCGGCGCATCCAACAGCCGCGACCTCCAAGACCTCTCCACGCTCATCGGAGAGCGCGACGAGTACACCGACAGCGTGACACTCGGCGACCACGGCACCCGCTCCAACCAGCGCTCGATCCGCCGCGTCCCGATCCTGCCGCCAGACCGCATCCGCACCCTGCCATTCGGCACCGGCATTGCGATGCTGCGCTCCGCGCCGCCCATCGTCACCGACCTCCGCGCCTGGCCGACTCGCCCCGATGCCGCGCAACTCCGCAGCGACCGCGACGAACTCGAAACACTGCTGCGCCACCGCCCCGTCACCTGACGCTGCGTCTGGGTGCCGAAGCGCACCTGCCTGACACAGCGGCCACACACGGCTGGTCGCCCGAGTTCAGGAGGACGCCATCATGGCCATTCGTACCCACCAGTCCATCTCCGGCTTTGTCGCCTCGGACCCGCAGCTCAGCTACACCGACCGCGGCGACGCACGGCTCTACATGAAGGTCGGCATCGAGCATTACCGCAAGGAGCCCGACAACTCCTTCACGCAACTGGAGACGACGTTCCACGACCTCATTGCGTATCGCGGTGCTGCCGAGCAGGGAGCCGAGCGGCTCGCCAAGGGCGACAACATCATCGCCGACGGACGGGTGCGCGACTACTCCTACGAGCGCAACGGCCAGCGGTACGAGGGCGAGGAGTTCATCGCGACGCGCATCGGACACGACCTCGCCCGCACCCGCTACGAGGTGGATCGCAGCGAACGCACTTCCGGCCGAGACGCCGCGGCGTTCACCGGACCTCAGCAGGCCGCGCCGTCCACCGCGGCTGCCATCGGAATGTGAGCGATCCCGCCATGAGCGATCAGTTCCACCCTGAGCACGACGACATGCCACCCGAGGCAGGTCTCGCGTCCCCGCGTTTCGACGTGCCCGAGCCGCCGCATCCGGTCAACTGGAATCTGCTGACCGCCAACGATCTCGAAGCCGAGTTGCTCGAACTGAACCGTTGGGTGGACTGGCTTCGCCACACCTACGGACTTCCGGCCAGCGTCGTTCCGCCCTACTGGCACCGTCACCCCGAGCTCCTCTGGGAACTGTCGGCGCTGCACCTGCACTGGCTGTGCGCATACGACCCCGAGCAGAATGGGTCGGCACCGCTCGGCTGGCACCGCGACTTCGCCGATGCCCGTGCCCGCCTTCGTGATTGGGTGTCGGCCTGCGGTACGCGGCTCGACCGAGACCGCCCGACTCGCCAGACGAGCTGGCCCGGTGAAGACCCCACTCAGCCCATCGAGGACTCACCGATCACGGATCGCGACGAAGACTTCGCTCGGTTCGTGATCGACATGGTGGATGCGCGCCAGGAAGCAGAGGATGCCTTCTTCGCGGGCATCGACCCGGAGACGGGCGAGGTGTGAATCGTGGCGCGCCGCTATGAACGGAAGACCGGGCAGCGTCAACAGAGCGAGCGCGAGCTGACGATCCGCGCCGAGTTCCACGAGCCGCCCGACCTGGACAAGCTCTGCGAGCTGCTGATCCGCCTGGCGCTCCAACAGTCGGGAGCGTGCCGTTCGGAGGGATCGACGCGACCGAAGCGCCCTCGTGCCTCCGCGAGCGCGTCGTCGTAGAATGGAGGCATCCGTCGCGGATGGCGGATGTTGTGGTCCTAGCGCTTCGCCGCCACGGCGAGGCAAAGTAAACGTGGCCGACTCGGCCTAGTCCTACAGCCTTCGGGCTCTTCTCACGATCAACATCCGCTCTCACAAGTCCGCGTCGGCAGGACCAGTGACTGTGGAGAAGAGCCATGACGATCATCGACGCGGACCGAACCGCGATAGACAGCCTCGTAGCGCCCACCCCGTTCCCCGGATCATTCGCCGTCTCCTACCTACGGGTCTCCACGAAGGAGCAGGCGGAGAAGGGCGGCCAGGCGGAGGGCTTCTCGATCCCGGCCCAGCGCGAGGCGAACCAGCGCAAGGCCGACCAGCTCGGAGCAACGATCATCGAGGAGTTCGTCGACGCGGGCGAGTCCGCGCGCAAGGCCGACCGGCCCGAACTGATGCGGATGATCCAGTACGTCGCGAAGCACAAGACGAACTACTGCATCGTCCACAAGGTCGACCGGCTCGCCCGCAACCGAGCCGACGACGTGACCATCCACCTCGCCCTCAAGGACGCCGGCGTCACGCTGGTGTCGGCCACGGAGAACATCGACGAGACCCCGTCCGGGATGCTGCTGCACGGCATCATGTCCTCGATCGCGGAGTTCTACTCCCGCAACCTCGCCACCGAGGTCGTCAAGGGTCTGTCGCAGAAGGCCGCGCAGGGCGGCACCGTGACGAAGGCACCCATCGGCTACCGCAACGTCGGCGTGCGCGACGAGTTCGGGCGGGAAGTACGCACCGTCGAGATCGACGAGGAGCGAGCCCCGTTGGTGCGGTGGGCGTTCCAGGTGTTCGCATCCGGCGACTGGACGACGAGCCAGCTTCACCAGGAGCTCGTAGCGCGCGGGCTCACGACAGCGGCGTCGCCGCGGCGACCGTCCCGACCCATCGGGAAGTCGTCGGTGCATCGGATGCTGACGAACCCGTACTACAAGGGCAGCGTCCGCTACCAGGGCGTGACCTATGCCGGAGCGCACGAGGCCATCGTCCCCAACGAGGTGTGGGACCAGGTGCAGACCGTGCTCGGCACGCACCGCTCGGCAGCAGATGCAACGCAAGTCCACGAGCACTACTTGAAGGGGACGGTGTTCTGCGGCCAGTGCGGCTCGCGGCTACTGGTGTGCAACGCCAAGAGCAGCCAGGGCACGATCTACCCGTACTTCGTGTGCGCGAGCAGGCATGGTGGCAGAGGCGACTGCACCCGGCAGGCGATGCTCATCGAGCAGGTCGAACGGCTCATCGAGCGCTTCTATGCCAAGGTGCAGCTCGATCCCGAGACGACGCAGGCGGTCTCGGCGATGATCCATGCCCGGTTCGACGAGATGATGGCCGAAGGAGCCGCCGAACTTGCCGACCTCGCGTCCCGGAGAACCCAACTCGAAGGCGAGCAGCAGAAGTTGCTGCAAGCCCACTACGCCGGAGCCATCCCGCTCGACCTGCTCAAGAAGGAGCAGGACCGGATCACCGCGTCGTTGGAGACCATCGAGCACCGGATCACCGCTCACCACGGCCACTATGCCGACGCGCGGGCGAACCTCGACGACTCGCTGAAACTGCTGTCCAACGCAGCCGACCTCTACGAGCACGCCGACGACGCGAACCGCCGACTGTGCAACCAAGCACTGTTCAGGGCGATCTACATCGACGAGGACAACGACGTGCGCGTCGGCTACCGGAACCCGTATGACGGACTGAGCCTCTCCGGCCTCCACGCCGACGCCCTGAGCTGGGCCGCCGAGGCGAAGAAAATGGGCCAGGCGCGAACCGCGACCAAGGGTGGCCCCTTGGTCGCAAGTTCACACCTGACCCGTTTGGGGTGAGTAACGGGACTCGAACCCGCGACATCCTGGACCACAACCAGGTGCTCTACCAGCTGAGCTATACCCACCATCGCTGCGGACAGCGAAGATCAGCATAGCGGCTGGCGGCACCGACGTGAAATCCGGAGGGTCTGCCGAATCAGCGACCGCGGGCCACGCCCTGGGCCGGGATGATCAGCTTCTGGCCCACGTAGATCAGGTTGACGTCGTCGAGCTTGTTGACGGCGGCGATGTCGACCCAGCGCTTGCCGAACCGGGCGGCGAGTTCGGAGACGGTGTCGCCGGCGACGACGATGTACTCCTTGTCCACGTTGGGATCCGCCAGCTCGATGGTCTGCCCGATCTGGATGAGATCGGGGTTGCTGATGGCGTTCCAGCTCAGCAGGTCATCGAGTGTGACGCCGTACTGCTGCGCGATCTTGCCCAGCGTGTCGCCGGCGGCGACGACGTGGCTGATGGGCGCGGGGAGCGGGGCTGCGGTGCCGGGCTCGGTCATGCGGGACTCCTTCGTGAAAATGTGGCGCCGAGCCGGTTGAGTCGATCCAACCGCCTCGGTGGCATCACAGTAGGGGGTCACCACACGGCGTCGATGACGACCCGCCGCACCTCAGATCTCGGCCGCCTCGGTGCGGGTTTCCACGGGCGCCGGAGCCTTCGGATGGCGGTTCCCCGTGAGGGCGCCCTGGTGCTTGCGAGCGAGGGTGCGCAGCGCGGCTGCGTCCGGTCCGGGGGAGGCGACGAAGACGGCCTCGCGGTAGTAACGCAGTTCCTCGATCGATTCCTGGATGTCGGCCAGCGCGCGGTGGTTGCCCGACTTCGTGGGGGAGTTGAAGTAGGCGCGGCTGAACCAGCGGTGCGCCAGTTCCTTGATCGTGCTGACGTCGATGTTGCGGTAGTGCAGGTGACCCTCGAGCGTGGGCATGTCGCGGGCGAGGAACGCCCGGTCGGTGCCGACCGTGTTGCCCGCCAGCGGCACCTTGCGCTCCTCGGGGACCCACTCCCGGACGTAGGCGAGCACCTGCGCCTCGGCGTCCTCCAGCGTGGTGCCGGACTCCAGTGCGTCGAGGAGGCCGGAGTTGGTGTGCATCTGCCGGACGAAGTCGCCCATCGCCTCGAGCGTGGCGGCCGGCGGCTTGATGAGGACGTCCACGCCCTCGCCGAGCACGTTGAGCTCGCCGTCGGTCACCAGCGCCGCCACCTCGATCAGCGCGTCGGCGCCCAGGTCGAGTCCGGTCATTTCGCAGTCGATCCACACCATTCGGTCATTCACGCGTCCACTGTAGGACGCCTGGGGTTGTTAGGCTGGGAACGATCCCGCAGCCGCCAGCCCAGGAGTGCCATGGACCCGAACAACCTCCAGGAGATTCTCGAGGAAGGCCCTGGCCAGCGCGAGAATCTGCGGCAGTTCATCGACAAGCTCGTGAACGAGGGCTACTCCGTCGGTGACGCGGAGGGCCCGGATCCGATGCTGATCGATCCGGGCGGCCGTGCGGTGGAGACCTGGCGCGAGGACTACCCCTACGACACCCTGCTCACCCGCGACGAGTACGAGGCGGAGAAGTACAAGCTGCAGGTCGAACTGCTCAAGCTGCAGTACTGGAGCCAGGACAACGACATCCGGCACATCATCCTGTTCGAGGGCCGGGACGCCGCGGGCAAGGGCGGCACCATCAAGCGGTTCACCGAGCACCTCAACCCGCGGGCGGCCCGCGTCGTGGCGCTGACCAAGCCCACCACCAAGGAACTCGGGCAGTGGTACTTCCAGCGCTACATCGAGCATTTCCCGACCTTCGGCGAGATCGTGCTGTTCGATCGGTCCTGGTACAACCGCGCCGGCGTCGAACGGGTGATGGGGTTCTGCACGGACGCCCAATACGAGACGTTCATGAAGCAGGCCCCGGAGTTCGAGCGGATGATCGTCGACGCCGGGATCCACCTCACCAAGTTCTGGTTCTCGGTCACCCAGCGTGAGCAGCGCACCCGGTTCGCGATCCGGCAGATCGACCCGGTGCGCCGGTGGAAGCTCTCCCCGATGGATCTCGAGTCCCTGGACCGGTGGGAGGACTACACCGCCGCCAAGGAGGCGATGTTCGAGCGCACCGACACCGACCACGCGCCCTGGATCACGATCCGCTCCAACGACAAGAAGCGGGCCCGCCTCAACGCGATGCGGGCGTTCTTGAACCAGTTCGACTACGAGGGACGCGACGACTCGGTCGTCCTGCAACCCGACCCGCAGATCGTCTCCCGCGGCATCGACACCGTCGGCGACTGACGCCGCCGCGTCCCGGGAGCGATCCCGCCGGCCGGACCCCGGGCCTCATGGCCCGGCCGGACGGACGCCGCCCCGCGCGGGCACCCGGGGGCGCCCCTAGACGACGCCGCGGGCGGCGCGGGCGGTCGCCGACAGGGTGAAGGGGCCGCGCGGCCCGCCGAGTTCGGCGTGCATCGCGGCGCGCACCCGCTCGCGGTCGTCCGGGTCCAGGGTGGCGAGATAGCCGCCGGCAGGCCCCACGCCCGCCTGGAAGCTGGACCACAGTTCGTCGAAGTCCTCGTAGCGCGACGACACGGTCAGCTTGGTCTCGGTGAGGGCGTGCATCCCCGCCGCGCGGAACAGCTCCACGATCTCGCCCGGACGCCCGAACCGGAGCCGGCGGGCCTCGTCGGGGGCGTCGGGGTGGACGCGCAGGGCGGCCTCCCAGAAGGCGCGGAGCAGCTGCATGCCCGAGGCGAGGTCCCACACGCAGGCCGCCACCACGCCGCCGGGATGCGTCACCCGGACGAACTCGGCGGCGGCGCGCGCCGGATCGGTCACGAAGTGCAGCACCAGCTGCGAGGCCGTCACGTCGAACGCGTCGTCGGGGAAGGGACACTCCTCGGCCGGCGCCTGCCGCACCTCGACGGCGGGCTGGCGGGCGCGGCAGGCTGCGACGAAGGCGGGGGTCGGGTCGCAGGCGAACACGTTGGCAGCGCCCGTCCGGTGCACCGCCTCGGTGGTGAGCGCGCCCGGGCCGCACCCCACGTCCAGGACGCGCACGCCCGGCGCCATCCCGGCGAAGTCGGCGAACGGCGGGGCGAGCGCCTCGGAGTAGCGACCCATGAACCGGTCGTAGGCCTCCGCGCCGGAACGGAAATCCTTCATCCCTGCCACGTCCATGGCGATCACCTCGGGAAGTGTGGAAGGCCTCAGTATGCGCCGCCGGCGGGGCGGCGTCCATAGTGTGACTAGCGGAAACGCGGGATTCTGGGCGTGCGGGTCAGATCCCGGGGTCGCTCGGGTCGGGACGCGGCGGGGTGGCCCAGTGCCACAGCCAGGCGCCCCCGACCCAGCCGATCGCCGCCACGGCGAGGGCGGCGACCGAGAGGGACGCCACGGCCGCGAGCGCGCTGATCATCACCGGGCCCAGCGCACCGCCGACGCCGGTGGTGAGCCGCCAGCCCGCCAGGAACTGCGTCCGACCGACGGCGGGGGAGGCGTCCGACCCGAGCGTCATGACGACGCCGGCGCTGATGCCGTTGCCCAGCCCCAACCCCACGGCCACCGCCCCGAGCCCGATCGCGGTGGCGCTGAGGGGCAGCAGGCCGAAGCAGGTGCCCATGATGAGCATGGCGGGCACGGCGACGGCGCGGCGTCCGAGGCGGTCCATCAGGGAGCCGCCCAGGTAGAACAGCGTGAGGTCGACGAAGGAACTGGCCGCGAAGATGAGGCTGGTCTGCGCGGCGTCCAGGCCGATCGAGGACGCCCACAGCGGCAGGAGCGCGTCCCGCGACGTGCGCACCAGCGTGAGCGCGGCGGCGCCGAGGCCGACGGTGAGGAAGACGCCCGCGTGGTCGCGCAGCACGGCGCCGGTGCGCACCGGCAGCGTCCCGGGCGGGGCCTCGCGCTCGACGTCGGGCAGGTAGGCGCTGATGACCGCGGCCGCCAGCGAGGTGACGATCGCCAGCCAGTAGGCGGCCCGCAGGCCCCCGAGCGTCACGACGCCGGCACCGACCAGGGGGCCGACGAAGGAGCCGATCCGGAAGACGCCGCCCAGCGTCGACAGCGCGCGGGCCCGGTGGGTGTAGGGCACGAACTCGGTGACGAAGGACTGCCGGGCGATCGTGACGACCGCCTCGGACACGCCCAGCAGGAACACCGCGGCGCCCAGCGCCCACACGTTGTTCGCGAAGGCCGCCATCGCCATGCAGCCGGCGTCCACCACGAGCGAGACGACCAGCGCGCGCCGCTCCCCGAGTCGGTCGGCGATGATCCCCGCCGGCAGGGCGCCCACCAGCGCGCCGATGCCGAGGAGCGCGACGATGAGCGCCGACTCGGCCAGCGATGCGCCCAGATCCAGCGCCGTGATCGCGATGAGCGGGGTGACCGCCCCGAACCCGACCAGCGCGAGCGTGGTGGGCAGGTAGACCGACACGGCGAGCATGCGCCAGTGGCCCCCACTCATCCCGCTGTCCGTCACGTCCCGCGAACCTACACCCGGACGCCGTCCGTCCCGCGGCGGCGTCGCCTGACGGTCGGGCCCTACAATCGTGGCTGGCCCCCGTAGCTCAGGGGATAGAGCAGCGGCCTTCTAATCCGATGGTCCCAGGTTCGAATCCTGGCGGGGGCGCCCACCGGTGGGGTGCGCAGCAGTGGAGCGGCGACGCCGACGCGTTGCGCACCTCCACCCGGCGCCCGCCCCGATCGCGGTGCGCTCCGACCTGGCAACCCCTTGTCCCCGCCGGACCACGCTCACTACAGTCCAGAATGTTAGCGCTAACGTGATCGATCACTAGGAGGAGTCAATGACGATTTCGCGCAGGGGACTGCTGATGGCGGCCGGTGCGATGGGTGCGTGGGGGCTGGCCGGATGCTCGGCCCCGGGGCCGGCCGCGACCGGGGGCGCGACCGGTTCGGGACCGACCGAACTGCGCTTCAGCTGGTGGGGCAACGACTCGCGCCACAAGCTGTACCGGCAGGCGCTGGACGCGTACAAGACCAAGCACCCGAACGTGGCCGTGACGGCCGAGCCGACCGACTGGGCGGGCTACTGGGATCGGCTCGCCACCCAGACGGCCGGCAAGGCGATCCCCGACGTCATCCAGCAGGTGGATCCGTACATCATCGAGTACGGCAGCCGCGGGACGCTGGCCGACCTGTCCACCTACTCCTCGATCATCGATCTCACCCAGTTCGCCGCGCCCGTCCTGGCGGCGAGCACCGTCAAGGACAAGGTCGTGGGGATCCCCGTGGGCCTGCAGGCGCCGGGGATCTGGGCGAACACGAAGGTCTTCGAGCAGGTGGGGGTGCCGCTCCCCGACGACGAGTCCTGGTCGTGGGACGACTTCTCCGAGCTCACCGCACAGATCTCGGGCACCACCGGCCAGCAGGTGCACGGCACCTCGCAGCTGAGCCTCGACGAGCAGACCTTCACCGTCTTCTGCCGCCAGCGCGGCCAGAACATCTGGGGCGAGGGCGGCCTGGGCTTCACCCCCGAGACGCTCACCGACTGGTGGGGCTACGTGCTCCGGCTGATGGACACGGGGGCGTCGCTCAACGCCCAGCAGTCGGTCGAGGCGCAGGCGCAGCCGATGGAACAGAGCCCGCTGGTCACCGGCCGGACGGCGCTGTCCTTCGGCTGGGCCAGCACGATCGGGCTGGCGGAGAAGGCCGCGGGTTCGCCGCTGAAGCTGCTGCGCATGCCGGGGGAGGCGCAGACCTCGACGAAGGGCGTGTACGCCAAGCCGTCCATGCACATCTCGGTGTCGGCGACCAGCCGGAACGGGGAGGAGGCGGCGCGGCTCGCTGACTACCTAATCAACTCGCCCGAGGTGGGCGAGATCCTGCTGATCGACCGCGGCATCCCGGCGAGCGCCGCCGTGCTGGACGCGGTGATGCCGCACCTGAGCGCCACCGACCAGGCCTCGGTCCGCTACGCCGAGCGGGCGGCCAAGGAGATGACCCCCTTCCCGGTGCCGCCCCAGGGTGCCTCGGCTCTTCAGACGGCCTTCCCGCGCTACACCCAGGACGTGCTGTTCAAGTCCAAGGCCCCGGCGGACGCGGCCCGGGGGCTCATCGACGAGGTGAAGGCCGCGCTGCGCTGACGCGACCGGGGGCGGGGCGACGCGCCCGGCCCCCGGCGACCTCCTCAGTCGGCGGCCACCGCGGTCGGACGCCGCAGGTAGCGGCCCTGCGGGGCGTCCTGCACGGCGCCGTCGGCCAGGACGCGGCGGCCGCGCAGGAACGTGTCGGTCACCTTCGCGGTGAGGTGCACCCCTCCAGGGGGCTGTACTCCTGGCTGGAGAAGGAGTCCTCGGCGCGGATCGTCCACGGGCTGGCGTCGTCGACCACCGCGAAGTCGGCATCGCGCCCGACCTCGATGGCGCCCTTGGTCACCAGGCCGAACCGGGCCGCCGGGTTCGTGGCGGTCAGTTCGGCGACGCGCCCCAGCGGCAGGCCGCGCCGGACGCCCTCGCTGACGAGGGCCGGCAGCAGGTACTCGGTGCCCCCGAAGCCCGACTTCGCGAGGAACACGTCGTCGCGGGGGTCGCCGAACTTCATCTCGTCGCGGCAGCACGCGTGGTCGCTGCACACCCAGTCGACGTCCCCGGCCAGCACGGCCTCCCAGAGCGCCTCGACGTCGTCCGCCGGACGCAGCGGCGGGTTGACCTTGCCGGCCACGCCCGTCGCGGTGTCGCACGACGCCATCAGGTGGGCGATCGTCACCTCGCGGCGGAACGCCACCTCGTCGAAGGTGGTGCGCATCCGCAGGGCGGCGTCCATGGCCTTGCGGGAGGTGAGGTGCAGCAGGTTGATGGTGGGCAGTTCGGTCTCGTGCGCCAGGTAGGACGCGATCGTCACCGCGAGCCCCTCCGAGTGCGGGGGCCGTGAGTCGGAGTAGGCGGGGAGCCCGGTCCGGGTCGGGTCGCCCTCCACGATCTTGGTGTAGGCCGTCATGATCTCGGCGGTCTCGCAGTGCAGGGACAGGCTGATCGCGTCGGCCAGGTCCGGACGCGCCCGGCGCGCCTCCTGGACGCCGCGCATGACGAACTCGAAGTGCGCGAGGTCGTAGCGCTCGTCGTCGGGGATCATGAGGAAGTCCGACTGGCTCGAGGAACGGCCGTGCAGGCCGTGGCTGCCGTAGAACATGAAGATCTTGAACGACGTGACGCCGAACCGCTCGATCAGTTCGGGGATCTCGTCGATGTGCTGCCGGCTCATGGGCGCGAGGTGGAACGCGTAGTCGCAGTGCGCCCGCCCCTCGCACGCCTTCAGGACGCTGGGGAAGAAGTCCAGGTAGGAGCCGCCGCGGTTGAGGTAGTACTGCCCGGTCCGCATGTAGCTCACCGCCGTCGTCACACCGCCCTGCAGGCACGCCCGGCTCTCGGAGTCGGCGTCGGCCTCGAGCGGGTTGTAGATCCCCCAGTGCTGGTGGGCGTCGACCACGCCGGGGAACAGCAGCCGGCCGCCGAGGTCGATCGTGGACGCGGCCGGCTCGTCCGCGGGCACCCCGATCGCACTGATGCGGCCGTCGCGGACGGCGACGGTCGTCGGGACCGGGTCCGCGGCCCCGGGCAGCAGCGCGCGGACGTTGGTCAGGAGCAGGTCGTGCTCGGTCATCAGGAGCCTCCAGGATGCGTGGTGCCGGTCAGGGTCGACGCCAACACGGCGTCGAGGGATGCTTCGGTGTCCAGGGCCAGGCAGCGCTCGCCCAGCGTCCGGGCCGCGGGCGCGTCGAGGACCGCGGCGGCGTTGCCGAGGAACTTCTCGAGCAGTTCGTCGGCGCTCAGGGGTCGCTGCGGCCCGCCCCGGTTGGCCTCGACGAAGACGCTGCGGGTGGCGCCGTCGGCCAGCGTCACGGTGACGCGGGCGGGGAACTGGTGGGGGAAGATCGCGTCGCACGCGGCGTCCGGCTCGACGTCGGTGCGGGCCATGAGCGCGCGGCGCGCGGGGTCGGCGGCCAGCGCGTCGGAGAAGTCCTCGCGCGCCACCCCCAGCCCGCCGCCGCCGAACAGCCCGGCGGCGAACGCGTACGGTCCGGAGAACTGCGCCTGGTAGCCGGTGGCGGGGGCGCGTTTGGCGTCCAGGGGTTGGCCGATGGTGCGGATCACCGCGGCGGGGACGCCCAGCCGCACGTGGGCCACGTCGTCGGGGGTGATCCCCTGCGCGCGGAACGCGAGGCCGGCGTCGATGAGGGCGTGGGTGAAGTGGTTGCTGGGGTAGGGCTTGAAGAAGATGCCCGGGACGGCCCATTCGGTGCCCAGCCCGTCGGTGACCTCCTCGAGGTGGCCGGGGCCGTGCAGGAAGGCCTCGAAGAACCCGAACCGGCCCTCCAGGACGGTCGGCGGACCCGTGAACCCGTGGCGGGCGAGCTCGGCGGCCGACACGCCCGCCTGGGCGGCCCACCCGCAGTGCAGTCGCTTGACGGTGCCGCCGGTCCGGTTGGCCTCGATGACCCCGCCGGCCATCGAAGCGGCCAGCCCGAGCGCGTCCGCGACGCCGTCGGCGTCCGCGCCGGCCAGCAGCGCGGCGGCGACGGCGGCGCCCAGCGTCCCGCAGATCGAGGTGGCGTGCTGCCCGTGTTCGAAGAAGATCGAGTTCCCGAGTTCGCGGTCGTAGCCGGCCATCCCGGTGCGCACCACGACCTCGATCCCGACCGCGGCCGCGCGGACGGCCTGTTCGCCGCTGCGGCCGTGCGCCTGGGCGGCGGCCAGCGCCGCCGGGACCACCGAGGGGCTGGGGTGCAGCACCGAGGGCAGGTGCGTGTCGTCGAAGTCGAGCGAGTGCGCCAGGACGCCGTTGACGAAGGCCGCCTGCGGGGCGGCGAGGCCGGTTCCCAGGCCGACCGCGGTGCAGGGCCCCGACGTGTGCTGCGCCACCGCGAACCCGTGCGCCTGCCGCGACGTGTCGAGCGTCGTGGCGGCCAGGCACAGCCCCACGACGTCCAGGACGCGCTCGCGGGTGCTCCGGGCGACGTCCTGGGGGATCCCTTCGGTGTACGCCGCCACGGCGAAGTCGGCCAGGCGTCGGCTCAGCGTGTCGGTGGTCACGGCTCGAGCACCGCCAGCGGGCGCACGGGGGCGCCGGTGGCGCCCACCAGGTTGAGCGGGGCGAACGCGAACACGAACCGGTGCACGCCCCGCGCCGCCAGCTCCTCCAGGTCGAGGGCCTCCATCAGGTAGACGCCGTGCTCGACCAGCAGGACGCGGTGCGCGGGCAGCAGCCCGTGCCCGGCCCCGGGCGCGAGCCGCTCGAACGCGATCGTGTCCGCGCCGACGGCGAGCGGGGCGTGCGCCGCGAGCCACCGGGCGCCCGCCTCCCCGACGCCGGGGACGCCGGAGTCGCGCCCCACGTAGGTGGCCGGGTCGGCGTCGTCGAAATGCCGCCCCCAGCCGCTGCGGACCAGCAGCACCCGCGCGGTGCCCGGGTCGACGCCCTGGGCGCGGGCGGTCGCGTCCAGGTCCTCGGGGGTGATCTCGTAGCCGGCGGGCAGCCCGTCGGGCGCGCCCAGCGCGGCGGCGACGTCCAGCAGGATGCCGGTCGTGACCATCGGTGGGATGGTGTGGGCGCCGAGCGTCATGAAGCGGCCGCCGACGCACTCCTCGGTGGCGTCGAGCCCGCCGTGGAGCAGCCCGTCGTGCGAGACGTGCGCCAGCGCGTCCACGTGGGTGCCCACGTGGGTGCCCAGCACGATCATGTCGTTGGCCGCCGAGCCGCCGTCGGCGCGCACCATGTCGCCGTGCCGCCGCGGCAGCGCGTGCCAGTAGGGCGGATGGTTGGGGGACTGCGGCATGCCGATCCGGTAGGGGCGTCCGAGGTCGACGACCTCGACGCCGCCGGCCACGATGTCGAACAACGAGGTCATGCGACCACCCCCTGCTCCTTGAGGGCGGCGACCCGGTCGGTCGCGTAGCCCAGTTCGGCGAGCACCGCGTCGGTGTCGGCGCCCAGGTCCCGGCCGGTGAACCGGATCGCGCCCGGCGTCTCCGACATCCGCCACATCACGTTGTGCATCGCGAGCGGCCCCAGGTCGGCGTCGGGCACGCGCGTGACCATCTCCAGTGCCCGGACCTGCGGGTCGGCGAGGATCCCGGACGCCGAGTACACGGGGGCGATGGCCGCGCCGGTGTCGGCGAAGGCGGCCAGCACCTCGTCCAGCGGGCGCGCGGCGATCCAGCCGGCGACCGCGGCGTCCAGTTCGTCGCCGTGCTCGACCCGCCCGCGCCCGGTGGCGAACCAGGGCTCGGCCACGACGTCGGGGCGGCCGACCAGCGTCATGACGCGTTCGGCGATGCTCTGGGCGCTGGTCGACACGGCCACCCACGCGCCGTCGGCGGTCTCGTAGGTGTTGCGGGGGGCGTTGTTGTGCGACCGGTTGCCGTGCCGGCGCCCCTCGACGCCCAACTGGTCGTAGACGGTGGGGCCCGGGCCGACCGCGGTGAGGATCGGCTCGAGCAGCGACAGGTCGACGACCTGGCCCCGGGCGGTGCCGCGCTGGCGGGCCAGCAGGGCCATCACCGCCGCGGAGGACGCCGCGATCCCGCAGATCGAGTCCGCCAGCCCGAACGCCGGCAGCGTCGGGGGGCCGTCGGCCTCGCCGGTCAGGTGGGCGAACCCGCTCATCGCCTCGGCGAGCGTTCCGAAGCCGGCGCGGCCCGCGTAGGGTCCCGCCTGGCCGAAGCCCGAGATGCGGACGATCACCAGGTCGGGGTTGACGTCGAGCAGGACCTCAGGGCCCAGCCCCCAGCGCTCCAGCGTCCCGGGCCGGAAGCTCTCGACCAGCACGTCGGCGTCCGCGGCCAGGGCCAGCAGCACCTCCCGGCCCTCCGCCACGGAGATGTCGAGCCCGACGGTCCGCTTGTTGCGGGAGATCTCCTTCCACCACAGCGGGTGGCCGTCCTTCTGCTCCCCGTGGCCGCGCATCGCGTCGCCGCGGCGCGGATGCTCGATCTTGACCACGTCGGCGCCGTAGTCGCCGAGGATCTGGCAGCACAGCGGCCCCGCCAGGATCGTGGCGAGGTCGAGGACGCGGAAGCCGGTCAGGGGCCCGTCGGCGGCCATGCTCAGGATGCTCCGGGGGAGTCGTGGCCGAACAGGTCGCCGAGGTAGCCCAGCGCCTGCGAGATCTGGTGGGCCGCCTCGTGGACCAGCGGTCCGAGCTCGGCGGTGTGCGCGGCGGTGAACCGGCTGACGGGGCCGCACAGCGAGATGGAGCCGAAGACGGCCCCGTCCACGGTGCGCAGGGGCGCCGCGACGCTGCCCGCGTCCGCCTGCCGCTCGCCCAGCGACTCGGCCCAGCCCCGCTCGCGGATGATCTCCAGGTCGCGGCGCAGGGCCGCGGCGTCCACCAGGGTGCTCGGGGTGAGCGCCGTCAGGTCCCCGGACAGGCAGGCGTCGGCCTCGTGCGGAGGCAGGGCGGCCAGGATGGCCTTCGACGAGGAGCCGGCGTGCAGCGGGTAGGGGACGCCGAGGGTGACCGACATCCGCACCTCCTGCGGGGACAGCACCTGCCGGATGTAGGTGCGCTCGCAGTGCCGGCGCACCGACAGCGTCGCCGTCTCGCGCGTGGTGCCGACGAGGCGCTGCAGGAACGGCAGCGCGATCCCGGGGACGTCGCGGCTGCGGAGCGTGGCCATCCCGAGTTGGAGCGCGCGGTGGCCGAGCGTGTACTGCCGGTCGGACGGGTCGAAGTCGAGGTAGCCGCTGGCGGTGAGCTCCTTCAGGATGCGGTGCACCACGGTCTTGGGCAGCCCCACGGTCCGCGCGACCGCGGAGACGCCCTGGGCGTTCGGCGCGTTGTCGGCCATGTGGTCCAGCACCAGGAGCGCTCGGCCGAGCCCACTGGTGGGGAGGGCGCGCGTGGTGCTCGCCGGGGCGTCCGGGCCCGGTCGGGGGTCTCGGCGCCCGGGGTGGGCGCGGTGTCGGGGTGGGTCGTCGGGTCGAGGGTCACCGTCATGCTCCAATCACCTGTTCCTGGGGGCCCCAGAATGCCAACTTCCGGCGCACGAACGAGAGCAGGGCGTGGGCGATGATCCCCATGGCGGACAGGACGATGAGGACGGCGAACATGCCGGCGATGTCGAAGTTGTAGTTGGTCTGCAGCAGCAGGTAGCCCAGGCCCTCCTGGGCGCCGATGAACTCGCCGACGACCGCGCCGAGGATCGCGAAGACGATGCCGATGTCGAGGCCGGCCATGAAGAACGGCATCGCGTTGGGGACGCGCACCATCCGGAAGATCTGGCCGCGCTTGGCGCCGAACGAGCGCAGCATCTCCACCTGGGCGGGGTCGGCCGACCGGAGGCCCTCGATGACGTTGACGAGCATCGGGAAGAAGGAGATCACGGCCGCCATCACGATCTTCGACGTCATGCCGAACCCGAACCAGACGACGAACAGCGGGGCCAGCGCCACCTTGGGGATGGTCTGGAAGGCGACCACGAAGGGCATGATCGTCTTCTCCAGCAGCCGCAGCTGCGAGATGGCCGTGCCGAGCACCAGCGCGACGGCCACGCCGATCAGGAAGCCGATCAGGGTCTCCTGCGTCGTGACGGCCAGGTGCCGCCAGAAGATCGGCTGCTGCAGCTGCATGATCAGCGCCTCGAGGATCGCGCTGGGCGGCGGCAGGATGAAGGCGGGGACGCCGAACACCCGGACGATCAGCTCCCACAGGCCCGTCGCGACGATGAAGGTCAGCGGGATGAGGGCGAGCTCGGGCCGCGTCGAGAGCGCGGTGGCGCGTCGTCGCGGGGTGTCGAGGACCATGGGGTCTCCTTTCGGGGAGTCGGTCGGCTGGAGTCGGGTGCGGGGCATGGCACGCCTCAGTCGATGACGCTGGCGTTGAAGTGGCCGCGGATCCGTTCGACGAAGACGCCCGCCTCGTTGGTGGCCATCATCGACAGCGAGCGGGGGCGCGGCAGGTCGATGTCGATGATCTCGGCGATCTTCCCCGGGCGCGGCGTCATCACCACGACGCGGTCCGACAGCAGGACGGCCTCGGGGATCGAGTGGGTGACGAGCACGATGGTCGAGCCCGACTCGGCCCAGATCCGCAGCAGTTCCATGTTCATGTACTCGCGGGTCATGGCGTCCAGGGCGCCGAAGGGCTCGTCCATGAGGATGACGCTGGGCTCATGCACCAGCGCCCGGCAGATGCCGGCACGCTGCTGCATCCCACCGCTGAGTTCGTGCGGGTACTTGTCCTCGAACCCGTCCAGCCCCACGAGCTGCAGCAGGTCGCGGGCGCGTTGCTCGTAGTGGCGCCGCTCGCGGCCCTGGATCTCGATGGGCACCATGACGTTGCCGAAGATGGTGCGCCACGGCAGCAGCGTCGCCGACTGGAACACCATGCCCACCTGGGGCAGCGGGCCGCGCAGTTCCTGGCCGGCGATGACCGCGGTCCCCGAGGACCGCGGGATCAGACCGGCCAGGATCTTGAGCAGCGTGGTCTTGCCGCACCCCGACGGACCCACGATGGACACGAACTCGCCGTAGCGGACGTCGAGCGAGATGTCGCTGAGCGCCTGCGTCTCGTCCCCGGTGCGCGTGCGGTAGACCTTGTCGAGGTCCTGCACGGCGATGCACGGGCCGGCGTCGGACGCCGCGGCGCCCGCTCCGGTCGGCTGTTCGGTCATCGTGGGTCCTTTGCGGTGAGCGGGATCAGGGCTTGTAGGCGTCGGCCTGGGCGAGGACGGCCTTGCGGTCGAAGTCGTTGGCGCCCTTGAGCAGCGAGGGGTACCAGATCTTCGCCAGGTCGACCTTGCCGGGGATCTGGCCGGCGTCGATCGCGTACTGCTGCGTCACGTCCCAGTCACCGGAGGGGATGTCGCCCCACTGGTAGGTCAGCAGCTCGGACTCGGGCGGGGTGGCGTCCGCGAGCCAGGCCTTGAGGCTGGCGAGGTCGGCGTCGAACCGGCTGGCCTTGTCCTTGCCGCCCAGGATCTGCGGGAACACCTTGTAGCCCATCTCCAGCGCCTTGTCCGGGTGCTTGGCCGAGAAGGTCATGCCCTTGTAGGTCGCGCGCAGGAAGCGCTCGAAGACGCTGGGATCCGCGTCGAGCTGACCGGCGTTCGCCGTGAAGCTGAGGGAGCGGATGCCGTCGAAGTCGGCCGGGTTCTTCAGGTAGGAGAGCTCGATGCCGCTGGACTCCAGGGTGCTGTAGGCCTGGTTGAACAGCGCGAGGGCGTCCACGGCGCCGCTGGTGAGCGCGGTGGCGGCCTGCGAGCCGAGGCCGACCGGCAGGAGCTGCACCTGGTTGGGGTCCACGCCGCCGGCCTGCAGGAAGGCGCGCGCGAACGGCGCGCTGCCCGAGGCCAGGGAGATCACGCCGATCTTCTTGCCGGCCAGGCCCTTGGCATCGGTGATGGGGGAGCCCTCGGGGACGGCGATGCTCCACGGCCAGGTGGTGACGAGCCCGCCGATCACCTTGACCGGGGCGCCCTTGGCCACGCCGGAGAGTCCGGCGCCGAGATCGGAGGGGGTGACCGAGCCGGAGCCGGCGCCGACGGCCTGCACGGCGGCGACCGAGCCGTCGGCGTTGATCGCCTTCACCGTGAGGTTCTCTTCCTTGTAGTAGCCCATCTCGACGGCGACCGCGTAGGCGGCGACCTCCTCTTTGGGCAGGAAGACCGCGCTGGGCGCGACCCAGGTGACCTCCGCCGCCTTGGGCGGCGCGGCCGTGGTGGCGCCCGGGGCCGTGGTCGGCGCGGGGGCGGGGGCGGCCGGGCCGGCGGTGCAGGCGGCGAGCGAGAGTGTGAGGGCCAGCGCGGCCGCGGCCGCCGAGGCGAGTCGTTTCATGATGGGTCCTTCCGATCACCCGGGTGCCGAGGGGTGGCGGGCACGATGCCCAGCGCGGCGAGGTCGTTCCAGACGAGCTGATGCGTGATCAGGCCGTCGTTGATGCGGAACACGTCGATGAACCGGATGTCCTCGAACGCGTTCCCGGCGAGGTCCTCTCCGTAGAGAGTCCCCATGCAGGTCACCACCTGTTCTGCCCCCGGGTGGCGACGACGAAGTCCTGCCTGACCTTCCGGACGAACCGGTAGCGGCCGCGCGCGCCGTCGGCCAGGTCGTGGACCGAGCCGTAGCGGACGCCGCCGGGGAACTCCAGCACCGCCCCGGGGGCGTAGTACCGGACCGCCCCGTCGAGCTCCCGGTCCTCGGTCAGTTGCAGGACCCGATCGGCCAGCGCGATGGCCGGGTCGTCGTGGTCCGGTGTTGTGGCTGCAGCCATCGGGGATCTCCTTTGTTCCGCCCATAGGAACTGCGTTCCGCCAGGGTAAACACGGCGCGTCGGGCGGGTCAAGACCCCCGCCAGGGGTGGACGCCGTTGGACCCGCGGCGCACGGTCCGGGTGAGCAGGAGGCGCGCCGGGCGCTGAACCGGCGCCCACGGACGGCCCGGACGCCCCGGTTGGCGGCGCCGCTACCCTTGGGCCCATGACGTCGGACACGCTCGAGGTGCGCGCGCTGCGCGCCAACGGCCTTCCGGTGGACGCCGCCGAGGCGCCGCGGCACTGGGCCGTGCGGCTGCTGCGCAACCCCTGGTTGTGGCTGATCCTCGGCGCCACGCTGGTCTACGCGGGCTGCCTGTACTGGATGTACCACATCTCGGTTCAGCCCACCCCGACCGAGGGCGGCGGCGAGGTCCCGGGGCTCAACCTGAGCGCGATCAAGCGATCGGCGACGCTCGCGGTGCCGACGCTGGCCGTGTGGGTGGTGCTGTTCGTGGCGCTGGACCGCTTCCGCCCGATGCGGCTCGGCCTGTGGTACCTCGCGCTGGGCTGGGGGGCGGCGGTGTCGACCGCGGCGTCCATGTTCCTGAACACGTGGGCCGGCCAGCAGATGGCGATCGTCGGCCCCAACGACCCCGCCACCGGCGCGCGTGCGGCGGTGTTCGTGGCCCCTTCGTGGAGGAGGCCACCAAGGCGACCGTCCTGTTCGCCATCGCCATCGCGCTGCGGTACCGGGTGGTGTCCAAGCTGCAGGCCGTCACGCTCGCCGGGCTGTCCGCCGCGGGCTTCGCGTTCACCGAGAACATCCTCTACTACAGCCGCGCGATCGTGTACTCCTCGGTCACCATCGGCACGGGCAACCCCGAGGACGCCCTCCACCAGATCGTCTTCCTGCGCGGCGTCAAGACCGCGTTCGGGCATCCCCTGTTCACCACCCTGCTCGCCCTGGGGTTCATCATCGGCCTGCGCGCGCAGAGCAAGATCGTCCGCATCCTGGCCCCGCTGGGTGGCTACCTGGCCGCGTCCCTGGGCCACATGATGTTCAACTTCTTCGCCAGCGTCGGCATGGACGACACGCTGATGGCGATCATCGGCTGGGTCATCGCGCTCAGCATCGCGATCCACCTCGTCAGGACCGTGCTGGCGCAGGGGAGACTCCTGCGCGACCGCCTGGACGACTACGTCTCGATGGGGTGGCTCCCGGCGTCCGTCGTGCCGCTGTTCGCCCGCCAGCGGACGCGCTGGGCCAGCTTCTTCATCTCGATCACCTACGGGTGGCGCGCCATGGTGGCGACCCTGCGGATCCAGCGCACGATGAGCGAGCTCGCCTACCTCCGCGACGCCCAGCTGCTGGGCACGGTCGACGACGGGGGCGACGTGCGCGCCCGCGCCCTGCTGGATCGGGCGCGCGACCTGGCCCCGATCGCGATCACCGACCCGGCGACGCAGAAGGTGCAACTGCCCAAGCTGCCGGCGTGGTTCCGCCGCCGCAAGCGGCGGGCCGAGGCCGTCGGCCCCTGGGGCCCGCCGGGATCGGGGCAAATCCCCGCGTCGTTCCTGCCCGGACAGGTAGGCTCCCCGGGGTATTCACCGGTTGACCCCCGCTGGGGGCCACCGAGAGGGTAGGAGTCCATGAGCACTGCCGCGCTGACCGAGGCCCTGACGCGACTCCGGGCGGCGCTGGCCGCCGTGCGGCTCCCGTTGGCGCTCCCCGCCTCCCAGGCCGCGACCGACCGGGCGCGCGCCATGGTCACCCAACTCGACGACTACGTCCTTCCCCGGCTGGCGACGCTCGACGCCCCACTGCTGGCCGTCATCGGGGGATCCACCGGCGCGGGCAAGTCGACGCTGGTGAACTCGCTGATCGGACGGGTGGTGTCCCGACCCGGCGTCATCCGGCCCACGACGCGCAGCCCCGTCCTGGTGCACCACCCCGACGACCTGGAGTACTTCGAGTCCGACCGGATCCTGCCGGGGCTGGCCCGCAGCCGCGACCAAGCCAACGACACCGGCACCCTGCAACTCGTGCCCGACTCCTCCCTGCCGCGCGGGCTGGCGCTGCTGGACGCCCCCGACGTGGACTCGGTCGTCCAGGAGAACCGCGCCCTGGCCGCGCAGTTGCTCGCCGCGGCCGACCTGTGGCTGTTCGTCACGTCGGCGGCCCGCTACGCCGACGCCGTGCCGTGGGACTACCTCCGCTCCGCGGCGGAGCGCTCCGCCGCCGTCGCGGTCGTGCTCGACCGCGTGCCCCCGCGGCCATGATCGAGGTGCCGCCGCACCTGGGGTCGCTGATGGTGGAGCGGGGTCTGGGTCGCTCGCCGCTGTTCGCGGTCCCCGAGACGGCCGTGGACGAGCGCGGGCTGCTGCCCGACTCCGCCGTCGCGCCGATCCGCACGTGGCTGGCCACCCTGGCCGCCGACCAGGCCAGCCGGCAGGCGGTCGTCCTGCAGACCCTGGACGGGGCGATCGGCTCGTTGGTGCGCACCGCCCCCGGCGTTGCGGACGCCGTGGACGCCGAGGTCGCCTCCCTGGAGCAGCTCCGCGGCGACGCGGACCGCTCCTTCAACGAAGCCGTCCGGACCGTGGCCGTCCAGACCGCCGACGGTTCGCTGCTGCGCGGGGAGGTGCTGTCCCGCTGGCAGGACTTCGTCGGCACCGGCGAGTTCATGCGGGCCGTGGAGCAGAAGATCGGCTGGCTGCGCGACCGGATGATGGCGACGCTGCGCGGCGAGCCCCGCCAGGTCAACGAGGTGAAGATGGCCGTCGAGTCCGGGCTGGAGGCGTTCGTCCGCGAGGAGGGGGACGCCGCCGCCGAGCGCGCGGAGGCGTCCTGGGCGGCGCATCCGGCCGGCCGGGCGATCCTCGCGGGCACCCGGGAGGACCTCAGCCGCACCTCGCCCGACTTCCCGGCCCACGTCGCGGAGTCGATCCGCGACTGGCAGGGCGACGTGCTCGGCCTGGTCAGCGAGGTGGGCGCGTCGAAGCGGTCCACGGCGCGGTACCTCGCCCTCGGCGTCAACGGCGTCGGCGTCGCGCTGATGATCCTCGTCTTCAGCCAGACCGGCGGCATCACCGGCGCCGAGGTCGGCGTGGCCGGCGGCACGGCCGTGCTGGCGCAGCGGCTGCTGGAGGCCGTGTTCGGCGAGGACACCGTGCGCCGCCTCACCAAGCAGGCCAAGGAGCAGTTGGACGCCCGCATCGAGGGCCTCCTGGCCGGTGAACTGTCCCGCTACGACCGGGCGCTGGCGGCCACGGGGGTCGACCCCGAGCAGGCCGCCGCGATCCGGGCGGCCGTCGCCGACGTGACGGCGCAGGCGCAGGGCGACCCCGCCCTCGCCGGTGCGACCACACCGGACGCGCTCACCCCCGGCGCGACCCGCGCGCTGCCGCCGCCGGAGGCGCCTCCGGTGACCGGCGCGGTGCTGGACCCGGTGGAGCACGCCGAGGGCGTCCAGGTCGAGGTGCCCCGTGAAGGCCGGTAAGCCGCCCGCGCCCGGGCTGGCCGCGCGCCTCACCGCGCTGGACCGCGCCGTCGAGCTGAGCCGGGGCCGCGTCCCCGAGGAGGTGCTGGCCCCCGCTGACGCCCTGATCGACCGGGCCGGTAGGCGGCTCGCGATCGCCGGCGACCACACGGTCATCGCGCTGGCCGGCGCGACGGGCTCGGGCAAGTCGAGCCTGTTCAACGCGCTGTCGGGCACGCAGTTCGCCAAGCCCGGAGTCACCCGCCCCACCACCAGCGAGGCCATGGCCGTGGCCTGGGGGCGGAACTGCCCAGCCCGCTGTTGGACTGGCTCGAGGTCGGGCGCCGCCACCTCATCACGTCCCAGCCCGGCGTGCCGGACGGACTGGTGCTCCTCGACCTGCCCGACCACGACTCCACCGAGACCTCGCACCGCGTGACCGTCGACCGGCTCGTGAAGCTCGTCGACATGCTGGTGTGGGTCGTCGACCCGCAGAAGTACGCCGACGGTGCCCTGCACGACGGCTACCTCAAGCCCCTGGCCGGGCACGCGTCGGTGATGGCCGTGGCGCTCAACCAGGCGGACCGCCTGGGCCCCGAGCAGCGCCGCGCCGCGCTGGCCGACCTGCGCCGCCTGCTCGACTCCGAGGGGCTGGCCGACTCGCCGCTGGTGGCGGTGTCGGCGCTCACGGGCGAGGGGATGGACGAGCTTCGCGAACTGGTCGACCGGGCGGCCCGCGACAAGGCGATCACCGCGCGCCGCTTCGCCGCCGACGTTACCCGCGACGCCACCGGCCTGTCCGCGGCGCTCGGGACCGGCGCGGTGCCCCAGCTCAGCCGCGGCGAGATCGACCGGCTGTACGCCTCGGTGGCGGACGCCGCGGGCGTGCCGCTGGTGACCGAGGGCGTCCTCAAGGCGTGGCGGCATCGGGGCACGCTGGCGACCGGCTGGCCGCTCGTCACGTGGCTGCGGCGCTTCAAACCCGACCCCCTGCGCGCGCTGCGGATGGACCGCCGCAAGGAACTCGCCCCGACCGAGGTGAGCCGCACCTCCCTGCCGCAGGCCAACACCGTGCAGCGGGCCCGGCTCGACGGGGCGCTGCGGCACCTCATGGACACCGCCACCGCGGGCATCCCGCGCGGCTGGGCCGAGCGCGTCCGGGCGGCCGCGCGGGGCGACCAGCGCGTCCTGGCCGATCGGCTCGACCGCGCGGTCGCGGCGACGGACCTGCGCATGGACGCCGGCCGCGGCTGGTGGGTCCTGGTCACGATCCTGCAGTGGCTGGGGATCGTCGCGATGGTGGTGGGCGGGGTCTGGCTGCTGCTGCCCCTGATCCTCGGGCTGCTGCAGGTGCCGATGGAGGTGCCCCAGGTGACGTGGCAGGGCTGGCCCGTGCCGACCCTGCTGCTGCTCGGCGGCGCCGGCCTGGGCATCGTGCTGGGCCTGCTGAGCCGCGTGTTCGTGGAGGCGGGCGCCCGCGTCAAGCAGCGCCAGGCCCGCCAGGCGCTCACGGCGTCCGTCGGCACGGTGGTGGACGCCGAGGTGCTGGCCCCGGTGCGCGCCGAACTCGAGCGGCTCGCCGAGGCGCGGACCGCCGTGCAGCGCGCCGTCTGACGCCCCACCGTCGCCCGCGGCGAGGGGGCCCCGACCGCCACGCGGCTGTGGTGTCCCGTTCGGCCTGCCACGTCGGCGGCCTCCCGGTGACCACCTCGTGCGGCGGCGCGCTGGGGTTGTCCACAGGTCTCCGCGACGCTGACGCGGCGGGCTCGCTCCTGCCTAACCTGCGGGCACCCAGCGAGCAGAGAGGCGCGGAGATGGAAGCGGAGATCGTGATCAACGGCAACGTCGGTGGCGAGGTCGACTGGCGCGACCACGAGGAGTACGTGGGGCGGGCGACGTTCACGCTCGCGTGCACCCCGGCAGTGCAGCGCAACGGGGCGTGGGTGGAGTTGCCCACCGCCTGGTACCGGGTGACGTGTTGGCGGCGTCTGGCCGCCAACGTCCGCGACAGCGTCCGCAAGGGCGACGCGGTGATCGTGGCGGGTCGGCTGCGGCTGGATCGGTGGACCGACGAGTCCGGCGTCCAGCGGGAGGCCTACACCATCGAGGCGGGGTGGGTCGCCCACGACCTGCGCCGGGGAGCCAGCACGTTCCGGCGGGCGTCCGCGCGGCCCGAGGCGAGCGATCCCTGGGAGTCGGACGCCGAGGCCGAGCGCATCACCTCGCTCGAGCGGCACGAGGCGGCCGCGCAGGCGCAGGAGCGCGAGTCGGACGCCGACGCGGAGGTGTCCGAGACGGAGGCCGTGCCCGCCTAGGTGTCGACCGTCGAGGCGGGTGTTCGAGGCCCGTGGCCGCGCCGACGGCACCAGCGCTACCGACGCACCCACTTCGGCGCGGTGGAGGTGCCGCCATGACGACGGATGGCCCGCCGCGAGGGCGGGCCATCCGTGGTCCAGCGGTACCGGGGTGTCCGGCGGGGGTCAGTCGCGCGTGAGGCGGCGGTGCTTGCTCGCGTGCGGGCGGGCCGCCTCGGCGCCCAGACGGGCGACCTTGTTCTGCTCGTAGTCGGCGAAGTTGCCCTCGAACCAGAACCAGTTGGCCTCGTTCTCGTCGGTGCCCTCCCACGCGAGGATGTGGGTCGCGACGCGATCCAGGAACCACCGATCGTGGGAGATGACCACGGCGCAGCCGGGGAACTCCAGCAGGGCGTCTTCGAGGCTCTGCAGGGTCTCGACGTCGAGGTCGTTGGTGGGCTCATCGAGCAGCAGCACGTTGCCGCCCTGCTTGAGCGTCAGCGCCAGGTTGAGGCGGTTGCGCTCGCCACCGGACAGCACGCCGGCCAGCTTCTGCTGGTCGGGGCCCTTGAAGCCGAAGGAGGCCACGTAGGCGCGGCTGGGCATCTCGAAGTTGGCGACCTTGATGAAGTCCAGACCGTCGGACACGACCTCCCAGACGTTCTTCTTGGGGTCGATGCCGGAGCGGTTCTGGTCGACGTAGCTGAACGAGACGGTCTTGCCGACGTTGAGCTCGCCGCCGTCGGGCTGCTCGGAGCCGGTGACCATCTTGAACAGCGTGGTCTTGCCGACGCCGTTGGGGCCGATGATGCCGACGATGCCGGCGCGCGGCAGCGAGAAGCTCAGGTCGTTGATCAGGACGCGGTCGCCGAAGCCCTTGACCAGGTGCTTGGCCTCCAGCACATCCGAGCCCAGACGCGGGCCGGCCGGGATGTTGATCTCGGCCAGGTCGAGCGTGCGGTTGCGCTCGGCCTCGGCCGCCAACTCTTCGTAGCGGGCCAGTCGGGCGCGGTTCTTGGCCTGGCGGGCCTTCGGGTTGGCGCGCACCCACTCCAGCTCGCGCTCCAGGATCTTGGCGCGCTTGGCGTCCTTCTTGCCCTCGACCTGCAGCCGGGAGCGCTTGGTCTCCAGGTAGGTGGAGTAGTTGCCCTCGTAGGGGTGCAGCTTGGCGCGGTCGATCTCGCAGATCCACTGCGCCACGTTGTCGAGGAAGTACCGGTCGTGCGTGACGGCCAGAACGGCGCCGGCGTAGTTCTTGAGGTGGCCCTCGAGCCAGCTCACGCTCTCGGCGTCCAGGTGGTTGGTCGGCTCGTCGAGCAGCAGCAGGTCGGGCGCCTCGAGCAGCAGCTTGCACAGCGCGACGCGGCGGCGCTCGCCGCCCGAGAGAATGTTGACCGGGGTGTCGCCGGGCGGGCACTGCAGCGCGTCCATCGCCTGCTCGAGCTGGCTCTCCAGGTCCCACGCATTGCGGTGGTCCAGCTCGGTCTGCAGCGTGCCCATCTCCTCCATCAGGGCGTCGAAGTCGGCGTCCGGCTCGGCCATCTCCATGCCGATCGCGTTGAAGCGGTCGAGCATGCCCTTGGTCTCGGCGACGGCCTCCTCGATGTTCTCGATGACCGTCTTGTCCTCGGTCAGCGGCGGCTCCTGCTGCAGGATGCCGACGGTCTTGCCCTTGCCGAGCATCGCCTCGCCGTTGTTGGGCTTCTCCAGCCCGGCCATGATCTTGAGCATGGTGGACTTGCCCGCGCCGTTCGGGCCGACGACGCCGATCTTCGCGCCCTCGTAGAAGGACAGCGTGACGTTGTCGAGGATGAGCTTCTCACCCAGCGTCTTGCGCACGTTGTGCATGTTGAACACGAACTCGGGCATGGACCGTCCTTGAAGAGAGGTTGGGAATCGCGCACCAGTATAGGCCGCGCGGGCGGCACGCCGACCACCCGAGCCCGCCGGGGAGGTGTCAGCCGCGCAGCCGGGCGTGCCCCAGGGCGATCAACTCACGGACCTCGTCGAACGTGCCCTCGGGGAGCGCGTCGACCGGCCACCAGGCCACGTCGTTCGACTCGGACGAGCACACCAGCGCCGCACCCGGCCGGGCGCGCGCCGCGAACCGGACGTCCAGGTGGCGGGTCTGGGCGGTGTAGCCGCGGCAGGTGATGGGGTGGACGTCCAGCATCACCGGCCCGACCGGCTCGACGTCGAGGCCGAGTTCCTCCCGCACCTCGCGGCGGGCGGCGTCGGCCAGCGTCGCGTCGTCGGGTTCGATGTGCCCACCCGGCTGGATCCACGCCCCGACGATGCCGTGCAGCACCAGCGCCACCTGGGACAGGTCGTGGCTGAACACCACGGCGGACGCGGTGAGGTGCCCCGGCGCGCACGTGCGCAGCGTGGCGTCGGGGCGGGCGTCCAGGAACGCCAGGTACGCCTGCCGCAGCGACTCCTGCGAGGTGGCGGGTGACCTCCAGCCCGTGAGCACGGCCCGGGCATCATTGGCGGCAGGGGGAGTGTGGATCGTGGCAGACACCGGCGACACGCTACCAATCGCGTGAGCGTGGGACACGGACGACCAACCGATCGAACGGCCCTGCCCCGTGTCCCGCTGAACCGCGGACATCCTTCCTCGCGTTCACCGATCAGGGGGTGTCGTCATCGTCCTCCACTACGCCCGCCGGTCAGCACACCTAGCCGATCGACTCGACCTGGATGGTGTAGCCGAAGGAGTCGTCCACGTCGGAGATGGTGCCGGTGGCGGCGACGGTCTGATCCGCGGTGAAATGCATCACCGTCTCACGGTGCTCGGGTTCGATGTAGAGCCTGATGCGCTTGAACGTGAAGGAGTCGTCCGACCGGGATAGGGAGAAGTACTTGCCCGATGCGTCGACATTGCTGAGCCTGCCCTCGATGCGCACGCGCTTGTTGAGGTAGGTCTCGGATGCCTTGAGAGCGTTGGCCTCGAGCGCATCGAGCAGTTGGTCGGCGGTGACGTTGAGCACCTCAGGCGGCGCGGACTGCTTGACAGCCGTTCCGGCGACGGCCGGCGGGGTCGCGGCGGTGGGTGTCGAGCCTGCCCCGCCGCCTACAGGATTCATCAGGATGAACAGGAGTACGGGAACACCGATGAACCACGTGCGCTTCAACCTGTACCACGGGCGCTTGGGCGCCTGGGAAGGCGGTGCCATGAAGTACTGGGGCTGCTGACCTGGGTAGTGAGGCGGCTGTCCCTGGTGCTGCGGGGGCGGCTGTTGCCCGTAGTACGGCGGGGGCGGCTGTTGCGCGTAGTACGGCGGGGGCGGCTGTTGCCCCTGGAGATGAGGCGGCTGCTGTCCCTGGTATGGAGAGGCCGGTTGCTGCCCCTGGTATTGCGGCGGCTGCTGCCCGCCCCAGGGTGAGCCGCCGGAGCCACCTGGCTGAGGGCGTTGCGGATCGTGGTTCTGGCCTCCATGGGGCGGAGGCGCCATTCCGGGCATGAGATGTACCTTTCACTCGCCGACAGCAGCGTCGCCAGTGTCAGGGGGGCTGGTGCATCCCTACTTCCCAGGGCATGTCCAGTGATCTCGGGACCGTCGTTGTCCCAGGCAACCTAACTCGTCTCCCCTTGTCGGAGCAAGGTTACTTGAAGAAGTGGCTCACTTGGTTCGGGGCGGTTGCCAGAGAGTTGGCAGACGCAGTCGCTCGTTCATCTCAGGAGTGATGAGCTGCCAGGAGTTCGGCGAACGTCAGCGCCTGCAGGCCGCGCAGGTCCTCCAGTTGGGTGCGGCAGGAGAACCCGTCGGCGAGCACGATCGCGTCGGGGCCGGCGGCGTCCAGGGCGGGGCCGAGGTTGGTGCCGAACACCGACACCGAGAAGTCGTAGTGGCCCGCGATCATGCCGTGGTTGCCGGCCAGGCCGCAGCAGCCCTGCACCTTGACGACCTTCGCGCCCGTCTTGGCGAGCAGGGACGCCTCGGCGGCCCACCCCATGACCGACGCCTCGTGGCAGTGCGGCTGGGCGACGATGGTGTGGCCGGACAGGTCGGGCACCTCGAAGGCGGCGTCGGCGTCCAGGAACTCCGCCAGGGTCATCACCGACGCCGCGACCTCGGCCACGCGCCGGTCGTCCGGGATGAGCTCGAGGGCGTCCGAGCGCCACACCGCCAGACAGCTGGGCTCGGTGCCGACGACCTTCAGCCCGCGCGCCACGTGGGGGTGGAGCACGTCGGTGGCGTTGCGCAGTTCCCGGGTGGCGCCGTCGAGCTGGCCGGTCGTGATCCAGGTCAGCCCGCAGCAGGCCTTGCGCTCCAGCAGCCGGGGCGTCCAGCCGTTGGCCAGCAGCACGGCGGCGGTGGTGGCGACGTGGTCGCCGGCGAAGGCGTCCGAGAACGAGTCGACCCACAGGACGACCTCGCCCTTGGCGCCGACCTTCCCCTCCACCGAGCGGCGCGCGGCGGCCCGGCGCGATCCGGGGGCGAACCGCGGCATGCCCCGGTGGGCGTCGACCCCGGCGAGCCGCTTGGCCAGGCCGGAGAGCAGCGGCGTCTGCAGCACGGCGTTGGCGAGCCGCGGCAGGACGGGGTTGCTGCTGACCAGCCGGCCCCAGCGCGGCAGCCAGCCCATCGAGTAGTGGTCCAGGGGGCGCGGGCGTCCCTTGAACGCCTCGTACTGCACCCGCGACTTGTAGGCGGCCATGTCGGTGCCGGTGGGGCAGTCGCGCGAGCACCCCTTGCAGGACAGGCACAGGTCGAGCGCCTCGTGCACCTCGGGGCTGCGCCAGCCGTCGGTCACCAGCGTGCCGTTGATCATCTCCTGCAGGATGCGCGCGCGGCCCCGGGTGGAGTCCTTCTCCTCGCGGGTCGCCTGCCAACTGGGGCACATGACACCCGACAGGTTCGCCGCCACGCACTTGCCGACGCCGGTGCACCGGTGCACGTCCTCGACGAAGCCGGGGTCGGCCAGGAACAGCGGCGAGCGGCGCACCTGCGGGGCGCGCAGGTCGGCGTCCACGCCGGCCGGGTCGACCAGCACGCCCGGGTTGAGCAGCCCGTCGGGGTCGAAGATCGCCTTGACCTGCCCGAACAGCGCGATCGCCTCGGGGGAGTACATGGTGGCCAGCAGTTCGGAGCGGGCCCGCCCGTCGCCGTGCTCGCCGGACAGGGAGCCGCCGTAGGACGCCACCAGCGCGGCCGCCGCCTCGACGAAGGCCCGGTAGCGGGCGCCGCCGTCGTCGACCTGGGTGAGCGGGAAGTCGATGCGGCAGTGGACGCAGCCGTCGCCGAAGTGGCCGTACGGCAGCCCCTCCAGGTCGTGCTCGACCAGCAGGGCGTCGAAGTCGCGCAGGTAGTCGCCGAGTTTCTCGGGCGGGACCGCGGCGTCCTCCCAGCCCGCGTACGCCGGACGCGCCAGGCTCACCCCCGCCAGGCCGGCGCCGTCGGAGCGGATCTTCCACAGCCGGTCGGCCTTGGCCGTGTCGGTGACGACCTCGCCCTCCAGGCAGCCGGACGTCGCGAGCAGCGCGTCGGCCCGCTCCAGCAGGCGGGCCTCGTCGTCGTCGGTGAGCTCGACGAACACCCAGCCCTCGCCGGCCGGCAGCGGCGGCACCGCCCCCGCGCCGAGCGTGCGCCGGACGACGTCGACGATGCGGGCGTCCATGCCCTCCACGGCGGTGGGCCGGAACGGCAGGATCGCGGGCATCGCGTCCGCGGCGTCCGGCATGGTCGGGTAGCCGAGCGCCACCATGGTCGTGAAGGGCGCGTCGGCGACGAGGCGCACCGTCGCGCGGGTGACGACCGCGAGCGTGCCCTCGGTGCCGGCCAGGAACTTGGCGACGTCGAAGCCGTTCTCAGGCAGCAGCCACTCGAGCGAGTAGCCCGAGACCTGCCGGCCGAACCGGCCGAACTGGGTGCGGATCACGCCGAGGTTGGCCATGACGAGCGCGTGCAGGGCGCGCAGCGTGGGGGAGTCCGACGCCCGCAGGTCGGTCCGGGAGTCGAGAGTGAGCCGCTCGCCGGTCCCAGTGATGACGTCGAGGGCGACCACGTTGTCGGAGGTGCGGCCGTAGCCCAGGGCGCGCGGGCCGCAGGCGTTGTTGCCGATCATGCCGCCGATGGTGCAGCGGGTGAACGTGGACGGGTCGGGCCCGAAGCGGAGCCCCACGGTCTGGGCGCGGCGCGACAGCACGTCCTGCACCACGCCCGGGTCGACGACGGCGAGCGCGGCGTCGGCGTCCAGCTCGTGGATGACGGTCAGGTGGCGGGCGACGTCGGCGACGACGCCCGGCCCGACCGCGTTGCCCGCGCACGAGGTGCCGGCCCCGCGCAGCGTCAGCGGGACGCCGGCGGCGCGGGCGGCGTCCACCAGGGCCTCCAGTTCCGCGCGATCGCGCGGCACGGCGACCCCGGCGGGCACCACGCGGTACAGGGAGGCGTCGGTGGAGTACAACCCGCGGGTCAGGGTGGTCGCGTCGACGCCGGGAAGCGCGGTGGCAGGGTCGGACGCCGCCGCCCCGGGGTTGCGGCTGGTCACGGTCACCGCGTCAGTGTGTCACGGCGTTCACGGCCGCCATGGCGCGTCCCAGGGCCGCGAAATCGGACGGCTCGACCGCGTCGATGAACACGTCGCGCACCGAGGCGACGTGCTCGGGGGCGGCGTCCCGCAGCAGGTCCAGACCCGCCTCGGTGAGCTCGGCCACCACGCCGCGGCGGTCGTCCGGGCAGGGGGTGCGCAGGATCAGGCCCTTGCGCTCCATGCGGGTGACGGTGTGCGTGAGGCGCGAGCGGGACTGCCGCGCGGCCGCCGCCAGGTCGGACATCCGCATCTGCCGACCCTCGGACTCCGACAGCCGCACCAGGATCTCGTACTCGCCCAGGTCGAGTCCGAACGGGCGCAGCCGATCGTCGAGGTGCCGGTCGATCTTCGCGACGGCGTCGAGGTAGGACCGCCACACGAGCTGCTGCTCCTGGCTGAGCCAGCGGGCGGACGTTTTCGGCATGTCGACATTCTAGCCGCCGGAGCCTGCGCCGACGGGGATATTGGCACGTTCCACCGCGGTGGTGAGCCGCCCCAGGGTGCCTCCGCGTGCCCTCAGAGGACGGAGCCGACCTTGAGAGCGAACCCGAGCCACCAGGTCGCGACCGCCATGACCGTGGCCAGGGCGGCGATGGGGCAGGCCAGGGCCGCGGCCGCGCTGACCGAGCCCGGACGGTCGGCGAGGCGACGCACCCCACTCACCGTGAGCCGCGCCAACCCGAACACCATTCCCATCAGGAGGGCCATGGCGGTCCAGGCCGGCCAGGACGCGTGGGCGGCGTAGGGGTTGAGCAGGAAGGCGGTGAGCAGCGGGACGCAGGACAGGGCGGCTCCCACGCAGTTCCGGCGGCGGGCGGGAAAGACGGCCAGGCTGACCGGGACGGCGATCGCCAGGACGACGCCCGTGCCCCACAGCGCCATCCCGGCCACGTCCGCGACGTAGCCGACCCGGCTCAGCCCGATGCCCGCGGGGATCCCGGACAGGGCGGCCAGGGCGACCGCCGGCCAGCCGGTGACCGCCCGGGTGAGCAGCAGGACGCCCAGGAACGCGGTGTATCCCCAGCACACCCAGGGGAGGGCGCACGGCCACGCGATCGGCAGCAGCAGGGTCGCCCGGCACCCCGATCCGGCGAGCAGCAGCGTCGCGACCAGGAGGAACCCGGCCCGTACCCACATCCTCATGACAGCCTCGGCGCGGAGCGCGGGTCCACGGTTCGAGGGACGGCCACGGCGGCCGCCCGGCGACCACCGCCGGTCGAAGGATCGCCCGCCTCCAGTCCGCTCAACGTAGCGCGCGAGCGCGACCCGCGGACCGGAATCGGCGGGTGCACAGGGGCGTTCGCGGTTGTTGCCCCCTAGACTGACGCAACGATGAACGGGGGCGGAGACGGCAGGCCCTGGAAAGGATCGACGATGACCGACATCCAGCACGTGCTCGACAACCGGCCACCCACGGTCGGGGCGATGTTCAGCGGGCGAGTGGAAGCGACGCCCAACAACGAGGCGTTCCGCTATCCCGACGACCACGGCGACTGGGTCAGCCTGAGCTGGCGCCGGACGCGCGACATCGTCTGGGAGATCGCCGCGGGCCTGCTCGCCCTGGGCCTGCAGCCGGAGGAACGCGTCGCCATCGCGTCCAACACGCGCATCGAGTGGGTCCTCATGGACCTGGCCACGAACTGCGCCGGCGGCGCGACCACGACGGTGTACCCGAACACCCAGGGCGAGGAGTTCGCCCACATCATCACGCACTCGGACTCGCACTTCTTCGTCGCGGAGAACCCCGAGCAGCTGGCCAAGCTCCGCGAGCTCGTCGGCGCCGAGCAGTTGCGCGCGGCCATCCTGCTCGACGGCAGCGACGAGGACGCCTACAGCCTGGACGCCCTCCGCGAGAAGGGCCGGGCGCACCTGGCCGAGAACCCGCGCGCGGTCGAGGACGCCGTGGCGGCGACCCGCCCCGACTCGCTGGCGACCCTCATCTACACCTCCGGAACCACGGGCCTGCCCAAGGGCGTCGAACTGCTGCACAGCAACTGGACTTACGAGGGCGTCGCGGTCGACCAGCTCGAGATCATCGGTCCGGACTCGCTGCAGTACTTCTGGCTGCCGCTGAGCCACGTGTTCGGCAAGGCCGTCATGATGATCCAGCTGCAGATCGGGTTCGCGTCCGTGGTCGACGGCCGACTCGAGCAGATCGTCCCGGGCCTGGGCGAGACCCACCCCAGCTTCATGTGCGGCGCCCCCCGCATCTTCGAGAAGGTGCGCAACGCGGTGAAGGCCAAGACGGCCACGGGCGTGAAGGCGAAGATCGCCCGCTGGGCGTTCGCGGTGGGCCGCGAGTCGCGCCCGTACCGCCTCGAGGGCAAGCCGCTGCCGTTCGCGATGGGCATCGCCTACAAGATCGCCGACAAGCTGGTCTTCTCCTCGCTGAAGGAGAAGATGGGCGGCAACATCGAGTTCTTCATCTCCGGCTCGGCCAAGCTGAGCGAGCAGG